>CAZLYV010000024.1:10947-13655 GCA_964563665.1 uncultured Acetobacteraceae bacterium
GACGAGATCGGCAGCCTGTCGAAGAAAGCCGACAACCCGGAGAAGGTAAGCGGCATCTGCGCCGTGCTCGCCGAAACCGACGTCATCAACATGGTCTCGCGCGGAATCTCGGGACCGAACATCCTCAAGGGGATTCATTCATCGATGGCCGATCGGCTGGCGAAGCTTCTCAAGACCACCGGTTCGATCGACGGCGCCGTGCTCATGACCGGCGGCCTGGCGCTCGACGAGGGTCTCATCGAATGCATGCGCGAGTGCATGGCGACGGAGAAGGTGAACGTCCCGGTGAAGAGTCATCCCGACTCGATCTACGCCGGGGCGATCGGCGCCGCGTTGTGGGGCGCGTTCCGGCACGAGAAGCTGAAGCAGCTCACTCGCCTCGCCAAGGCGTCGTAGGAACCGGCATCGAGGAGGCTCGATCATGGCATTGTTGATCACCCCGGACTGCACGAATTGCGATGCTTGCCGTCCAGTATGCCCGAACGAGGCGATCAAACAGGGCGACACGATCTACGATATCGATCCGCTGCGCTGCACGGAATGCGTCGGCGCCGAGGACGAGCCGCAATGCAAGCTCGTCTGCCCGGCAAACTGCATCGTGCCCAATCCGGATTGGTCGGAAAGCCGCGAGCAGCTCATCGAAAAATACAAGCAGCTGCACGGCTGAGCGGCGGCTCGGCCGCGCGAAGCAGCGGGAATCACCGCTCGCCGGTCAGATAATCGGCCGCGAGAAGGAAAGCCGTTGCGAGGGAAGAAAGCCGCAGCGGTTGAGGAAATTGAGCAGCGCGAAATTGTCCCACGGCACCTCGGTGCGTACGCGCTCGACCTTGAGCGTCGAAAGGTTGGCGAGCAACTGCGACATGAGGGCGCTGCCCACATTCTGATGCGAGTGCGCCGGATCGACGCCGATGGTGTCGATTACCGCTTCGGGCTCGGTCTGTCCGAATTCCCCATAATCAACCCTGGCCATGATGAAACCAAGCGTCCAGTCGCCGGTCTCGGCAACCAACGAGACGCGCACGCCCGATTCGCCCAATGCCTCATCGATCTTGCGCTTGTAGTAAGGGGTGCGATCGCGGCCAGTGATGCGACGGTCGATCGCCACGATCGCCGGCAGATCGTCGGCGACCAAGGAGCGTACGGGAATGCGGTCACGCGACAGCGCCTCGAAATCGTCGCCACTGGGATCGCTGTAATCGAGTTCAGTCACCACCTGGCGCGTGACGGCGATATTGGACCGCGTGGCTCCGCTCATGATCTGTCCCTCCGTCGTTTTAGCGTTTCGTGACCCTAGAAGGCATTGGTTATCGTTGCGGGCCGCTCGACGATATAGCGCGGAGCGAGCGTGAACCCGTTGGCGGCGAAGAAGCGCAATAGATCGTGGTTGTCCCAATTGGCCTGGGAGCGTAGCTCGCGTACCCCCCGTTGCCGAAGCGATTCGACAAATTGTTCCATGAGCAGATGTCCGAACCCGCGCCCGCGCATCTTGCGATCGAGCGCGATGGCGTCCAGCAGAGCGGCCGGATGTTTCCCGCCGAACTCGCCGTCCAAGATCTGGCCAAGCACGAACCCGGCGAGTTCCCTGTCCACGGAAACGCCGAGCGCCACGAAGGCGTTAGGGTTCTTGCCGAGCGCCGCCATGCGCTTCTGGAAAAAGCCGCGACGCGAGCGACCGATGATTTCGTGGTCGATGCCGACGATGCGCTCGAGATCGGATGCATTAAGCGCGCGGATGGACGGCTTATCAGTGTCGAGAGGCATGAGGATTCCTCCGGGCGTGATCGGCGCTAATCAGCGATTCATCGCGTAGACCTCGAGCAGGCGCGAGTCGTCCTGATCCTCGAGCAGATCTTCGAGCATCGGAACGAGCGCCATCTCCTCCTTGTGGACGTGCGAGGTCAATCGCTCGATCAGCTCGTTCCCGAGCTGGTGGAATTCGCTCCAGGCCGGCGCCTGAAAGCCTTCTCGCCGCCCCGTATTGGCGAGCGTCGCCATGCGCTCACCGACAGGGAGAATCGTTGCGTGCTCCTCTGTCAGTAAGCCGCCAATGTCGGCCTCGCCGCGTGCCGCGAGCAGGGGAAAGAGCTCGTCTTCCTCAAAGCGGAAATGCGGCGTCATCTCCTGCCTGACGGTGGAGACGAAATTGCTCAGAAAATTCTTCAGCTCCACGCCATTGGCGTCGGGCGGTTGATCGCGCGGGTGGCGGCGCAAAAGACCTTCGAGCTTTTCGAGCATCGTGAGGGTCGCCAAGTGCTCGTCATGAAGCGTGCGCGCGACGTGTCGGCTGTATTGCATTTCGACAAACCTCCTCATCACCCTGCGTTCGACGGGCTTGCCGGCGTGCCCCCGTGGGTCTACCGGGTTGGCAAGAGTCTACGGAAGCTTGACGCTAAGCAGCGCTCTTGGCACCATTAAACACATAAATAAGTACTATAATACGTATTTATCCTTTGTCAACATCAAAACATTACCAAAATCGATATTCGTTTTAATGCATTAGCACCCCATCAACGGCATGGGCAGTTTCACCGAACATATCGATAAGACAGCCTGCGGCGGTGCCGGTCTCGCTCGTTTCTGGCGAGGTCACGAAGAGCGGTTCAGCTGGCGCTTGTCGCGGCGTAAAGCCGTGCCGCAAGCCGACACGCGAGCGCGGCGGCAACGCGCCGGCGATAATGCGCCGGCGCAATCGTCGTGCGCATCGGCGA
>CAZLYV010000024.1:13755-17054 GCA_964563665.1 uncultured Acetobacteraceae bacterium
TCGGCAAGCGGAATGCGTCGCATCCCGCCACGCCCGGCGATATCCACCTCGGCGCCGAGCACGAGAAGGGCGGGCGCGAGATCGCCGCTGAACGCGGCGTGGCAACGCTCTCCGGTCGGCGCGACGTGACACGTGTCGCCTTTGTACTTGCGGCAGAACCGGTTGCTCTGTCGCCACCAGGTGCTCTGGTTGTAGAAAACGCAGCGCGTGTCGAGGCACAGATTTCCACCGACGGTCGCCACGACGCGATGCGCTGGCCCGGCGACCGCCGCCGCCGCATGCGGCAGGATCGGAAAATTCCGGCGCAGCGACGGATCCTGTTCGACCTCGTGCAAGGTGACGGCCGCTCCGATCGACACGCCATCGCCGCCGGTCCGGATTTCGCGGAGCTCGGGAATGCCGGCGATATCGATAAGCGCCGAGGGCTGCCCAAGTCCATGACGAAGGTTGGCGATCAAGTCGGTCCCGCCGGCAAGATAAGGTGCGTCTGGATGGCCGAGCCGCGCACGAACGGCCTCGGCGATCGAAGTCGGTCGGACGAGATCGATCGGCGGCAGGACGTCCATCACTGTGCCCCTTGCATCAAGGACCGCTCGGCGACTGCCACGCGCGCGGCGCGTCGCCGCTTGGCGAGCGCCTCCAGCACCTTGTCCGGCGTGATTGGCAGCTCGACGAAGCGCACGCCGATTGCGTTGGCGACCGCATTGGCGAACGCCGGCAGGAATCCGGAGAGCGAGCCTTCGCCTGCTTCCTTGGCCCCGAACGGTCCGTTGGGATCGATCGTTTCAACGATATGGACATCGATCGGCGGCGATTCGACGATGGTCGGCACTGCATAGTCGAGCAGATTCGCCGCCAGCGGCAATCCATTTTCGTAGCGCGTTTCCTCACAGAGCGCCTGGCCCATCCCCATCCACACCGAGCCCTGAATCTGGCCCTCGACGGACAGCGGGTTGATCGCAAACCCGCAGTCGTGCGCCACCCAGACTTTCTCCACGCGAATCTCTCCGGTCTCAGCGTCGACGCTGACCTCGACCACTTGCGCCGCGTAGCTGAATCCCATTGTCGCGCCAACCGCGCCGCCGCGCTGCGTCCCGCCCTGGTATTCCTTTGGCACCGTGAAGGTGCCCGTGACGGTGATGGCGCCCCGCTCGGCGAGCGCCGCCGCGACGACCTCCCTGAACTCGATTCCCGGATGCTGGCCGCCTACCACGCGAAAGATCTCGTTTTCGCAGTCGATGTCCTCCGGCTTGGCATCGAGCTTTGCCGCCGCAGCTTCCGCCAGCACACCCTTGAGACGCTTCGCTGCGTCGATCGCCGCGTTGCCGACCATGAAGGTGACGCGGGACGAGTACGACCCGTTGTCTTTCGGCGTCACCGCGCTGTCGTTCGCCACGACGCGAATGCGCTCGAGGCCGATTCCCAGCACCTCGGCGACCGTTTGGGCAAGGATCGTTGATGACCCTTGGCCGATATCGGCGGCGCCGGTGAGGACCGTGAGGCCGGCATCGAAGTCGAGCTTGAGATTGATCGTCGCATGCGGCTCGCCGGTCCAGTGCACGGGTTTCGCGGCGCCGCTGACATAATGCGAGCACGCCATGCCCAGTCCGCGCCCAGGCGCCAGACGCCCCTTGCGCTCCGGCCAGCCGCTCGCTTGCTCCACCCAGTCGAGGCACTGCGGGATGCCGTATGAATTGACGATCGTGCCATTGAGCGTCGTTCCCGGAACCGAGAGCAGATTGGCGCGGCGGACCGCGAACGGGTCCAGCCCGAGCTCGTCCGCGATCTGGTCGAGCAGACATTCGAACGCGTGACGGACGTTAACCGTCCCGTGTCCCCGCATGGCGCCACAAGGCGGCGTGTTGGTGTAAATGCGATAACCGTCATACTTCACCGCCGGGATGTCGTAGATCGCGTGCAGCAGCGAACCGGCATAAAGAATGGTGACGATGCCATATCCGGCGTAGGCGCCGCCGCGCTGAACAACCTCGCAGTCGGCTGCTGTGAGACGACCGGCCCTGGACATCCCCAGCTTGAGCCGGATCTCGCTTTCTGGCCGTCCCCGATGGGTGAGAAAGGTTTCTTCGCGCGTGAGATGGAGCCGCACCGTTCCGCCCGCGGCGCGGGCGAGAAGCGCTGCGATGATCTCGAAATTGAGCGTCTCGGTGCGCGCACCGAACCCGCCGCCGACGAACGGCTTGATCACCCGAATGCGCGCTGCGTCCATCTCCAGGCACCGCGCGAGCATGAGATGCACGTAGTAGGGGACCTGCGACACCGTCCACAGCGTAAGCTGCCCACGCTCGGGGTCGTATTCGGCCATCGCCGCGTGCGGCTCCATATGCGCGTGCGTCACCTCGGCGCATTTATATGTGACCTCGCGGACGATTTCAGCCGTTGCGAACCCCGCTGCGACATCGCCAAACTCGTGATGAACCTCGCGGCAGATATTGTTCGGCCGATCGGCATGGAGCGCCACGGCGCCCGACGCACGCGCGGTTACGGCGGAAAAATACGCCGGAAGTTCGCGCACCTCGAGGCGGATGAGCCCGATTGCTTTCTCGGCAGTTGCCTGATCGATTGCGGCGACCGCCGCGACCGGGTCGCCGCGGTAGCGCACGCGATCGCGGGCGAGCGGGTGTTCGTTCATCGCGATCGGCAGCACGCCGAAAGTCTGCGCGCAATCGGCGCCGGTGATGACCGTGACGACGCCGGGAAGCCGCCGCGCCGCTTCGACATCGAGCTCGAGGATCTCGGCGTGCGGGTAGGGGCTACGGAAAATTCGTCCCGCGAGCGCGCCCGCCGGCGCGAGATCGGCGGTGTACTTGGCGCGCCCGGTTACTTTTTCGATGCCGTCGATCAGCGGTACGCGCCGGCCGGCGGCATGACCCTTCACGGTGATCATCGCTCGGCCTCCGCCGCCGTCCGCACCGCCTCGATGATCTTGACGTACCCGGTGCAGCGGCAAAGATTGCCCGCGAGTGCCTCGCGGATCTCGGCCGCATCGGGCGACGGATTGCGACGCAGCAGAGCCTCGGAGGCCATGATCATGCCGGGCGTGCAAAAGCCGCACTGGGCGCCAAGCCGTTCGTGGAACGCTTTCTGCAGGCGTGACAGGCGTCCACCGACCGCGAGCGCCTCGATCGTCTCGATGCTCCGCCCCTCGCACCGCGCGGCCAGCGTCAGACAAGCAAGATTCGGTTCGCCGTCGACCAGCACCGTGCACGCACCGCACTCGCCGCCATCGCAGCCGCGCTTGGTGCCCGTCAGTCCGGCGACCTCGCGGAGGTAGTCGAGCA
>CAZLYV010000025.1:0-16803 GCA_964563665.1 uncultured Acetobacteraceae bacterium
TTGCCGATGGCGAGCGCATCGCGCGCGTCGACCATCACCGCCACCTCGTCGAGCATCTGGCCGCCCGAGGACTTGGCCGCGAGCGCGAAGGCCTTGGGATGCGGCCCGTGGGGAAAGCCGCAAGGGTGCAGCGTCACCATGCCGGGGTGGATGTTGTCGCGCGAGAAGAACTTGCCGCGGTGGTAGAAGATCACCTCGTCGTAATCGTCGTTGTTGTGAAAGAACGGCAGCTTGAGCGCGCCGGGATCGCTCTCGGCCGGCCGCGGCGCGAAGGTGCAGACGACGAAACGCGAGGCGAGAAACGTCGTGTGGGCCGAGGGCGGCAGGTGATAGCGGTGGCTCATCAACGGCCGGAGGTCGCGCCAGTTGATTTTGACCGGCGACAGATCGCCATGCCAGCCGACCGCATCCAGCGGATTGAACGGATATGTCACGGTGGAGAACGCGTCGCCCCGCTTGATCACCACGCGCGTCTCGGCCTCGGATTTTTGCGACTTGAACGCCTCGTCGAGCGCCGGCGTCTCGAGAACCGCCGGATCGAAGATCGCGTGCTTGCCCACCAGGCCCTTGTCGGGGAGCCGATAGCTGTCGTTGGTCGCCTCGATCAGCAAGGCCGTCACCGGCGCCTGCGCCTCGATGCGCCACATCGTGGCGCGCGGCAGCATGATGTAGTCGCCGTCGCGAAATTCCATGTGGCCGTAATCGCAGAACAGATCGCCCGCGCCCTCGTGGATGAAGATGAGCTCGTCGCCATCGGCGTTGCGCGCGAGGTGGTCCATTCTGCCCGCGAGCCGCCAGTGACGAAATTTGAGCGCGCCGTTGTGGAGGATGTCGTGCGCCTCCCACGGCGAGGACGATAAACGGTTGAGTTTCGCGAGATCGAAGGCGCGCGGCCGAAGCTCGCCCTCCCATTTGACCCAGCCGGTCGGCGGGTGTGCGTGGTACATGTGCGCCGCTGGCCCGAAGAACCCTTCCTTGCCGAGCTCGCGCTCGTAGGTACCGGCCGGCAGATCGGCGTGCGCCTGGCGCGAGGTCACGCCCTCGCGCTTGGGAAACGAGATCCAGGTTTTCATGCCTTGAGCACTCCCCGGCGCATTTGATCGAGCTCGATCGACTCGAACAGCGCCCTGAAATTGCCTTCGCCGAATCCTTCGTCGCCCTTGCGCTGGATGATCTCGAAGAAAATCGGCCCGATCACCGTCTCGGTGAAGATTTGCAGCAGGAGACCGCCATCCTTCGTCGGTGCGCCGTCGATCAGGATCCGACTTTTTTTCAGCCGCACCAGGTTCTCGCCATGACCGGGCAGTCGTTTGTCGATGAACTCGTAATAGGTGTCGGGCGTGTCGAGAAACTTGACCCGGCCCGCCTTGAGCTTCTCGACGGTCGCGTAGATGTCACGCGCGCCTAGCGCGATGTGCTGGATGCCCTCGCCGCTGTACAAATGCAAGAATTCCTCGATCTGCGACTTGTCGTCCGCCGATTCATTGATCGGAATGCGAATCTTGCCGCACGGGCTGGTCATCGCCTTGGACTTGAGGCCGGTGACCTTGCCCTCGATGTCGAAATAGCGGATTTCGCGGAAATTGAAGATCTTCTCGTAAAAGCGCGCCCACTGATTCATCCGTCCGCGATGGACGTTGTGGGTGAGATGGTCGATGTATTCGAGACCGACGCCGCCCGGGCTGCGTTCCGTCCCCGCGAGCCAGCGAAAATCGACGTCGTAGATGCTCCCCTGCGGCCCGTAGCGATCGACAAGGTAGATCAGGCTGCCGCCGATGCCCTGGATCGCCGGGATATTGAGCTCCATCGGCCCAACCTTGCCGAGGAACGGCTTGGCGCCCATCGCCAGCGCGCGGGCGTAGGCCGCCGCCGCATCCTTGACCCGGAACGCCATGGCGCACGCCGACGGGCCGTGCACGCGCGCGAATGACTGCGCGAAGCTGTCCGGCTCGGCGTTGACGATGAAGTTCACGTCGCCCTGGCGGTAGAGCGTGACGTCCTTCGAGCGATGCTTGGCCACCGCGGTGAAGCCCATGCTGTGAAACAGTCGGCCGAGCGCCCTGGTGTTCGGGGCGGTGTACTCGACGAATTCGAAGCCGTCGGTGCCCATCGGGTTGCGGGCGTCGGCGCCGGCCAACACTCGCAGCCCGCGCGCGCGCCCTGGCGGGCGGGCGGTGTTGCCGCGGTCGGCTTTGGCGGGACGCCGGGCGACATTCGCCATGATTACTCCTCCCTCGCCGCGATCCCGTCGATTCTTTGGAGGCGGATATCTACCTCGCGCTCGATGTAGGTCCACTCCTCGGTCTCACGCAGCCGTCGGACCAATTCCTCGAAGGCCTCGGCCTGTTCGGGCGCGTATTCGAACCAGGTCAGGAAGTCGAACGCCTCGTCAAGATCACGGCAGTGGTAAAGACGCCGGGCGACCGCCGGCAGATACTCCGAGCCGATCCGAATGTGGCGCGAGCGCTCCTCGAAGATATACCGCCGCTCGTCCTGCGCCAAATCCCACCATGCGGCCGATTTGCGGATCGGGATCAGGGCCGCCCGCGACGCCGCCGGCCGCGCGAGGTCGGCCTGTACCGCGGCCAACGCGGTGCGTTCGGCCGCGTTGACATATCGTAGGTGACCGGCGACGCCGCTCAAGACCCAGGCGGCGTCCTCAGGCGGCGCGACGGCTCTCTGGTCGGTGATCGCAAGCCGCGGGGCGTCCGGCAAGCTTTCGCCCCGAACCGGGGAGATGCGCTCGATCGCCCAGGGGCCGGAATTGCCTGCGGCGAAGCGTGCGAAAAGCGGCGTCGACATGCCTGTTCCTCCATGGCCCACCCGTAGGGCATTCTTTTGTCCGGGCCGGCTTGCGACCCATCGGGCGGGCGGCATATTAGTTTCAAATGAAACCAATTCCAAGAGCGATCGCCAAGACTGCGCCGGTTGCCACGGGCGACGACGCGGCAGGGATATTCCGGCTCGAGCGGTTCCTTCCCTATCGTCTGTCGGTGCTCACCAACACGATGAGCCGCGCGTTCGCGCGCAGCTATGGCCGGCGCTTCGGTCTGACGATCCCCGAGTGGCGGGCGATGGCGGTGCTTGGCCGCTTCGAACCGTTGTCGGCCAACGAGGTCTCGGCGCGCACCGCCATGGATAAAGTTCGGGTGAGCCGCGCGATCGCACGTCTCAAGGCCGCAGGATTGGTCGAGCGCTCGACCGACACCGATGATCGGCGCCGGTCGGCGCTCCGGCTGTCGCGCGCCGGACGGCGGATGCATGATGCGATCGTGCCGCTCGCCCGCGCGCTTGAGCTGCGTCTGGTGTCCGACCTGTCGGCGGCGGAGATCGTCCTGCTCGACCGTCTGATCGACAAGCTGATGGAGCGCGCCCGCGCCATGGACGCCGCCGCTGACCCGGCCGGTTAGCGTGCGATACGTCGGTTCAAGGCCGCGTTTCTGATGGCGGTGGCGCCCGGCTCGGCCAATTGACCAATACGATTCCGGCGATGACGCCCACGAGGCCGACGAAAATCCGCCAGGTAACCGGCTCGGCCAGAATCAGCGCGCCCAGAATCGCCGACGCCACGGGATTTGCGGTGACGGCGATCGCCACCCGCGAGGGTGCCGTATGTTCGAGCGCCCAAATCCACAGATAGAAACAGAACGCGCCGGCGACGGTCATCAAATAGACGACGGCGATCCAGCCGGCGGCACTGAAGGCGACAAGACCCGAAAAATCTCCCCCGAGCGCCAACGCCACGAGGAGCGCCACGGTTCCCGACGGGATCTGCACCGCGATCACGGCGAGCGCGCGGTATCGCTTGAGCGACAGGCTCGAGAGCACGTTGTAGAGCGAGCCCAGCAGTGCCGCGGCGAACATCAGGACGTCGCCCTTCCACACCTCCGGCCCGGCCGCCGCGGCGCGCTCGCCGAGCGCCACGAACACGCCAAGCGCCGCGATCGCGGCGCCGGCGACCTTGGCCAGCGTCGGACGCTCGCGCCCGGCGATGACGGCGATTGCCAGGGTCAGCACCGGCATCGTCGAGAGGACGAGCGCGCCGCGCGCCGCCGGTACGTATTTGAGCGCCGCCGTGAAGCACCAGCCAAAGAGCCCGAATTGCAGAATCCCAAGGCCAATGATGGTCAGCAGGTCCAACCGCTCGAAGCGCAAGCGTCGCTGCGTCGCCGCCACCAGCACCATGATCAGGCCGGCGCCGGCGTGACGCACGGTAGCGAGCGACAGAGCGTCGCTTTCCGGCACCGCGAATCGCGTGGCGACGACGGCCGAGCCGCCGAGAACGGCGGCGGCCACCGCGGCAAGCGCCGGAAGCAAGGGCGAACGCTCGGGCATCGATCTGATTACATCCGATCGGCCGAGCGCCCGCCACGGCCGAGCGCGAATGGAGGTAATGCGCGCTTTGCGTGGCTGGGGCGCCAGACTCGCGCTAAAACGCCCGTCGCGCGGGCGTTAAGCGCGCCGCGATTTCAACCAACCTCTCGCTTGGCCAACGCTAAATGTAATAGCTGGTGAGCGGCGGAAAGCCGTTGAAGCCGACCGAGGAATAGGTCGAGGTGTAGGCGCCGGCGGCGAGGATCTGCACCTTGTCGCCCACGCCAAGCGCCAGCGGGAGCTGGTATCCCGCCTTGTCGTAGAGCACGTCAACCTCGTCGCAGGTCGGCCCGGCGAGCACGACCGGCCCCTTGGGCCCGCCGTCGCGCGGAGTCTTGAAGCGATACTGGATCGCCTCGCCCATCGTCTCCGGCAGGCCGCCGAACTTGCCGATGTCGAGATAGACCCAGCGGCGATTCTCGTCGTAGCTCTTGGTCGAGATCAACACCACCTCGGCCTGGATCACGCCGGCGTCGCCGGCGATCCCGCGGCCCGGTTCGACGATCATCTGCGGCAGGTTGTTGCCGAAATGGTCGGTCATCGCCTTCATGATCGCGCCCGCGTAGGCGTCGATCGCGGGAACGCGCGAGCGGTACTTGGCCGGAAAGCCGCCACCGAGGTTGATCAGCTTGAGCTCGATCCCCTGCTCGGTGAGCGCGGTGAAAAGCATCTTGGTCTTGCCGATGGCGATATCCCATTGCGCGAGATCGCGCTGCTGCGAGCCGACGTGGAACGACACGCCGTGCGGGTCGAGGCCAAGATCGCGGGCGCGGATCAGCAGGTCGCGCGCCATGTCGATGTCGCAGCCGAATTTGCGCGACAGCGGCCAGTCGGCCCCTTCGCCGGTCATGAAGATGCGGCAGAAGACCCGGGCGCCGGGCGCCGCCTTGGCGAGCTTTTCGATCTCGGCGGCGCTGTCGAAGGCGTAGAGGTTCACCCCGCGCCGGTGGGCGGCGGCGATGTCCAATTCCTTCTTGATCGTGTTGCCGAAGGAGAGCCGCTCGGGCGCGATGCCGAGCGACATGCACTGCTCGATCTCGTAGATCGAGGCGGCATCGAAACTCGAGCCGAGCCCGTCCAGCACCCGCAGAACTTCCGATGCCGGATTGGCCTTGACCGCGTAGTAGATCTGCGCCAGCGGCATCGCCTTTTTGAGCCGCTTGTAGTTGTGCGCGATCACGTCCAGATCGACGACCAGGCACGGCGTCGGCGGATTCTTTTCGGCAAGAAAACGAGCGATCTTGGGCGTCATTCGGTCGGGTGTCCTTTCCGGCAGTCGAGCGGCGCCGGCGCGGATCTTATCGCGCGCCAACGCCAAGCCATGAACGCCGTGCCGACCGAAGGTCGCGGCGGAGGCGGGCCGGATCAGGATTGTCGATGATGAATTCGCGCGCCGATTGCTCGGCATCCGGCCGCACGCTCTGGCGACGAGCGAAGTTCATATCAACAACCAGCATGCCCAACCTCCTGCGCTTGGCCGATCCCCGGATCGGCCGGCACGAGGGAAGGACGCCTAACGTCGTTGCATAAACATCCCCGGAAACCCGATGTCGGGCGCGGGGGCCAGAGGCACGTGCGGGTGCGTCGATCGCGATATATAGCGCGATTCCCCCGAATGAAAAGTAAAAATCGCGCCGCCGCGGCGGATTTTTCGCCGGCGCTGGCCGAGATGGTCGTGCGTCGTCTCGCCCCCAGGGAAGATTGCGCCGTCGGCTGCCCGTGTTATAACGACGCCAAGCGAGCCGCCGTGGGCGAACGGGTGTTCCTTTGGATTCACAACCGACGATCCTGGTCTTGAACGGCCCCAACCTCAACATGCTCGGCGTGCGCCAGCCCGAGATCTACGGGCGCGAAACGCTGGGCGACGTGGAGGCGGCCTGCCGCGAGCGCGCCGCCGAACTGGGGCTTTCGGTCGACTTCCGCCAGACCAACCACGAAGGCGAGCTGGTCGAGTGGATTCACGAGGCGCGCGGCACCGCGGAGGGAATCGTCATCAATGCCGGCGCGCTCAGCCACACCTCGATTGCGGTGCTGGACGCGCTCCTGCTTTGCGAGCTGCCGGTGGTCGAGGTTCACCTCTCCAATATTTTCGCCCGCGAGCCTTTCCGTCATCACAGCCATGTCAGCGCGGCGGCGCGCGGCGTGATCTGCGGTTTCGGCGGACACGGCTATCGCTACGCGCTCGATGCGATCGCGCGTCTCATCTCAGGCGGCGAGGAGTGATGGCGCCAAAGGAGCCTAAATTCGCGGTCGATTCCGATCTGATCCGGAAACTTGCCGAGACCCTCGCCGAGACCGGGCTGAGCGAGATCGAATACGCCGAGGGCGACCGACGGGTTCGCGTTGTACGCGCGCTCGCCGCCGCGGCGCCTGCCCCGGCGGCAAGCCCTGCACCCGCCGCGACGCCAGCGCCGTCGCCGGGTGCGCCGGCGCCCGCCGGCCCGCCGCAGCCGCCGGCCGGCGCGATAACGGCGCCGATGGTCGGCACGGTTTACCTTGCCGCCGAACCGGGCGCGACGCCGTTCGTTCGCGTCGGCGACAAGATCAAGGATGGACAGACGCTTCTGATCATCGAGGCGATGAAGGTGATGAACCCGATCCGTAGCCCGCGCGCCGGGACGGTGACCCAGGTCCTGGTGGCCGAGGCGCAGCCGGTCGAGTACGGCGAGCCGCTCGTCGTCGTCGAATGACGCGGCGACATCGCGCACGAACGATCCACGCGTGCCCTTCCTTCTCTGGTAAAGCGGGAAGGAATTTGGACCGCTCGAGCTCCTCTCCCGCCTCCGCTTGTTGGGGAGAACCAGGGTGGGTCGCGGCGGATGTTTGAAAAGCTCCTGATCGCCAATCGCGGCGAGATTGCGCTGCGCATCCATCGCGCTTGCCGCGAACTCGGCATCTCGACCGTCGCGGTGCATTCGACCGCGGATGCCGATGCGATGCACGTGCGGCTCGCCGATGAAAGCGTGTGCATCGGGCCGCCGCCGGCGCGCGACAGCTACCTCAATCCGGTCGCCATCCTGTCGGCGGCGACGATCACCGGCGCCGACGCCATCCACCCCGGTTACGGCTTTCTTTCGGAAAATCCCGAATTCGCGGCGATGGTCGAGGAGCACGGATTCACCTTCGTTGGACCATCTCCCGATCACATTCGAATGATGGGCGACAAGGTGGCGGCGAAGGCGGCGATCGGCGGGCTCGGAATTCCCGTCGTCCCGGGGTCCGACGGTCCGGTGGCCGATGTCGATACAGGCCTCGGGCTCGCCCGCGATATCGGCTACCCGGTGTTGATCAAGTCGGCGGGCGGGGGCGGCGGCAAGGGTATGAAAGTCGCTCGCACGCCCGACGATTTCACCGAGTCCTTTCGCACCGCGCGATCCGAGGCGGCCGCCAGTTTCGGCAACGACACGGTTTACATCGAGAAATATCTCGATCATCCGCGCCACGTCGAAATTCAAATCCTGGCGGACAATCTCGGCAGCATCGTGCATCTGGGCGAACGCGACTGTTCGATGCAGCGATCCCACCAGAAGGTCCTCGAGGAGAGCCCGTGCCCGGCGCTCAATGCGGCCCAGCGCACGGAGATGGGCGATTTGGTCTGCCGGGCGCTCAAGGAGCTCGGCTACCGTTCGGCCGGGACGATGGAGTTTCTCTATCAGGACGGCAAATTCTACTTCATCGAGATGAACACGCGGCTGCAGGTCGAGCACCCGGTGACGGAGATGGTCTGCGGCCTCGATCTGGTGCGCGAACAGATCCGGATCGCGACCGGCGCCGCGCTCGCCTTTCGGCAGGATCACGTCGTCTTCCAGGGCCATGCGATCGAGTGCCGGATCAACGCCGAGAATCCCGATACCTTTTTGCCGTCGCCCGGCCGGATCACCGAGTACCACTCCCCGGGCGGGCTCGGCGTGCGCATCGATTCCGCGCTCTACTCGGGGTACCGCGTGCCGCCGTATTACGACAGCATGGTCGCCAAGCTGATCGTTCACGGCCGGACGCGCAACGAATGCCTGATGCGCTTGAGGCGCGCGCTCGAGGAGTACGTGATCGGCGGCATCGATACGACGCTGCCGCTCCACCGCAAGATCGTGCAGCAGCCGAATTTCATCGACGGCGATTACGACATTCATTGGCTCCAGCGCTTCATCGGTCTCAAGCAGTGACGTGGCAGGCGCCACGCGCGGGCGCCTCGGCCTGCGGCTAGAATGGCGCGCGATGACCGAACTCACGCCGGAACTCCTGCTGCGCGCTTACTCCGTCGGCCTGTTCCCGATGGCCGAGACGGCGGATGACCCCGATCTCTTTTGGGTCGATCCCGACCGCCGCGGCGTCCTGCCGCTGGATGCATTCCACGCGCCGCGCAGCCTGCGGAAAACGATCCGGCGCAATATTTTCACGGTGACGGTCGATCGCGACTTTCGCAAGGTGATCGCGGCCTGCGCCGATGCGACGGCCAAGCGACGCGCGACCTGGATCAACGCCGAAATCCGACAGCTTTATATCGGCCTCTTCGATCGCGGCTACGCGCACAGCATCGAGTGCTGGCAAGACGGCGACCTGGCCGGCGGCCTCTACGGCGTGGCGCTCGGCGGGGCATTCTTCGGCGAGAGCATGTTCAGCCGCGAACCCGACGCCAGCAAGGTCGCACTGGTCCATCTGGTCGCGCGGCTGAAGCGTGGCGGGTTCATGCTGCTCGATACGCAGTTCGTGACGCCGCATCTGCAGCGCTTTGGGGCGGTCGAAATATCGCGCGCCGTCTATCGCCGCCGGCTTGCCATAGCGCTTCATGCGCCGGCAAGCTTCTACGGCGATCTCGACCCGGCGGGTCTTGCCATCCTGCAGTCGATCACCCAAACGTCGTAGACCGGATGCTCGAGCGCCGAGACGGCGGGCGAAGAGGCGAACATCCAGCCGGTGAAGACACGGCGGGTCGGCTGTCCCGGTCGTGCGTCGTCGATTTCGAGGAAAGCCGCTGTCTCGGGCGTCTCCTCCGGCGGGCGCTTGCGGCAGGCGCGCGCGGTGATTTCCAGCGCCTCGTAGCGCACGGGCGCGCCGAGCGGCGCCTCGATCACCCGCACGCGCCCCGTCACCTTGTCGAGCGCCTGCAGAACGGCGACCGGCACCGAAGCCGCGACGCCCGGGCTCGCCGGCTGCGCCAGCCCGCTCGCCGCGCTCATCAGCGCAACGATTGCGGTCGCCACGCTGACCCATGCCAAAAATCGTGAAGACATCGAGAAGGTGATAGTGGCCCGCGCCCCTCTCGGCAAGATGAAGATCAGGCCGCGGCCGGCTTGACGTCGCGTGCGATCTCCTCCCCCGTGCTTCGCGCTGCCAGTTCGAGGCCGTACGCCGATTGCAAATTCATCCAGAACTCCGGCGCATTGCCAAAGAACCGGCCCAGGCGCAGCGCGGTGTCGGCGCTGATCGCTCGCTTGCCCTGCAGAATTTCGTTGATTCGGGTCGCCGGAACCCGAAGCGCCAACGCCAAGGCGTTACCGCTGAGCTTCATCGCCGCAAGCTCCTCGCGGAGGATAATCCCAGGATGAATCGGCGGTAAAAGTCGTCGTCCGGTCATGGCCCGACCTCAATGATAATCAACCAGCTCCACATTCCACGCCGCGCCGTCGCGCCACTCAAAACAAATCCGCCACTGCCGGTTCACCGCAATGGCCCATTGTCCGTCGCGGTCGCGCGTCAGGGGATGCAGCCGATTGCTCGGCAGGGTGCGCAGGTCATCGAGCGATGTCGCCGCCTCCAGGCGGCGAAGACGGGTTCGTGCCTGCTCGGCGATGTTGCCGAATCTCCGGACCGGCACACCATAGGCCAACTCCTTCGTCGCGCGATCCTTGTATGACCGGATCACATATCCAACGTATCACGTGGTGCGTGACATGGCTATCGTTCTAGACCGCGGCGGCAAAGGGCGATTCGATAGGGCGCGCCGGGTCCCAGCGCTGAACCGCGATCACTTCGGCTTGGCTGCGTCGGGTGCAGGCTTTGGCGCCCCGCCACCCGATTGTCCCTGCCCCTCGGTCTTGCTCTCGCCCCCGCCGAAGATGAACTTGCCGAGAAGCTGGACGATGTTGACGGGTGCCTGGGTGAATTTGATCTCGCCCCCCGCCGGAATCATTTTGTCGGCCCCACCGGGCACCAGGGCGATGAAATTGCCGCCTAACAGTCCCTCGCTCACGACCTGCGCCACGGTGTCGGTGGGCAGCTTGATCGAACTCTCGATGCTCATCCGGACCACGGCGAGATAGGTCTCGGGCTCGAGCTTCTGCTCGACGATCGTGCCGACCTTGATTCCCGACAGCTTGACATCGCTCCCGGTGGTCAGCCCGTCGATGCGCTCGAATTTCGCGATCACTTCGTAGCCGCGGACCGGACGCACGTTGGTCGTCGAGTACGCGAAGACAACGAACAACCCGGCGACGACGAGAACGACGGCGCCGAGCAAGGTTTCGACCAGATTCCTGCCCATGTTGCCTTTACCTCGTCCTCGCAGACGCCTCGGGCGCGATCAGGACGGTGTCCACGGTTCGTAATCGCCGGTCGCCTTTGCGCGCCGGCCGCCACGGAAATCGTGGCCCGGCGGACGATACGCTGCGGGGGTTCCGGTGAGGTTGGGAATGTGCGGTTTTTGCCAAGGTCGGGTCGCGGGACCACCTGGCGGCGGAGGTTCCTTGGCGATGTGGTGAAGCCAAGCGTGCCACTCGGGCGGAACCTTTGACGCCTCCGGCTCGCCATCGTAGAGAACCCACCGCTTCTCCCGTCGCCCGTCGAAGCGCCGCGCTCCGGTCTTATCGCGGAAATAGCGATTGCCGTAGGCATCCGCTCCGACCTGCGCGCCACGGAGCCATGTGTAGAGTCGGGTCGCCAACGTCATGTATCCAAACCCGCGTCGCCTCGTACAAAAACGCGGCGGACTATTGCACGACCGCCCGTTGCTAGTCCAGATTTCCCCCGGCCGACGACGCCCGCCGCCACTTGAGCCGATAGCCTAACCCCACGAGGAACTTGCCGATGCCCGACTTTTGGCGCTCATCCGGTTACCATCTGCTGGAACCGGCGAACGACCGCCTGCGGGTCACCAACGCGTTCCTGCGCGCCTACGTCATGCGACCGGAAATGCGGCCGGTGGCCGAGTCTTGCGCCGCCGAGCGGGCGCTGCATGGACGCCTGCTCGATGCGCCGCGCACGCCCGTGTCGTCGGACCAAATCGACGTGCTCGCCGATAGCGATGCGCGCGAGAATTACCGCGCGCTCATCGCCTTTCGTGACCGCCTGGTGGCGGCGGATACGATCGAGGACGTTTATCTCGGATTTTTCCTTAACCCCGGTCCCACCCCGATTCCGCCGCTGTTCATCGACCAGCTCGTCCATGTCATCGTCCGGGCGATGCTCGAGGGCGGCGACGATCCGCTTCGCGCGCGCGCCGGTGAGTTGTTTTTTCGTCCGCAGATGGTGACGATCAACGACGGCGCGGTCATGCTCGGCGACGAGGAAACCATCGGCATGTTCGCGGCCACGGGTGGCTTCGGGTCGCTCGGCCGCCTGATCGTCGAAGCAAGCACGCCCGTGCGCAACGTGGACCTCGACGTCCTGACCGAGGCCAACGCCAGCCTTTATTGGCGCCGCGACGAGCGGCACGACACGGTCCTCGATTTGAGCTTTGGCCGCCCGGGTCTTGACGCGTTGGCGCGGTTGCTCGAGGCCTGGGTCCAGCGCTTCCTCGGCCTCGCGGTGAGCATCCAGCCCGTGCGCACGATCACCGATGAGCACTGGGTGTGGCATATCGGCCTCGATGCCGAAGCAAGCGCGATCATGAACGATCTCTATTCCGGCCGCGAAGTGGCCGAAGAACGACTCGCGCGCGTGCTCTCGCTGTTCCGGCTCGAATTCGCCGATCCGCGGGTGATGCGCTCGGACATCGCAGGGCGCCCGGTTTATCTCGGCTTGGCGATGAATGAAGCCGGTCGGCTTCGTCTCAAGCCGCAAAATCTTTTGGTCAATCTGCCGCTTGCCGAGCGGGCCTAGCAGGCGGTCGAATCACCTCGCGGATCCGAGCCATCGGAACCGGGCGTATTTCGCGCCTGCCCTTCGAGCGGACAAATTCGCAAGCCCCCTAGCGCGCGGAGACGCAAGGTGAATCATCGCTTCACTTGAGGACGGCCACCGCGGTTGGAACACCGATATTGCACCTGCGAAAGGCGCCTTGAACCGGCGAGATTTATTGCCATCTCGCGGTTTTCATGGTGCTTTCCAGTCTTGCCCCCAAACCCGCTCGCGAAAGTTTCGAAATCACATTCACTTTGTGCGATAAGTTCCTGATTGACAGCCACAAAAAACCAGATTTTGTGGCCCCTGTCTGGTGTGCGACAAAATCTAGTTGCCGACCCCCCGCACCCGTGTTCAAGATCATGTAACGAGCTGCCCCTACGCCTACCACATCTTGTGGGCGTTCGTGGCGCAGACGGGGGGTGGATTCGCCAAATTCGGCGGCGAACCGCTTCGGGGGTCAGGGGTACCAAGCGGGAGGCAACTCACTATGCGCATCGAGCGGCGTTTCACGCGGGCTGGGGCGGACGCCTACGCCGACATCGCCTTCACGACGACCAACAGCGAAATCCGCAATCCCGACGGGTCGGTCGTATTCCAGGCGCGGGACATCGATGTGCCCAAGGACTGGTCGCAGATCGCGTGCGACGTTCTGGCGCAAAAGTATTTCCGCAAACGCGGGCTGCCGGCGCGCCTGAAGGCGGTCGAGGAACACGACGTCCCCTCGTGGCTGTGGCGCAAGGTTGCCGACGAGGCGGCGCTGGAGCGGATGCCCGAAAACGCCCGCAATATCGGCGAAAGCTCGGCCAAGCAGGTATTCGACCGCCTCGCCGGAACCTGGACCTACTGGGGCTGGAAGGGCGGATATTTCGATGCCGAGGACGACGCGCGCGCCTATTTCGACGAGCTGCGCTATATGCTGGCGCGCCAAATCGCCGCCCCCAACAGCCCGCAATGGTTCAATACCGGACTGCATTGGGCCTACGGCATCGACGGGCCAAGCCAGGGTCACTATTACGTCGATTTCCGCACCGGCGAGCTGACGGCGTCGGCCTCCGCCTATGAGCATCCGCAGCCGCACGCCTGCTTCATCCAATCGGTCAATGACGACCTCGTCAACGAAGGCGGGATTATGGACCTCTGGGTGCGCGAGGCGCGGCTGTTCAAATACGGCTCGGGCACCGGTTCCAATTTCTCCAAGCTCCGCGGCGAAGGCGAGCGGCTGTCGGGCGGCGGCAAGTCGTCGGGGCTGATGAGCTTCCTCAAGATCGGCGACCGCGCGGCCGGCGCGATCAAGTCGGGCGGCACGACGCGCCGCGCGGCAAAGATGGTCACGGTCGATGTCGACCACCCCGATATCGAGCAGTACATCGGCTGGAAGGTGATCGAGGAGCAGAAAGTGGCGGCGCTTGTCATCGGCTCCAAGCTCGCCAACAAGCACCTCAACGCGATCATGGCGGCCTGCGAGCGGGCGAGCGGCGAGGCCGGCTTCGATCCCAAGCGCAATCTTGCGCTGAAAACCGCCGCCGCCGCGGCGCGCCGGGCGATGATCCCGGAAAACTACATCCGCCGGGTGATCGAATTCGCGCGCCAGGGATACGCGTCGATCAAGTTCCCGATTTACAACACCGATTGGGATTCGGACGCCTATCTCACGGTGTCCGGCCAGAATTCCAACAACTCGGTGCGCCTGACCAACGCCTTCCTCGAGGCGGTCGAGAGCGACGCCGATTGGCGACTCATTCGTCGCACCGACGCCAAGACCTCGAAAACGCTCAAGGCGCGCGAACTCTGGGAGCAGATCGCCTATGCCGCCTGGGCCTCGGCCGACCCGGGGATCCAGTTCGACACCACGATCAACGAGTGGCACACCTGCCCCGCCTCGGGACGGATCAACGCGTCCAATCCGTGCTCCGAGTACATGTTCCTCGACGACACGGCGTGCAATCTCGCCTCGATCAACCTGCTCGCGCTTCGGCGCGAGGAGGACGGCCGTTTCGATGTCGAGGGCTTCGAGCATGCCTGCCGATTGTGGACGATCACGCTCGAGATTTCGGTGCTGATGGCGCAATTTCCCTCGCGCCGCATCGCCGAGCTTTCCTACGAATTTCGCACCCTTGGCCTTGGAATCGCCAATATCGGCGGGCTGCTGATGGCAACGGGGCTGGGCTACGACAGCGACGAAGGCCGAGCGATTTGCGGCGCGATCTCGGCGATCATGACCGGGGTCAGCTACGCCACCTCGGCGGAAATGGCCGAGGAGCTGGGGCCCTTCCTCGGCTATGCCCGGAACCGCGAGCACATGCTGCGGGTGATCCGCAATCACCGTCGCGCCGCCCATGGTGAAGCCGCGGGATACGAGGCGCTCGCCATCCCGCCGGTGCCCTTGAAGGCGGCGGATTGCCCGGACAAGGAGCTTATCACGGCCGCGCGCCGCGCATGGGATCGTGCGCTGGCACTTGGCGAGGCGCATGGTTATCGCAATGCGCAGGCGACGGTCGTCGCGCCCACCGGCACCATCGGTTTGGTCATGGACTGCGACACCACCGGAATCGAGCCCGATTTCGCGTTGGTCAAATTCAAGAAGCTCGCCGGCGGCGGTTACTTCAAGATCATCAACCGGGTGGTGCCGGTGGCGCTCGCGACGCTGGGCTACGGCCAGGCCGAGATCAACGACATCGTCGCCTATGCGGTGGGTCACGGCACGCTCAACGGCGCGCCGGCGATCGACCACGAGGCGCTGCGTCAGAAGGGATTTGGCGCGGCGCAAATTCAGGCGATCGAAAACGGGCTCGGCAGCGCCTTCGACGTCAAGTTCACGTTCAACAAATGGACGCTGGGCGAGGAGTTTTGCACCCGCGGACTTGGCCTTGCAAAGGCCAGGATCGACGACCCCGGTTTCGACCTGCTGACGGCGCTTGGCTTCACGCTCGCCGAGATCGAGGCGGCCAACACCTGGTGCTGCGGGGCGATGACGCTCGAGGGTGCGCCGCACCTGAAGCCGGAGCATCTGCCGGTGTTCGACTGCGCCAGTCCCTGCGGGCGCAGCGGCAAGCGCTTTCTTTCGGTCGACAGCCATATTCTGATGATGGCGGCGGCACAGCCGTTTATTTCCGGCGCCATCTCCAAGACCATCAACATGCCGAACACGGCCACGGTCGAGGATTGCAAGCGCGCCTACGCGCAGTCGTGGAAGCTCTGCCTGAAGGCGAATGCCCTCTATCGCGACGGATCGAAATTGTCGCAGCCGCTCGCCGCCATGCTCGACGACGATCAAGACGTTAGCGAGGTGGCCGACGAAATCGCCGCCCAGCCCGCGGCAGCCAAGGTGATGGCGGTGGTCGAACGGGTCATCGAACGGGTGATCGAGCGGACGCTCGCCGAGCGTCAGCGGCTGCCGCAGCGGCGCAAGGGTTACACCCAGAAGGCGATTGTCGGCGGCCACAAGGTTTACCTGCGCACCGGCGAGTACGAGGACGGACGGCTCGGCGAGATATTCCTCGACATGCACAAGGAAGGCGCGGCCTTCCGCAGCCTGATGAACAATTTCGCGATCGCGATCTCGATCGGGCTGCAATACGGCGTGCCGCTCGAGGAATATGTCGAGGCGTTTACCTTCACCCGCTTCGAGCCCAGCGGGCCGGTCCAGGGCAACGACGCGATCAAGAACGCGACCTCGATCCTCGACTACATCTTCCGCGAGCTGGCGATTTCGTATCTGGGCCGCGACGATCTCGCCCATGTCCACCAGGACGATCTGGCGCCCGACAGCGTGGGCAAGGGCGCGGGCGAGAGCACGCTGCCCGCGACCGGCTCGGCGGCGGCGAGCGCGGCGCTCGATGCGGTGAAGCGCGTCGCTTCGACCGGGTTCGTGCGCTCGCGCTTCCGCGTGCTGCATGGCGGTTCGCGCGATGCTGGAAAGCCAAGCGGCAACGCTGGCGCGCCGGCGGGTGATTCGGCGTTGGCGGTGGCCGAGGCGCCCGCGCTCGAGGTTGGATCCGCCGAGACTGAAGCCGATGCGGCGGCGCGCGAGCCGATCGGCTTTGCGATCGACGCCAGCCAAATCATGGCCGTCGTTGCAACGGCCGGCGACCCGCGGTTCGACAAGGTTCGCGAGGCGCGGCTCAAGGGCTACACCGGCGATGCCTGCGATGCCTGCGGCAGCATGGCGATGGTGCGCAACGGCACCTGCACCAAGTGCCTCGACTGCGGTTCGACGTCGGGCTGTTCGTGACGTGAACGAGCCGACCGCGCGGCGATCGGTTTGTTTCGGGGGCGGGCGTCTCCCCTAGGCCGCCCGCACTCCAAGACCGGCGGACAGCGCATGGTCCGCCGGGCACTGGGGGAGCGTTCATCGCTCCCCCGTTTTTT
>CAZLYV010000026.1:0-7935 GCA_964563665.1 uncultured Acetobacteraceae bacterium
TTGGCGGTGAAGCGGAAATGGCCGGGCTCGATGATGCCGGCATGCACCGGGCCGACTGGAATCTGGTGCAGACCCTCGCCCTTTACGGCAAGGAAGGGATAATCGGTCGCGCGCGCCGCCGGTTCATCGAGCATGCGTGGCTCGGGCACCGGCGCAAGCGGCCGGCGCATCGGCCAGCGGCCATGGTCGATCCAGGGTCGCGCGTCCTCGAGGCCCTCGGGCGTGAGCCCGAAGAGATCGCGCGTCGCGCGCTCCATGCGGATGGCGCCGGGCCTGACCGCGCCCAGGCTCGGAAAGCTTGCCCTTGGGCACAGCAGCGAAACGACGGCGAGCGTGCCGACGCCCGCGTCGCGAAGTGCTGCGTGGACCAGCCCCGGCTCGCCCCAAAATGCCATGAGCTCCCAGTCTTCGCGCGACAGCCGATCGATCAACGCCCGCCAGTGCCGCTCATCGAGCTCGACCCGCGGCCAGGGCCGGTGGCGACCCATAAGCGGGCAGTCGCGCAAGAATTCAATAAGCTCGCCCATCCGCGCTCGTCCCGTTTATTGACCCAGCAGGCGCGCCACCGCCTGAAACCAAAGAACGAGCGGCGCCGGCAGCCAGAGGCCGGCAATGAACACGAGGCCCAGATGAAGGTACAACGGCACCAAGGACGCCGCCACCGGCGCCGACGGCCCCTTCGGTTCGCCAAAGGCGATCTGCTGAACGCGCAGCACGAGCGCGCCAGACGCAATCGCCAGTCCAACGACGAGCGGCACGGCAAGCCACGGCTGGCGCGCCATCGCCGAGGTGATGATGAGAAATTCGCTCATGAACAGACCGAGCGGCGGCAGGCCGGCGATCGCGATCACACCGAGCACGAAGCCCCAGCCGAGCGCGGGGTGGCTGGTCGTCAGCCCGCCGATATCGGCGATCTTCTGCGTTCCCTTGACCTGGGCGATGTGGCCGACGGCGAAGAAGATCGCCGATTTGGTGAGGCTGTGGAGCGCCATGTGAAGGAGGCCGGCGAAGTTGGCGAGCGCGCCGCCGACGCCAAAGGCGAAGGCGATGATCCCCATGTGCTCGATCGAGGAGTAGGCGAAAAACCGCTTGATGTCCCGCCGGCGGTACAGCATCACGCCGGCGAGCAGCAAAGAGGTCGTGCCCATTGCGAGCATCAGCGGCCCTGGCGCGATAGCGCCCGCATTGCCGGCGAGGATGATCTTGAAGCGCAGCACCGCATAAAGCGCCACGTTGAGCAGGAGCCCGGAAAGCACGGCCGAAATCGGCGTCGGGCCCTCGGCGTGCGCATCGGGGAGCCAGGCGTGGAGCGGCGCCAATCCCACCTTGGTGCCGTAGCCCACCAGCAGGAAAACGAAAGCGAGATTGAGCAGGTTCGGATCGAAGCTCGCCGCGCGAGCCTGGAGCAGCGTCCAGGCGAGCGCGTCGACCCCCTCGCCCATCACCGGCTGGGCCGCAAGATAGACGAGAATGGTGCCGAAGAGCGCCAGGGCGATCCCCACCGAGCCGAGGATGAAATATTTCCACGCCGCCTCGATCGATTCGCGCGTGCGATAGAGGCTGACCATGACGACGGTGGTGAGCGTCGCCGCCTCGACCGCCACCCACATCAGGCCGATGTTGTTGGCGACCAGCGCCAGCACCATGGCGAAGGTCAGGAACTGGTACATCGCGTGGTAAAAACGCAAGCTGGCCGACGTCAGGCGGCCGATCGCGACCTCGTGCTCGATATAGCCGGCCGAAAACCAGCTCGTGGTGAAGGCGACGAACGTCGTCAGCACGACGAGATAGACGTTGAAGTCGTCGATAAACACGAATAGCGACGGCTCCGGCCGCGCCACGAGCAGCGATGAAGCGGCGAGGAATGTCGTGAAGCTCGCGGCCGCATTCAGCCACGCGGCGAGTTTGCGCGAGGGCAACGCAGCGAGCACGACCGCGGCAAGAAGCGGCAGCCCGAGGATGACGAAAAGCGGGTTCACAGATTCTCCCCCGACCGCTCGCCGCGGAACCGCTCGAGATATTGCAGGTCGAGGGTGTCGAAGCGCTCGCGAATACGGAAGAAGAACATGCCGCAGATGATGAAGGCGATGAGAACCGAGAAGGCGATGCTCATTTCGACCACCAGCGGCATGCCCCTGACGCCGACTGCCGCCAGGACGAGTCCGTTCTCGAGCGACATGAACCCGACGACCTGCGTCACCGCATTGCGCCTGGTGATCATCATCAGCAGGCCGAGCAACACGATCGAGAGGGCGAGAGCCAGATTTTCGCGGGTGAGCGCGGCCGAACTGTAGGTCACCGGAAAGACGAGCAGGATCGAAAGGGCGACCAATCCGACGCCCGCGAGCAGCGTCAGGTTGACGCCGAGCACGGTCTCGATCGAGCGATGGATCTGCAATCGGCGCACGATGTGGACAAGCGCCACCGGCACCACCAGCGCCTTTAAGACAAGCGCGATCGCGGCGGTGATATAGAGATGGGGCGCGTCTTGCGTGTAGGCCTGCCATGCAGCCGCCGCCGCCACCAACATCGCTTGCAGCGCGAAGGCATGCAATACGCCGGTCAAGCGCCGTTGGTAGAGCAGCGCGAAGCTCAGCAGCAGCACCGAGGTCGAGAGCGTATGCGCGATGTCGAATTCAAGGCCGCGCAGCATTCGTCAGCTTGCTCCCGTCACAGGCTTTGCGACACGTAGAGGAAGATGGTGGCGAGCAGGCCCAGAAGCAGCGCCCCGCCCAGGAACTCGGCCACCCGGAAGACGCGCATCTTGGCGATCGAGGCCTCGAAAACGGCGAGCGCCACGCCGGCTGCGACGAGCTTGCCGAGATAGATCGCGACGCCAAGGCTCAGCGCGTCCAGGCCGGCCGTGGTTCCGGCAAGGCCCCAAGGAGCGAAGATTCCGGCGATGAGCGAGACGTAGAACAGAAGCTTCATCATCGACGCCGCCTCGATCAGCGCCAGATGCCGACCGGAATACTCGAGCACCATCGCTTCGTGCACCATGGTGAGCTCGAGATGCGTCGCCGGGTTGTCGACCGGAATGCGCGCGCTCTCGGCGATCGCCACCATGATGAGCGCGATCAGCGCGAGCGCGAAGGAGACGCGGATGCCGACCGGATTCTCGAGCACGAATTCGGCGATCGAGGGGATCGAGGTCGAACGGATGAAGAGCGCCACGGTGAAGATCACCATCAGCATCGCCGGCTCGGCGAGCGAGGCGATCATCATTTCGCGCGAGGAACCGATGCCGCCGAAGCTGGTGCCGACGTCCATCCCGGCAAGCGCCTGCAGGAAGCGGGCGCTGCCGATGAGCGCCACCAGCGCGATCAGATCGGCCGCGGGCGACAGCGGCAGCCGCGTGGTGAATGTCGGCACGAGCGCCGCGGCGAGCCACAGCAGGGCGAAGATGAGATAGGGCGCCGAGCGATAAAGCCACGATGCGTTTTCGGCGATCACCGCCTCCTTGCGCAGCAGCTTGGCGAGATCGCGATAGGGCTGAAGGATACCGGGGCCGCGACGCCCCATCAGCCGCGAACGGACGCGCCGCGTGAGGCCGGTAAGCGCCGGCGCCAGCGTCAGCACGAGGACGAGCTGCAGCACCTGCAGCACGAAATTGAAAAATGCCCCCCTCATTGGGTCAGCACCACGACGATGAGAAGAACGATGAGGGCGGTGAAGGCCAGCGTCAGATATCGCCGGATGGTGAGGAACTGCAGCGCATTCGCGCGCGTCGTCAACCAGCCGAGTCCGCGCTCGATCGGCGCGTAGAATGCCTCCCACGCGGGATCGACGAGATGCACGTCGAACTCCGCGGCGCGGCTCTCGCCGGGCTCCGGCATATCCACTTTTTCGCGGGCATGGAAGATCAGCGTGCCGAATACCCGGCGAATCGGCTGGGCGAAGCTCGACGCGGTGTACTGCGTCGCCGGATGGGGGTCGGGAAAGCCGCAGTCCCAGGGCGGGGCGCGGCGGACCCGCGCCGAGGCCAGCCGATGCACGCCCTCGACCACGGCGACCGTCACCAGGGTCACCGCGATCAGCACGATCGCGCCGCTATAGGACGAGCGGCCGATTCCCAACGGCGACAGGAAAATCCATTCTGAGAGAGCGAACCCATCGGCGAGTGCCGGAAACGAGGCGCCGAACAGCAGATTGACCGCCGGGTTGATGAGCGCGATGGCGAGCGTGGGCACGAGACCGATCGTAAGGCAGAGGGCGGCGAGCGCCGCCATCGCGCCGACCATCCAGCGATCGACGTCCTTCGCCTGGGCCGCCGCAAGCGAGCGCGGCCGGCCGAGAAAGGTGATGCCAAACGCCTTGACGAAGCATGCCGCGGCGAGCGCCGCGGCGAGCGCCAGCAACGCCCCCACCACCGGCACGCCGAACTTCAGCACCCATTGCGGCAGGCTCGGGCCGTTGAGAATGGCCTGGAAGGTGAGCCACTCGGAGACGAATCCGTTGAACGGCGGCAGCGCCGAGATGGCGACCGATCCGACCAGGAACAGCGTGGCGGTCTCGGGCATACGGTGGATCAACCCGCCCTGCCGCTCCATGTCGCGCTCGCCGGTCGCGACCAGCACCGCGCCGGCGCCGAAGAAGAGCAGGCTTTTGAACAGCGCGTGGTTGAGCACATGGAGCAACGCCGCGGTGAGCGCGAGGGCGGCGAGCGGGATCATGCCATTGGTCTTGAACACGAGGGCGAGGCCAAGGCCGATGACGATGATGCCGATGTTCTCGACCGTGTGGTAGGCGAGCAGGACCTTGAGGTCGTGCTGCATCAGGGCGTAGAGCACGCCAAACACCGCCGACGCCCCGCCCAGCGCCAGTAGGACCGCGCCCCAGCCCCAGCCGAGATCGCCCGCGAGATCGAACAGCAGGCGGATCAGGCCGTAGACCGCGACCTTGGTCATCACGCCGCTCATCAACGCCGAGACGTGGCTTGGCGCCGCCGGATGGGCGAGCGGCAGCCAGGCGTGCAGCGGGACGAGCCCCGCCTTCGAACCGGCGCCGATCAGGATCAGCCCGACCGCAAGACCGCCCAGCACTCCGTGGGGCGGATTGGCGCGAATGTCGGCGAAGCGGTACTGGCCCTCGAATCCCGCCATGATGCCGAAGGCAAGCAGCAGCGCCGCGGTTCCGACCATCGCCATGACCAGATAGACGAGCGCCGCACGGGCATTGTCGGGCTGGCGGTGGTTGGCCAGAACCAGCAGCCAGGACGACAGCGACATGAATTCCCATGACAGCAGAAAGGCGAACGCATCGTCGGCGACGAGTACCAGGTTCATCGCCGCCAGAAATACCGGGAAGAACGGCAGAACCCGGCCCGGCTCCTCGCCGTGCGGCCCGTAGCCGCGGCCGTAGATGGCGGCCGACGCCCCGATCAGATTGATCGCCAGCAGGAACCAGGCCGAGAGCGCATCGAGCCGAAAATGCGCATGCAGCCACGGCAGTCCGATAGGCAGCGATAGTTCAAACGACGTCTTCGGCCCGCCGGCCAGAAAGACGATCGCGACCACGAGGAGGACGCCCGAGACGAGCGCACTGCCGATATAAACGGCATCCGAGGCGCGCCGGCCGCCGAGCGCGCCCGCAAGACCCAGCGTCAAGAGAAGAACAACTCCGCCGAGGATCGCGACTAGCACGGACAACGCGCCTCATGCATCGCGGCAACTCGTGGATGGGATGAAGATCAAGGAGACGCTACCCGATGCTCGAATTTCACCAAAATTGCCGGAGCCTGGGCCGAAGAGCGCGACCCCAGTGCCGCCGCGCCCGCGAAAGCGAGGACGCCCTTCGCAGCCGAATCGGCGCCACCCTTCATCGAAGCGCGCCGATCATATCAGGGCCGGCCGGGGGTGCAAGAAACGCGCGAAGCGGCACGATGACGCGCCGGTGCGTTATGCTGGCCGCGCGCCCTTCGGGCCGATACCGCGGCCTCGCCACACCATCCTGCGACAAGGAACAAGCCCATGATTCTCGAAGTCGCCATCCTTAATCTGCGCCCGGGGGAGAGCCCGGCGTTTGAACGTGCGATCGCCGCGGCGCGGCCGTTGATCGCCGCTACGCCCGGCTTCCGCGGTTTGGAGGTACGCCCTTGCGTCGAATCGGCGAGCCGTTACCTGCTGTTTGTTTGGTGGGACAAGCTCGAAGATCATACGGTGGGATTTCGCGGCTCGCCGCGTTACCCGGAATGGCGAGCGGCGCTTCATCACTTCTATGACCCCTTCCCGGTCGTCGAGCATTATGGCGAACCGGTGGTCCAATCGCGCGACATCCAAGGCGCGGATCAGATTTTTCGCGAGCGGCCCTGCCAGTAGGGATCACGAAGCAGATTTTTCTGGATCTTGCCGACCGCCGTTTTCGGCAACGTATCGACGAATTTGACCAGGCGTGGCCGCTTGTAGCGCGCAATCCGCGCCGCGACGAACTCGATCAGCTCGTCGGGGGTCGCCCGGACGCCCTGGCGCAAGACGACGTGCGCCGCCGGCACCTCGCCCCATTTGTCGTCGGGAATGCCGAACACCGCGCATTCCAGCACCGTTGGATGCTTGTAGAGGGCGTTCTCGATTTCGGTCGGATAGATGTTCTCGGCGCCCGAGACGATCATGTCCTTCGAGCGATCGACCAGGCTGATGAAGCCGTCTTCGTCGCGCACGCCGAGGTCGCCGGTCCACAGCCACCCGTCGCCGCGGCGGAACAAGGCGCGGGTTTGCTCGGGATCGTCCCAGTATTCCTTGAGCACGTGCGCGCCCCGCGTGACGATCTCGCCCACCACGCCGGCGGCGACCTCGCGGGCCTCGTGATCCACCACCCGCGTCTCGACGTTGTGCGCCGGACGACCGACGGTGCCGCGCTTCGCGTGCGGATGGAACGGACGACGGATCGTCATCGGCCCGGTTTCCGACTGGCCGTAATTTTCGGTGAATCCGACCTGCGGCAGCGCCGCGGTGAGCCGGTCGTAGAGCGCAAGCGCCATCGGCGAGCCGGCGTAATTGACATTGCGCAGCGTCTTGAGCCGCGCGGCGGAGAATGCGGGGTGGGCGACGAGATCGGCAAGCTGGGTCGGCACCAGAAGCGTCGCCGTGGCGTCGTGCCGCTCGACGAGCTCGATGAACCGCGGCGCGTTCCAGCTCGGCAGCAGAACGCAGGTGCATCCCAGCATGAGCGCCGGCACCGCCCATACATACAGTCCCGCGGCATGAAACAGCGGCGCCGCCAGCACCGCGATGTCGCGCTCATCCAAACCGAATTCGACGCCGCAGGTGACGGCCGTCGCCACACGGGCGCGATGCGTCACCAGGACCGCCTTGGGAAATCCAGTCGTGCCGCCGGTAAACGTCATCGCCAGCGCGTCATCATCGAGCAGCATTACCGGCGGCGGCCCGCCCGAGCCCCCGGCCATGAAACGCTCGAACGATATCGCGTCCTCGGCCGCGCCGCCGATCGCAACCAGAGCTTTGAGCGCACGCGCCCGTGGACGCGCCGCGGCGATGACGGGTGCAAGTTCGCTCGCATATATCATCGCCTCGGCGGCGATCTTGTCGAGGATGTAGGCAAGATCGGCGGCGGTGACGCGGACTGAAATCTGCGCCACGATCACGCCCGCCCGAGCGGCCCCGAAATAGACGACGAGCTGCTCCATGATATTGGGCGCCACATTGGCGAGCCGTGCGCCCTTGTCGAGCCCGAGCGCCGCGATCGCGCCCGCGCAAAGATCGGCCGCCCGATCGAGCTCGCGGTACGTCATCCGCCGCTCGCCGTCGATGAGCGCGATCTTGTCCGGAAATCGGGCGGCGGCATAACCCAGGATCTCGCCGACAAGCATGGACGCCTCAAATTTCCCGTGGGGAGTCTTGTTGTTTTTGGTCTTGTTGTTTTTGGTCTTGTTGTTTTTGGTCTTGTTGTTTTTGGTCTTGTTCTTCTTGGCGTTTGATT
>CAZLYV010000026.1:8035-12512 GCA_964563665.1 uncultured Acetobacteraceae bacterium
GCGCCGTTTGCTTTCGCCGATTCACGATCAAGATGCGGCGACGCGCGCGAGCAGGACGATCAGCCGCGCCCGCTCGTCGGCCGAAAGCCGGCGTGCGATTCGACGCTCGTGGCGTTCGAGCGCCGGCGAAAGTCGATGCAGCAGCGCCACGCCGGTCTCGCTCAACGCCAGCGCGTGCGCGCGCCGGTCATCGGCCCGCACCGCGCGGCGCACCAGGCCGCGAGCCTGCAGGTGATCGATCAGCGGCACCACCGATGAACGCTCGATCCCCAGCGCGATACCCAGCGCACTTTGCGAAAGTCCGGGCGTGCTCTCGATCAGCAGCAACGCGCCAAGCTGACCGGGCGTGAGGTCGAAGGCTTGCATCGTCGCCGCGAAGTCCTGAAACACCCGCACCTGGGCGAGACGCAAATTGTAGCCGAGAAGCGACGGCAGCCGCCCGCCGGGAACCGCCGCCGCGGCCGGCTCTCCGCCATCCGCGGGCCGGGCGCGGGCCCGGCGGAGTGGCACTCGCTCGGGCTCGATTCGCACGCTATTTCCGCGCTTCGCTTGCATCGCTTTTCAAGATTGTTTGATTATCAAACAATTTGACATGCGAACAATTTACCCGATATGCTATTGGAAATCCACAAAAGCGCGGCCGGACCCTCCCGTCCGCGCCCACATGGCCAGGCCCCGGATGAGCTTCACCGTCCGCGTCAATCAGTTCGACGCGCCGCTCGTGGTCGAGACGGGCGAGACGATTCTCGACGCCGCGCTCAAGCGCGAACTGCCCTATCCGCACGGCTGCCGGTCGGGCAATTGCGGCGCCTGCAAATCGGAGCTGATTTCGGGCGAGGTCGAGATGTCGCCCTACTCCGATTTCGCGCTGACCGAGGCGGAAAAATCCTCGGGCCTCATTCTCGCCTGCCGCGCGGTGCCGTGGTCGGATTGCGAAGTCCGCTTCGTCGAGGCCGACGAGGTGGTCGTCCATCCGCTGCGCCACATGACCTGCCGCATCGTCGAACTCGCCGAACTCACCCACGACATACGGCGTCTGCGCCTCGAGATCGTCGATGGCGGGCCGTTCATCTTCACCGCCGGGCAATATGCCAGCCTGGAGTTCCCGGGGCTGCCGGGGCGCGATTATTCGATGGCGAACCGCCCGGAGGAGCCGCTTCTCGAGTTCCACATCCGGCTTGTGCCGGGCGGCTCGGTGACCCCTTTCGTCGCGAAGAAAATCAACACCGGCGATACGCTCAAGGTCATCGGGCCTTACGGCACGTCCTATCTGCGCGAAAAGCACACCGGCCCCATTCTGGCGCTCGCCGGCGGCTCGGGTCTGGCGCCGATCAAGTCGATCGTCGAGACGGCGCTCGAACGCGGCATGCGGCAGCCGATCACGTTCTATTTCGGCGTGCGCGCCGAACGCGATCTTTATCACCTCGATCATTTCCAGGATCTCGCGGCCCGTTATCCGAACTTGACGGTGATCGCGGCGCTGTCCGATCCCAATGGAACGACACGTCACCGCACCGGATTCCTCGCCGATGCTGTTCGGGCCGATTTCGCCGGACAGGGCGCGCTCGCACTCGATGGCGCCAAGGCGTACCTTGCCGGACCACCGATCATGGTCGAGACGTGCCTCACGGCGATCGAGGCGCTCGGCATGCGCAAGCAGGATTGTCACGCCGATGCTTTCTACACCGAAGCCGACAAGGCGGCGTTAACAGCGAAAACGGCGTGAGCGCGATGATGCGAAGCCATATCCGATGACTGAAATTCTTTCGGGCCGTGTGGCGCTGGTGACCGGCGCAGCCCAGGGCATTGGCCGCGCGATCGCCGAGGAACTGGCGCGCGCCGGCGCGTGCGTCGTGCTCGCCGATCCGGGCACCGATATCGCGGGCAACGGCGCCGATCCGAAGCTGGTCCAGGCGGTGGCCACGGCGATCGGCGCGCGCGCGGCGGCGTTTCCCGACAGCATCGCCGCCCCCTCGGCCGCGGCGGCGGCGGTCGATCTCGCGCTCAAGCGCTTCGGCGGCCTCGACATCGTCGTCAACAACGCGGCGATTTTGCGCGATGCCTTCATCTTCAAGCTCGATGCGCGCGATTTCGAGGCGGTGATCCGCACCAACCTGATTGGGCCGGCGTTGGTGACCACGGCGGCGGCGGCGATCTTGCGCGACAACGCCAAGGCCGGCCGCGGCGGCGCCGGCGGCGCCTATGGCTGGGGCCGCATCGTCAATATCGTCTCGACCGCCGGGCTTTACGGCAATTACGGCCAGGCCGCCTACGCCAGCGCGAAGGCGGGGCTGGTCGGGCTCACCCGCGTGACGGCTCTCGACCTTGCGCGCTCGAACGTAACCGCAAACGCGGTCGCCCCCTTCGCCGCGACCCGCGTCACGCAATCGATCAAGCCGGCCAACGACGCGCAAGCCGCTTACAAGGAGCGCGCGCTCAAGGTTTCGCCCGCTCATGTCGCGCGTTTCGTCGCTTTCCTCGCGACGCCGGCGGCGCAAGGCATCACCGGCCAACTATTCGGCGTGCGCGGGCGCGAGATATTCCTCTTTCAGCAGGCGCGGCCGGCGGCGCGGATCGTCAAGACCGGCGGCGACTGGACGGCGCTTGAACTCGAGGCGGCCATCGCCGCCGAGCTCAAACCAAAATTCACCGATCTTTCGACCGACCTCGAAGCATTCAACTCGGAGCCCGTCGTTTGACGGATCGCGCCCCTCGTCCTGACAGGAGATCGCCCATGACCGCCCATCCGAAACCACAGGTGAAGACGTGCGAGGACCTCAAGTCGCAGCCCGAGGAATATCAACGCGCGGTCGAGAAAATCGTCATCAGCCACGCGATCAACGAGCTTTACGGCGCGCGCGCTTTCGACGAGCCGGCGGTGGCGCTGGCGCCGACGCCCTACGCCAAGTGGCTCACCTGCCGCGTGGCGATGGAGGAATACGGCCACCACGTGCGGTTTTTCGAGCTCGGGCGCGAGATCGGCGTTGCGGCCGAGCGCATGCTGCCGGAAAAAACCGCCAAGCGGCCGCTGTCGATCTTCGAATACCCGCTCAAGACCTGGGAGGAGTTCGTCGTGATCAAGCTGTTGGGCGATCTGGCCGAGATTCTCCAGGTCGAAGATCTGCTCCACTGCACCTTTCATCCCTTGCGCAACCTCGCGCGCATGACCATGCCCGAGGAGCGCTTTCACGCCCAGTTCGGGGTCGATTTCGCCACCGAGCTGGTGAAGACGGCCGCCGGCAAGGCCCGGCTCCAAGAGGCGATCAACCGCGTCTTCCCGGTAATGCCGGCGTTCTTCGGCGGGGCCAATTCGAAGAACAACGAGATCTTCCGCAATTGGGGCATCAAGCTTCGCCGCAACGAGGAAATGCGCGAGGATTATATCCGCCGCGCGCAAGACGCGGTGGCGAAGCTGGGCCTGACGCTTCCCAAGCTCGCCTCGCACGCGGCGTGAGGCTAGACTTGCCAGAACCAGACCAAAGCATGCGCGGGGGGAGGAACGGCCGATGGATGTGCAACCGAAGACGACCCCGGAACGCGCCGCCTATTACGACCGGATCGGCGCGCATAACCTCACGCCCCTGTGGGAGGTGCTGCGCGGCCTGATCGTCAAGGAGCCCCGCTCGCCGGCGCAGCCGGCGGTGTGGCACTACGACGAGGTGCGCCCCTTCGTTCTGGAGGCGGGGCAGCTGATCACCGCCAAGGAGGCCGAGCGCCGCGTGCTGGTGCTGGAGAACCCGGGGCTCAAGGGCCAGTCGCGCATCACCAATACGCTCTATGCCGGGCTTCAGCTCATCCTGCCAGGCGAAGTGGCGCCGGCGCACCGGCACAGCCAGTCGGCGCTGCGCTTCGTGGTCGAGGGTTCGGGCGCCTACACGGCCGTCGATGGCGAGAGGACGATCATGCAGCCGGGCGACTTCGTCATCACGCCGTCGTGGACCTGGCACGACCACGGCAACGAGAGCGACCGGCCGATGGTGTGGATGGACGGGCTCGATATTCCGATCGTGAGCCTGCTCGATGCCTCGTTCGCCGAGGGCTATCCCGACGACTCCCATCCGTTGACGCGACCGCAAGGCGATTCGCTCGCGCGCTACGGCTCGGGCCTGCTGCCGGTCGGCTACGAGCGCAAGGCGCTGACCTCGCCGGTGTTCAATTACCCCTACGCGCGCACCCGCGAGTCGCTGGAGACGATGCGGCGCGCGGCCGAGTGGGACCCCTGTCACGCTCTCAAGCTGCGCTACGCCAATCCGGTCGACGGCGGCTGGGCGATGCCGACGATGGGCACGTTCATGCAGCTTCTGCCCAAGGGATTCATCGCACGCCCGTACCGCTCGACCGACGGCACGGTGTTCGCGGTGGTCGAAGGCAAGGGCCGCACCGTCGTCACCAATCCGGATGGAGCGAAGACGACGCTCGCCTGGGGCCCGCGCGACGTCTTCGTGGTGCCGAGCTGGCTGTGGCACACGCACGAGGC
>CAZLYV010000026.1:12612-14863 GCA_964563665.1 uncultured Acetobacteraceae bacterium
TTGCGGCCACGCGTCGGCCGCAAGAGCGACTCGGCCGGGATTCCAAGCTTAACGTGCAGCATATACGCCACGCGCATCGGCAACCCGCGCCGGCCGTTCATGAACTCATAGAAATGGCTGCGCTGGCCAAATATCTTGATGATTTGCTCCTGTGGAACCCCGCGATCCTCGATCAAGAAGCGGACCGCGGTTACGGGATCGGGCGGGTCGATCGGCCAGTGCGTGCGCTCGTACGCCTCGACCAATATCGCCAGCACGTCCAGCCGATCGCCGTCCGGCGTCCCCGGACGCGCATCCATCAGCCGTTCGACCTCGCCGAGTGCCGCTTTGTAATCCGCTCCTGATCGAATTGGGCGAATGTCGATCACATGGTCTCCGCGTTGACGCCGTCGTACTCGGTATTTAGGCAAAGGCAACCTCAACGGCTCTTCGGATCAAGCGCGTCGCGCAAGCCATCGCCCAGAAGGTTGAAGCCGAGTACGACGACGAAGATCGACAGTCCCGGCCACACCGCCATCCATGGCGCGTGACCGATATAGTTCTTGGCGACGTTGAGCATGCTGCCCCAGCTCGGGGCCGGCGGCTGCTGGCCCAATCCGAGGAACGACAGGCTCGCCTCGGCGATGATCGCGGCGGCGATGGCGAGCGTCGCCTGGACGAGGATCGGCGGCACGATGTTGGGAAAGATGTGCCGCAGCACGATTCGCAGGTGAGGGTTTCCCACCGCGCGCGCCGCCTCGATGTAGTCCTCGACCTTGACCGCCAGCACCTGCGCGCGGGTAAGCCGGACGATGATCGGCGTCGCCGTGATGCCGATGGCGATCATCGCATTGGTGAGACTCGGGCCTAGGAAGGCGGCAAGCGCGATCGCCAGGATGAGGAACGGGCAGGCGAGCATGGCATCGACGATTCGCATCAGGAGCCCGTCGACCCAGCCGCCGAGATAGCCCGAGATCATCCCCACCGGCAGGCCGACCGAGACCGCGATGGCGACCGAGACGACGCCCGCCAGCAGCGAGGCGCGGGCGCCCCAGATCACCCGCGCCAAGACGTCGCGGCCGATCTCGTCGGTGCCGAACCAGTGAAGCGTTGAGGGCGCCTTTCGCACCGTCAGCCAATTGGTCGCCACCGGGTCGTACGGCGCTATGAACGGCGCGCCAAGCGCAATGACGATGAAGAAGAGCACCACGATGCCGCCGAACACCGCGCCCTTGCGGCGCAAGAGCCGCCGCATGACCTGGACCAGCGGATGGGGCTCCAGGACTGCTTCGAGCGCGGCGGCGGCGATGGTGGCCATGGCGAGCGTCCTCAAGCGCGCAGGCGCGGATTGACCAGGAAATAAGCGATGTCGGCGAACAGGTTCAAAATTATATAGGTCGTCGCGGTCACCAGCACGACGCCCTGGACGACGGCATAATCGCGATTGAACACGGCGTCGACGATCAGCTTGCCGAAGCCGGGGATGGTGAAGACCTGCTCGGTCAGCACGGCGCCGGAGAGAAGCTGTCCGAACTCGAGCGCCCCCAGCGTGATCACCGGCACCAGCGCGTTGCGCAGGCCGTGGTGCATGACGACAACCCGTTCCGAGAGTCCCTTGGCGCGCGCGGTGCGCACGTAATCGGCGCCCAGGACCTGCAACATGGCGCTCCGGGTGTGGCGCATCATCACCGCGGCGATCGCGTTTCCCAGCACGAAGGCCGGCATGATCATCGTCGCCAGATTCTGGCGGAGATTCTCGCCCGGGCTCACATAGCCCGAGGCCGGGAGCAGGCCGAGCTCGACCGAGAAGAGAAGGATCAGCATGATGCCGAGCCAGAAGTTGGGGATCGACAGCCCCCACAGCGCCACGACATTGGCGAGGTAGTCCCAGGCGGTGTCCTTCTTCACCGCCGACACGACGCCCATCGTAATGCCGATCACCAGCGCGAACACGATCGCCATCGAGGCGAGCTGGATGGTGACCGGCAATTTTTCGAGGATCAGCTCGAGCACCGGTTTCTTGATGCGGATCGATTCGCCGAGGTCGCCTTGGAGGACGCCCGAGATCCAGTGGAAATACTGGATCGGCAGCGGCTCATCGAGGTGATATTTGGCGCGCAGGAAGGCAATGACGGTTGGGTCGCGATCCTCGCCGGCGAGCGCCAGCGCGGGATCGCCCGGCAGCAGTTGCTGCAGCAGGAAGATGATGATCGAGACGAAAAAGACCGTCGGAATGATGATCGCGATCCGGCGGACGAGGAAGTTGAACATG
>CAZLYV010000026.1:14963-16244 GCA_964563665.1 uncultured Acetobacteraceae bacterium
CTCCTGGTTGCAGTACTTGCCGTCGTTGAGCGGCCCATTGCATGAAACGAAGGTGTGCAGATTGCCGTCGGGATCGGGCCGGCCGCTCCAGCCGACGAGATGCGCGTCGAAGTCGCCGGCTTGGGCGAACTTGAGCGCCGAGGCGAACTCGGTCGCCTGGATCTTGACGTCGAACCCCGCCTCCTTGGCCATCGACTGGATCACCTGGGCCACCTGCTGGAGATCGGGCGAGGTGGCGGCCATCAGCGTAAATGACGGGCTCGGCACGCCCGCCTGCTTCAAGAGCTCCTTCGCCTTGGCGACGTCGCGCTTCGTGGTTGGCGTGTTCTTGGCGTAGTAGAAGTTGGGCGGCGGCACCCATTGGTTTCCGGCCTGATACTCGCCGTTGTAGACCACCTGGTTGATCACCTCGCGATCGATCGACAGCTCGAACGCCTGGCGCACGCGGGCATCCTTGCCGAGCGGATTGTTCGCGCGCGGACCGTTTTTGGTGTTGATGGTGATGCCGAGATATCCCAGCTCGACGATCGACGAGAGCTTGAGCCGGTTGTCCTTGCGTATGGCCGGCAGATCGGTCGCCGCCGCGCGCTCGATGAAGTCGAGGCCGCCCGATTGCAGATTTGCCAGCCGTATCGTGTTGTCGACGATCGGCAGGTAAGTGATGCGGTCGAAGTGGATGTCGCCCTTGTTCCAATACTTGTCGAACCGTTCGACGACGATCCGTTCCTGCGCCACCCGCTCGACGAACTTGTAGGGGCCGGAGCAAACCGGCTTGGCGCCGAAATTGGCGCCCATCGCCTCGGCCGCCTTGGGCGACACCATCATGCCCGAGCGGTCGGTGAGGGCCGCGAGCAGCGGCGAGAACGGCGCCGAAAGCACCAGCTTCACGGTGGAGTCGTCGATCACCTCGACGCCCGACACCGAAGCGAGCTCGCCACGACGGTTCGAACCTTGCATGTTCTTGTGGCGCTCGATGTTGAATTTGACCGCCGCCGCGTTGAATTTCTCGCCGTCGTGGAACACGACATCCTGGCGCAGCTTCAAGGTCAGCGACTTATTGCCATCACCCAACTCGAACGCCGTGGCGAGCTGCGGGACGATGTTGAGCTTCTCGTCGATGTCGAACAGCTTGTCGCACAGCGAAGCGAAGACGATGCGGCCGACGAACGTGCGCCCCTGCGTCGGATCCAGGATGTCCGGGTCTTCGGCCAATCCGATGCGCAGCGTCGTTTGCGCCGCCGCGCTCGTTGCCATGAGTGCCAGCGCCGCCGCGGCGGCGAA
>CAZLYV010000027.1:0-16043 GCA_964563665.1 uncultured Acetobacteraceae bacterium
GTCGGCGGCCTCGTTCTCATCCCCAACGCGCTGGTCAATCTGTATCTCGCTTATGAGCAGGGGCTGCAGGAGGCTACGGGAACGACCAGCTCGACGTCGTCCACGACCACTGGCGGCCCACCTCCGCCGCCACCTCCGCCTCCGCCGCCGCCGCCGCCGGGCAAGGGCAAGGGCTGATAACGACGATTTGCACGGACGCGCAGTCGGGGCGGTAGCAGGTAGGGTCAACGAATGCGGCTCGGCGTTATCGCCGGGCCGCCTTTATGTCGGTTCCGCGGGACTCATGGCGCGCCCGGTGCTAGCCACCGATTGCAATTGGTCAGGCGCATGATCTATGACCTTGCCGAGGGCGTGAACGGGCCGGGTCATGGATCAGCTACTGCCAATCTCCAAAGTCTTCTGGTTTATCGTCGATCCGAACAGCGTTCTGCTGTTCGCCTGGCTGTTCGGTGCGGCCCTCCTGTGGACCCGGTGGTTCGGCTTCGGGCGCCTCATCGTGGCGGCGGCGGCGCTGTTCACGCTCGCCAACGCCATGCTACCGATCGGGCAAATGGCGCTGAAGCCGATCGAGGATCGCTTTCCGCCTCTTATCAACCTTCCGAACCGGGTCGACGGCATCATCGTGCTCGGCGGCGTGGTCGACGAGGAGGTGATCGGCCGGCGCGGCATTCCCCGATCGCTCGCCGCCGCCGGCAGTCCACGGCTCGACGCATTTCTCGAGCTCGCGCGCCGCTACCCGATGGCCCGCCAGGTTTTCACCGGCGGGTCGATCGATCTGATCAATGATCGCGACACCGAGGCCGACGTGGTGCGACGCATCTTCGCCCGCATCGGGCTCGACACGACGCGAATCGTTTTCGAGGACCGGTCCCGCAACACGTGGGAGAACGCGCGCTTCAGCTTCGCTCTCGTCAAGCCGGCGCAAGACGAGGGCTGGATTTTGGTTACCTCGGCCCGCCACATGCCCCGCGCGATCGGGACCTTCCGCAAGGCCGGCTGGCGGAACCTGATCGCCTTTCCGATCGATTACGCGACCGACGAGGAGAACCGCTTTCAGCCCGGGTTCGGCCTCGGTCTCAATCTGCGCTATCTTTCGGAGGCGCTACGCGAATATATCGGCCTTTTCACATATTACGAGCTGGGCCGGATGGACGAGCTGTTCCCGGGACCCTGATCGCCAATATCGGGCGGACAGGCGCGCCCCTCGTTGCGGTGCTTGTTGCAAAGTGCCATGAACTTGCCCGAGCATTTCCCCGCGAAGCCCCGAGTCGTCAGCACCAGCCGGAGAGTGGCCGTATCCATGCAACGTCGCGGTTTCCTGCTTGGTTTGGCGAGCGTCGGCACGCTTGGCGGCTGCGCCAGCGCCGAGGCCAACCCGACCGACTTCGGCTCGTGGCTCGAGGGCGTGCGCCGCGAGGCGCGGCAGCGCGGCCTCTCCAGTCGGGCGATCGATGCGGCGCTTGCCGACGTGGCGCCGATCCCGCGGGTGATCGAACTCGATCGTCGCCAGCCGGAAACGACGCTGACCTTTGCCGAGTACATCGCGCGCGTGGTCCCACGGGCGCGCATCGATGCCGGTCGGGCGCAGCTCGGAGAGAACCGTCAGCTCCTGCAGCAAGTGCATGCCCGCTTCGGCGTGCAACCGCGGTTCATCGTCGCGCTGTGGGCGGTCGAAAGCGATTTCGGCCGCATCACCGGCAACTTTCAGATCATCCCGGCGCTCGCCACGCTGGCCTACGACGGCCGGCGCAGCGCGTTTTTCCGCGAAGAGCTTTTCCAAGCCATCAAGATCGTCGATCGCGGGCACGTGCGGCCGCAGGATATGCGCGGTTCATGGGCCGGCGCCATGGGACAGAGCCAGTTCATGCCGTCGAGTTACCTGTCGTATGCGGTCGATTTCGACGGCGATGGTAATGCCGACATCTGGAACTCGCGCGCCGATGTCTTCGCCTCGAGCGCGAATTATCTCGCCAAGGCCGGCTGGCGCAGCGACGAGACTTGGGGTCGTCTGGTGCTGCTGCCGACCGGCTTCGACGCCGGCCTGATCGACTACAACAAGGTCCAGAAACCGAGCGCCGAGTGGCGTGCGCTTGGCGTGCGGCTGCCCAACGGCCTGGAAATTCCTGGCGATGCTCGTTCCGCCGCCTCGATCGTCCAACCCGGCGGCGCCGCTGGTCCAAGCTATATCGTTTACGCAAATTACCGGGCGCTTCTGCGCTGGAACCGCTCGCTCTATTTCGCCACCGCCGTCGGCTACCTTGCCGACCAGATCGGCGAGGTCTAGTTTACTAAATCTATGATTCGCGAGGAAAAGAGACGCAAGATGTCGCGTTTCCTCCACCGGGGTGTATTCGGACTCCTCGCGCTGGGGATGTTTGGCCTTGCCGGCTGCGCCGAAACGACGCTCGCCGTTCACACCGCAAAGCAGGTCGGGATCGGCCAGTCGACGCCGAAATCGCAAGGCGCGTACAAGGTCGGCGACGCCTATCAGATCAACGGCGTCTGGTACACCCCGGCCGAGGATTACGCCTACGACGAGACCGGCGTTTCGTCGTATTACGGCGGGGAACGGCAGGGCACCGATTTTCACGGCCGCTACACCGCGAATGGCGAGGTCTACGATCAGAACGCGCTCACCGCCGCGCATCGCACTTTGCCGATGCCGAGCCTCGTGCGCGTGACCAATCTCGAAAACGGCCGCCAGCTCGTGCTGCGGGTCAACGACCGTGGGCCATTCTTGCGCGGACGGATCATCGATGTGTCGCGACGGTCGGCCCAGCTCCTCGGATTTGAAGGGGTGGGGACGGCGCGGGTGCGCGTCCAGATCATGGCCGAGGAAAGCAAATCGCTCAAGGAAGCGACGTTGCGCGGCGGGCCGCCAGCCGATTCCTCGGTCGTGGCCGTTGGACCGCGTGATCAGATAGCAAGCGCTGCGCTGCCGCCCCCGGTGGGCACTCGTGCGTCGGGCGCATCGAATTCAGCCCCACTGCCGCCGCCTTCGGCCACTTTGCCGCCGGGGGGCGCCGAGGGGACCGTCCGCGGCTCGCGGTCCGAGGGCTTCGCAAGACCGGCGCCGCCGGTCATCGCGCAAGTTGGCTCGGCGACGAACCCAGGAGTGGCGACGAGCGAAATCGCGGCGTTGCCGGTCCCGCAGCAGATCGGTGCGACGCCGACGCTGACGCAGGTGTCGATCAAGCCCTCGAAACTCTACGTCCAGGCCGGGGCGTTTTCGAACTACGACAACGCGTTCCGCCTGGGCACGCAGCTTGCCCGTTTCGGCAAGACGCAGGTGCAGCCGGTGCGTGTCGGCGCGCTCGACCTCTTTCGCGTACGGGTGGGTCCGGTCCAGTCGGTCCAGGAGGCCGACCGGCTGCTCGATCAGGTGGCGGGCATAGTGCCGGAGGCGCGCGTGGTGGTGGACTGAGCGGCAAGGACGGCTGCAACCAAAGCAGTTGCCAAAATTTTGGCGCATTGGTCGCGTAACAGAGGCAGAATCGAAGTCTCAATTCTCAAGGGATGATGGTGGCATGAAGTTCGGTTTGAGCCCGCTTCGCGGGTGGATCTTGGCGTTCGTGGCGGCAGCTGGGTTGGTGCTTGCGCCCGCGCTCATCGCTGGCTCGGCGGACGCGCAGCAGCAGAAGCGCGAGCGAACGCAGAGCCCGCGCAAGGCGCCGCCGCGTGACGCAAAGCGGATGCCGGCGCCCTCGACCCAACCGGGCGGGGCGCCGGAAACGACGGCGCGCCAGGCGATTATCGTCGATTTCCAGACCGGTGCGGTGCTTTACGAGAAGAACGCCGACGAGCGGATGCCGCCGTCCTCGATGAGCAAGGCGATGACCATGTACATGGTCTTCAAGGCGCTCAAGGAAGGGCGCCTCAAGCTCGACGACACGCTGCCGGTAAGCGAACGGGCGTGGCGGATGCAAGGGTCGAAAATGTTCGTGCCGCTGGGTGCTCGCGTCGGGGTCGAGGACCTTATCCGTGGCGTCATCGTGCAGTCGGGCAACGACGCCAGCGTCGTGCTGGCCGAGGGTCTCGCCGGTAGCGAAGAAGCGTTCGCCGAGCGGATGAACGTGGAAGCGAAGCGGCTGGGTCTCACGGCAAGCAACTTCCGCAATTCGGACGGCTGGCCGCATCCCGACCACTACATGACCGCGCGCGATCTGGCGCTGCTCTCCAAGCACCTGATCGCCGATTTCCCCGAGCACTATCACTATTTCAAGGAAATGGAGTTCGTCTACGGCAAGGACCAGGCGAGTGGGAAGGACATCCGCCAGGGCAACCGCAACCCGCTGCTCTACAAGAACACCGGCGCCGACGGCATCAAGACCGGTCACGCGGAAGAAGCGGGGTATGGACTCACCGCCTCGGCGGTGCGCGAGGGACGGCGGGTGATCATGGTGTTCAACGGCTGGCCGAGCCTGAAGGTGCGCGCCGAGGAGTCGGAGCGGATGCTGGAATGGTCGTACCGCGAATTCGCCAACTACACGCTGTTCAAGGCGGGCGACCCGGTCGACCGCGCCGAGGTGTGGCTCGGCGAAAAACCGAACGTGGCCCTGGTCGCGACCAAGGACATCGTCGTCACGCTGCCGCGCAAGGTCCGGCCGCAGATGAAGGCGAGCGTGGTCTATGATGGACCCGTTCCAGCGCCGGTCGTCCAGGGCAGCCGGATCGGCAAGCTCGTCGTAACTGCGCCTGGAGTGGAAACGGTCGAGGTGCCGTTGGTGGCGCAAGCCGACGTCCCGCGACTTGGCTTTGCCGGGCGCATCGCCGCCACGGTCGGCCACTTGATCTTTGGCGGCGGCGCCAAGAAGTGAGTCGGGCGCGCGCCTCCCGCCGCTCGCCGCGGCGAGCGCGCCCGGCGCAGGAAGCGACGCCGCCGCGCGGGCGCTTCATCACCTTTGAAGGCGGCGAGGGCGCCGGCAAGTCGACGCAAGCCGAGCGGCTTGTCGCCACGCTCGAGGGGGCAGGGATTCGCGCGCACGCCACCCGCGAGCCGGGCGGCTCGCCGGCCGCCGAGGAGATCCGCGAGCTTCTGGTACACGGCGAACCGGGGCGATGGCAAAAATTGACCGAGGCGCTGCTCCACTACGCCGCCCGCGCCGAGCATCTCGCGACGGTGATTCGACCGGCGCTTGACGGCGGCGCGTGGGTGGTGAGCGACCGCTTCGCCGATTCAACCGTGGCCTATCAGGGCTATGGCCACCGGCTCGGCCGCAACCCGATCGAAGCGCTCCATCGGCTCGTCGTCGGCGATTTCGCGCCCGATCTGACGCTAATTCTCGACCTGCCGGTCGAGCTTGGCCTGACGCGCGCGGCCCGACGTCGCGGTGGCGCCACGCGCTACGAGCGCATGGGCCGCGAGTTTCACGAGCGGCTCCGCCGCGGCTTTCTCGACATCGCGCGTCGCGAACCGCGGCGCTGCATCGTGATCGATGCTTCGGGCGACGTCGAGGCGACGGCCCGTAAAGTGCGCGCCGCCGTGAACGCGCGGCTCGGCCTCAAGCTTTCGCAATGACCACCGACGCACCGGCTCCTCGTGCCAACCCGGATCTGGTCGGACAGGGCGCCGCCGAGCAGACGCTGCTTTCCGCTTGGGGCTCGGGCCGTATGCCCCATGCGTGGCTCATCGGCGGCCCGCGCGGGATCGGCAAGGCCACGCTCGCCTTTCGTTTTGCCCGCTTTGCGCTGGCTGGCGGCGGGGAGGCGACGGGTGGCCTCTTCGGCGACGATGCGGCGCCGGGCTCGCTGGCGCTTTCTCCGACCCATCCCGTTTTCCGTCGGGTGGCCGCCGGCGGCCATTGCGATCTGCTGACGGTCGAGCGCCGGATCAATCCCGACACCGAAAAGCTGCGCGGCGAGATCGTGGTCGATGACGTGCGCGACGTCGCCTCGTTTCTCCATCTGACGCCGGTCGAGGGCGGCTGGCGGGTGGTGGTGGTCGACGCCGCCGACGAAATGAACCCGAACGCGGCGAATGCGCTTCTGAAGGTGCTCGAGGAGCCGCCGGCCCAAGCGCTGCTGCTGCTGGTGAGCCACGCACCCGGCAAACTGCTGCCAACGATCCGCTCGCGCTGCCGGCAGCTCGCCGTGCCGCCGCTCGAGCCAAGCGACGTCGCAATGCTGGTCGCGCGCTTTCGCCCGGAGCTGCCGGGCGACGACCAGGCAAGCCTCGTGGCGCTCGCCGAGGGCTCGATCGGCCGCGCGCTTGATCTCTGCGATCGCGGCGGGGTCGAGCTCTATCGCGAGCTTTTGGGCCTGCTCGCACGCGCGCCCGAACTCGACGTGCCGGCGGTCCATGAATTCGCCGACCGGCTGGGGCGCGGATCAGACGAAGCCTCCGGCTTTCGCACCGCGATCGATCTGCTGTCCGGCTGGTCGGCGCGCCTTGCCAAGACGGCGGCTGGCGCGCCACCGCCAACCGAGATCATCGCCGGCGAAACGGCGTTTGCGCGTCGTCTCGCCGGGGCGGCCACGCTTGATCGCTGGATCGCCGTGTGGGACAAGATCGCCCGCCTCGCCGGGCGCACCGAGAGCGCCAATCTGGATCGCAAGCAGGTGCTGCTCAACGCCGTCTTGGAGATCGCCGAGACGACGCGGGCGTGATCGTCTACCTGCAGGGATATTATTTCGATTTATCAGACGGTTATAAGTGTAAACTAACGCCGTTTGTTAATTGACGGCAAAGATTCGGCCCCTGCGCATGAAGACCTACTACATCACGACGCCGATCTATTACGTGAACGACGCGCCGCACATCGGGCACGCCTACACGACGCTTGCCTGCGACGTGCTGGCGCGCTTCATGCGGCTCGATGGCTATCGGGTGCATTTCCTCACCGGCACCGACGAGCACGGCCAGAAGGTGGAAAAGGCGGCGCAGGCCGCGGGCCAGGCCCCGAAGGCGTTCACCGACCAGGTGTCGGAGAACTTTCGCGAGCTCGCGCAGGCGCTCGGCATCTCGAACGACGATTTCATTCGCACCACCGAGCCGCGCCACATCGAGGCGAGCCAGGCGATCTGGCGGGCGATTGCGTCCAACACGTCGCCGAAGGGCAGGGACAACATCTTTCTTGGCAAGTACGCCGGCTGGTACGCGGTGCGCGACGAGGCGTTCTACGGCGAGGACGAGCTGACCACCGGCCCCGACGGCAACAAGTGCGCGCCCTCGGGCGCCGAGGTCGAGTGGGTCGAGGAGCCGAGCTATTTCTTTAGGCTGTCGGATTGGCAGGATTGGCTCCTCGAGTTCTACGAGAAACACCCGGGCTTCATCGGCCCGTCCACGCGCCGCAACGAAGTGGTGAGCTTCGTTCGCCAGGGCCTCGCCGATCTGTCGATCTCGCGCACCACCTTCAAGTGGGGCGTGCCGGTGCCCGATGCGCCTGGCCACATCATGTATGTCTGGCTGGATGCGCTTACAAATTACATCACCGCGGTGGGCTACCCCGACCCGAAGAGCGAATTGTTTCGGGCGTTTTGGCCCGCCAGCCTGCACATGGTCGGCAAGGATATCCTGCGCTTCCATGCCGTCTATTGGCCGGCGTTCCTCAAGGCCGCGGGTCTCGAGCCGCCAAGCCGCGTCTTCGCGCATGGCTGGTGGACGGTCGAGGGCCAGAAGATGTCGAAGTCGCTCGGCAACGTCATCGACCCGCACGACATGATCGCCAAATACGGCCTCGATGCGTTTCGTTATTTTCTTTTGCGCGAGGTGCCGTTCGGGCAGGACGGCGATTTCTCGCAGCGGGCGCTGATCGGCCGGCTCAACAACGATCTGGCCAACGACTTCGGCAATCTGGCGCAGCGCGTGCTCACCCAGATCAACCGCAACTGCGCAGCGCGTGTGCCGCAACCGGGGGGATTCTCGCCCGCCGACGAAAAGTTGCTGCGTAGCGTCCAGGGGCTTGTTGCGGCGGTGCGCACGGAGCTCGCCGAGCAGGCGTTTCATAAGGGGCTCGATGCCTTGTGGCAGGCGGTCGGGGACGCGAACCGTTACGTCGACGAGCAGGCGCCCTGGGCGCTCAAAAAGACCGACCCGACGCGAATGAACACGGTGCTCTACGTGCTAGCCGAAACGATCCGGCATTGCGCAATCCTCTGCCAGCCGTTCATGCCCGGCTCGATGGCGCGGATGCTCGACCAGCTTGGCGTCCCGGCAACCGCGCGCGATTTCGCGGCACTTGCCACTCCGCTGGTGCCCGGAACCGCGCTGCCTGCGCCGACCGGCGTCTTCCCGCGCTATGTCGAGGAGGGAGCAGGGGCGATCGCCGGCGGTCGGGCCAAGGCCAAGAGCGACTGAGCTCCGGTTGCGCGCCCATGCTCGTCGATAGCCACTGCCATCTCGATTACCCGGAGCTGTCCCAGGATCTCCCGGGCGTGTTGGCGCGCGCCAAGTCGGCCGGCGTCGGCGCGTTTCTCACCATCGGCACGAAGCTCAAGGATTTCCCGCGCGTCCAGGCGATTGCCGAGGCGAACCCCGAGATCTGGTGCTCGGTCGGCATCCATCCGCACGAGGCGGCAAACGAAACCGCCGACGCCGCGCGGCTTGCAGCACTTGCACGCCACCCGCGGGTGGTCGGGATCGGTGAAACCGGCCTCGATTATTATTACGATCGCAGCCCGCGCGCCGAACAGCAGGCGAATTTCCGCGCCCACATCCAGGCCGCGATCGAGGCGGGATTGCCGCTCATCGTCCATACGCGCGACGCCGACGCCGATACCGGGGCGATCTTGAGCGCCGCTTCGGTCGAGAGCGGCGGGCGGCTCAAGGGCGTGCTGCACTGCTTCACGGCAACGCGCGCGCTGGCTGAACGGGCGATCGCGCTCGGCTTTTATGTCTCGATCTCGGGTATCGTCACGTTCAAGAACGCCGAGGATCTACGCGCGACGGTGAAGGCGTTGCCGCTCGATCGCCTGCTCGTCGAGACCGATGCGCCGTATCTGGCGCCGGTGCCGGTGCGCGGGCAACCTTGCGAGCCGGCGTTCGTTCAGCACACCGCGGCCAAGGTGGCCGAGCTCAAGGATGTTTCGCGCGAGGAGATTGCGCGCGTGACCACCGCCAATTTCTTCGCCCTGTTCGATCGCGCCCAGGCGCCCGCCGCCCAGCCATGAAGATCACCGTTCTCGGCTGCGGGGGATCGGGCGGCGTGCCGCTCATCGGCTGCAATTGCAAGGTTTGCACCTCGAGCGATCCGCGTAACAAGCGCACGCGCGTGTCGATTGCGGTCGAGGACGGGCCGACCCGGATTCTGGTCGACGCCGCACCCGATCTGCGCCAGCAGTTCCTGGCAAACAACATTGTCACGCTCGACGCCGCCGTAATCACCCACGCGCATGCCGACCATGTGCACGGGATCGACGATCTGCGCTCGGTCAACTATCACCGCAACGCTCCGCTCGACGTCTGGGGCGATCCGCAAACGATCGCCGAGGTCAAGCGCCGTTTCGGCTACGCCTTCGATCCGCCGCGCACCAACGAGGGCATCTGGTTCGCGCCTTCGCTGGTCGCGCGTGCGATCGAGGGTCCGTTCGCCGTCGGCACGCTCACGGTGACGCCGTTCGCCCAAGGTCACGGCGCGTATCGCGTTCCCACACTGGGTCTGCGCTTCGGCAGGTTTGCCTATTCGACCGACGTCAAGGAGATGCCCGAGGCGGCGTTCGAAACGCTGGCCGGCGTCGAGGTGTGGATCGTCGACTGCCTGCAGGAGCGGCCCAATCCGGCGCATAGCCATCTTGCCCAGACGCTCGGCTGGATCCAGCGCGTGAAGCCGCGGCGAGCCATTCTTACGCATATGAACCACACGGTCGACTACGCGACTTGGGCCGCCATGCTGCCGCCGGGCGTCGAGACGGCGTTCGACGGAATGGTGGTCGAAGCCTGAACGAACGACGGCCGGGACCAGTGCCGGTGCCTCGGCCGCGATCGACAACAAAGGCATTTGCCGGGCAGGGCGCCGACCCAAACCGGCGAGGCACGGAATGCCGGTAACAGGGTTCTATAAAAATGGCGCGCTGGCAAAAGGTTGCCCTGGCATATTTCATCCAGGACATGAAATTCCTGGGTGCCGTATCCAATCTTTCGGCTCAATATTGATTAGTGAGACGAATTAACCAACTTCGAAGTCATTGACTCTAAATGACAGTTATAATTTGCGATAATATATATTATGCGATAATTGGATCGACGAAGGGCAGATCCCGGATTGCGCCAAACTGGCCTCGCCTTCCGCCCGAGGCTAGATTGCCCCGCGCCAATCGCGACAACGGAATCCGCAAATGACACATTCATTTCCCCCGATCGAACGCCTCAAGGCGGTCATGGCCCGGTTGCGCAGCCCGACCGAAGGCTGCCCGTGGGACGTCGAGCAGAGCTTCGCCACGATCGCCCCGTACACCATCGAAGAGGCCTACGAGGTCGCCGACGCGATCGAGCGCCAGGACATGCCGGGGCTCAAGGAAGAGCTTGGCGATCTCCTGTTTCAGGTCGTCTTCCACGCCCGGATGGCCGAGGAAGCCGGCCTGTTCGATTTCGACGCCGTCGCGGCCGAGCTTGCCGAGAAGATGGTGCGCCGGCACCCGCATGTCTTCGGCGGCGCCGAATTGCGCACGGCCGACGAGCAGACCCACGCCTGGGAGGCCCATAAGGCGGCTGAGCGCCGGTCCAAGACGGCGCCCGTCCCGGGTCGCCCGAGCGTGCTCGAGGGGGTGCCGGTCGGACTTCCGGCGCTGACGCGGGCGCAAAAAGTGCAGAAGCGGGCGGCGCGCGTCGGCTTCGACTGGGCGGAGATCGCCCCTGCTCTCGACAAAATCGTCGAGGAGGCGGGCGAGCTTGGCGCCGAGCTCGCCAAATCGGCGTCGCCAGAGCGGCTCGAAGACGAAATCGGCGACCTTTTATTCGCTTGCGTCAATGTCGCGCGGCTGGCGTACGTCGATGCCGAGACCGCGCTCCGGCGCGCCACGCTCAAGTTCGAACGGCGCTTTCAGCAGGTGGAGGCGCGCTTACACGCCCGTGGAACAACGCCCGAACGCTCGACGCTGGCCGAGATGGATGCGCTGTGGAGCGAGGTCAAGGCGGCCGAAGCCAAGGCACCCCCGCCGGGCTGATACTCACGCCTTGGGCAGCGATTTTTCGACCAGCCGCGCCCAATACGAAGCGCCCAACGGCAGGACCTCGTCGTTGAAGTCGTAATGCGGGTTGTGCAGCATGCACCCGCCCTCGCCCGAGCCGTTGCCGATGAAGATATACGCGCCGCGCTTGGCCTGCAGCATGAAGGCGAAGTCTTCGCCGCCCATGGTCGGCGCGTAAGCCGGATCGACGTTGTCGGCGCCGACGATGTCGGCCGCGACTTTGGCCGCCCAGTCCGTGGCGCTCGCCTCGTTGATCAACGGCGGATAGCGCTCCTCGTAGCGCATGGTCATCGTCGCGCCGAACGCGCGGCAGACCCCGTCGGCCACGCGCCGTATCGTCGGCTCGAGCGACTTCTGGATTCGCGGTTCGAAGGACCGCGTGGTGCCACGGAGCACGACGTCGTCGGGGATCACGTTCCAGGTGTCGCCGCCGTGCATCTGGGTGACGCTGACCACCGCGGATTCGACCGGATCGGTATTTCGGCTGGCGATGCTTTGCAGCGCCGCGACGACATGGGCGCCGACCAGGATCGAGTCGACCCCGAGATGGGGCAGCGCCGCGTGCGTACCCCTCCCGTTGATGGTGATCTCGAAGGTGTCGAATGCCGCCATCATCGGCCCGGGCCGGATTCCGAACTTGCCCATCGGCATGCCGGGCTTGTTGTGCATCCCATAGACCGCCTCGACCGGGAATTTCTGGAACAGCCCCTGCTCCACCATCGCCCTGCCGCCGCCCTCGTTCTCCTCCGCCGGCTGGAAGATGAAATGAACCACGCCATCGAAGTTCTTCGTCTCGGCAAGATACTTCGCGGCGCCAAGCAGCATCGTCGTGTGCCCGTCATGGCCGCAGGCGTGCATCTTGCCCTGGTTTTGCGACACATGAGCGAAGGTGTTCTTCTCGTGGATGTGGAGCGCGTCCATGTCGGCGCGAAGGCCGATCGCGCGGGCGGCCGAGCCGGCGCGAAGCGTGCCCACGACCCCCGTTCCGCCAAGACCGCGATGCACTTCGATCCCGAATTCAGCCAGTCGGCTCGCCACGAACTCGGAGGTGCGGAGTTCCTCGAACGCGGTTTCGGGATGCGCGTGGATGTCGCGGCGCCACTGGGTCATCGCGTCCTGGAATCCGGCGATACGGTTGATGATCGGCATTGAGTGTGCGCTCCCGTTCAATCCTTCATCAGCAGGTGGAAGAGACTCGAGGTGTCCCAACGTCCGCCGCCCCGCCCCTGCACCTGCGCATAGAACTGGTCGATGAGCGCGGTGACCGGCAGCCGCGCCTTGTTGTTCTTGGATTCGGCAAGGCAGATGCCGAGGTCCTTGCGCATCCAGTCAACCGCGAAGCCGAAATCGAACTTGCCCTGGATCATCGTCTTGCCGCGGTTCTCCATCTGCCAGGACTGGGCCGCTCCCTTGGAGATCACGGCAAGAACCTTCTCCGCATCGAGGCCAGCGCGGAGCGCGAAATTTATTCCTTCGGACAGCCCCTGCACCAAGCCGGCAATGCAGATCTGGTTGACCATCTTGGTGAGCTGGCCGGCGCCCACGGGACCCATCAGCGTCACCGCCTTGGCGTAAACCTTGATCACCGGTTCGGCCGTGGCGAAGGTCGCCGCCTCGCCGCCGACCATGATCGTCAGCTGGCCGTTCTCGGCCCCCGCCTGGCCGCCCGACATCGGCGCATCGAGAAAGCCGACGCCGCGCTTCTTCGCCTCCGCCGCGAGCTCCCGCGCGACGTTCGCCGAAGCCGTGGTGTGATCGACCAGGATTGCGCCGGTTTTCATGCCGGCGAATGCGCCTTGCTCGCCGTAGACGACAGCGCGCAGATCGTCGTCGTTGCCGACGCACGAACAAACGACATCGGCGCCTTTCGCGGCCTCCGCCGGGCTCGGCGCGGAGGCGCCCTTGTTCTTGCCGGCCCAACTCGCTGCTTTTGCCGCCGTCCGGTTGTAAACCGTCACATCGTGGCCGGCCTTGGCGAGATGCCCCGCCATTGGAAAGCCCATCACGCCCAGCCCGAGAAATGCCACCTTCGCCATTGTGAAGTCTCCTTGGTCGTTCCGCCCATGTCGGCGCGGATGATATCGAGCGACGCGCGCGGCGGCAACGCGCCTTGGCGATGACCAAGCCGATCGACTATCGTAGCGTCGTTCCAGACAAACTTTGGGGAATGACGCCGATGTCGGAGCATATGCCAGCTTGCGTGTTCATCACCGGCGCCACGGCCGGTTTCGGCGCCGCTTTCGCGCGACGCTTCGCGCGTGCCGGCGCGCGCGTGGTCGTGACCGGCCGTCGCGGCGAGCGGCTCGAAGCGTTGCGCAATGAGATTGGCGCCAAGGCGCACGCGGTCGTGCTCGACATCCGCGACCGCGAGGCGCTCGAGGCGGCGGTGAGCGCGCTCCCCGCTCCCTTCGCTGAAATCGACCTGCTCATCAACAATGCCGGGCTGGCCCAGGGTGTGGCGCTCGCCCAATCGGCGTCGCTCGACGATTGGGAGACGATGGTCGACACCAACATCAAGGGCCTGCTTTATTGCACGCGAGCCCTTCTCCCCGGCATGGTCACGCGCAATCGCGGGCACGTGATCAATCTTGGATCGGTCGCCGGCAGCTACCCCTACCCCGGCGGCAATGTCTACGGCGCGACCAAAGCATTCGTCCACCAGTTCACCCTCAACCTGCGCGCCGATCTTCTGGGGACCAACGTGCGGGCAAGCTCGATCGAGCCCGGTATGGCGCTCACCGAGTTTTCTGAGGTGCGCTACAAGGGCGACAAGGCGAAGGCCGCGAAACCCTACGAAGGGGTGACTGCGATGAGCGCCGAGGAAATCGCCGAGTGCGTTTTCTGGGTCGCGACGCGACCGGCGCACCTCAACGTCAACCGGATCGAACTGATGCCGGTGCAGCAGGCCTTCTCGCCGTTCAACATCCACCGGCGGACGAGTTGACCTGGGAGATCTACCGACGACCCGGGATGGCGAACGCGGAAGCGCCTAGTACTCGGCATCGCTGATTGGTGTTAAAGGCGCGAGGCAGCGATGCCGAGTACCAGAATCCTGATTTGATACCAACTTTCTGGCTTCGTGGTCGTGCCACGCGTGACTCAACCAAACGCCGAAAGTTGGTACTAGCCGGCGTATTACAGGCACCCGGTCCATGACATGTCGAGCACGATTGCCGCACCGCGCGTCGCCCAGAGGTAGGTCGCGCCAAGGAACACGAGTGCTAGTCCGCTGATCAGCGCAAGACGCGCGTAACCGGGTTGCTTGAGATCTGATGCCAATATCATGCGCGCACCGCTTCCATGGCCGGACGTTCGACGGGTTGGTCGGCGATCGGCCAGTGGAGCGCCGCGGCGGCCACGCCGAGCGCGACGCAGATCCACCACATGAGATCGTACGAGCCCGTCACGTCGAAGACGTAACCACCATACCACGCGCCAAGGAAGCTTCCAACCTGGTGGCTCATGAAGACGATGCCGTAGAGCATCGACATATAGGCCGGACCGAAGATCTGGGCGACGAGACCGCTGGTGAGCGGCACCGTGCCCAGCCACAGGAGGCCAAGCGCGGCGCTGAACACCAGCACCGAGGTGTTCGACAGCGGCAGTATCAGGAACAGGATGAACACCGCCGAGCGCGCCAGATAAAGCACGCTCAGGACATATTTTTTGCGGAATCGTCCGCCCAGCACGCCGCAGCCATAGCTGCCGAAGATGTTGAACAATCCGACCAGGGCCAACGCCCAGCCGCCGAGCCACGCCGGCATCGCGCGGTCGGCGAGAAACGCCGGCAAGTGCGTCGCAACGAACACCACCTGAAACCCGCAGACGAAAAATCCGACCGTCAACAGCCAGAACCCGCTGTGGCGGACCGCCTCGGAAAGCGCCTCGGCAATGCTCTGGCTGGCCGCACTCCGCTCGGCCGTCGGCGCCGAAACGCCAGCGGATAGCGGCACCATGAGGAGCGCCGTCGCCGCCAAAATCATCAGCGCGATTTCCCAGCCGAAGCGCAGCAGAAGCTCCTGGCCATAGGGCACGAGCGCGAACTGACCAAACGAGCCTCCAGCGGCGACCACGCCAAGCGCCGTGCTCCGCCGCTCCGGCGGCGCGGCGCGCCCGACCGCGCCCAGCATCACCGAAAATCCGGAACCGGAGAGACCAAAGCCGACGAGTATGTTGCCAAGAATGATCTCTCCGCCGCTCCCGGCTTGGGACATCACGAAAAGACCGGCCGCGTAAAGCAGCGCGCCGCCGATCGCGGCGCCGGGCGCGCCGTATTTGTCGGCGATCGCGCCGGCGAATGGACCGGCGGCGCCCCACAGCAGGTTTTGAAGCGCGATCGCAAACGAAAAGACTTCGCGCGTCACGCCGAGATCGAGGGTGATCGGCTTCAAGAATAGCCCAAAGGTCTGACGCAATCCCGTCGCAAGCGTGAGAGTCAACGCGCCACAGATCACGACGGTCCAGTAGCTACGTCTCATGGGCCCGGCTCCCGCCGTCGGTATCGAAAACGAACGTCGGCAAATCAAGCTGAATGATGCCCCGACGGTACCCGCGCGGGCAAGCGCCCGAACGGCGCCCAGCCGCGCCGATCGATCAATCCACCCATGCTTAAAGTGCGACTGCTTCCGTCCCAGGCCGGATTGTTCCCGTATAAATGGTTCCAAACAAAAAGGGCGGGCCCTGTGGCCCGCCCTTCCGTCGTGATGTGCCAGACAGCGGTTAGAAATCCATCCCGCCCATTCCACCCATGCCGCCCATGCCGCCGCCGCCCGGCGCTGCGTCCTTCTTCTCCGGCCGTTCGGCCACCATCGCCTCGGTGGTGATCAGCAATCCGGCAATCGACGCCGCGTCCTGCAGCGCCGTGCGCACGACCTTGGTCGGGTCGATGATCCCGGCCTTCAGCATGTCGACGTACTCGC
>CAZLYV010000028.1:0-4842 GCA_964563665.1 uncultured Acetobacteraceae bacterium
CGCGCGGCGCGGGCGCGGTGTTTCAGTCCGTCTCATCGAACCCCGCCTGGATCAGTTCGGCGAGCGCCGCCAGCGCCGCCTCGGCCTCGGGTCCGGTGGCGCTGAGCTCGATCTCGCTCCCCGCCCCGGCGGCCAACATCATCAGGCCCATGATCGAGCGGCCGGAAACCGTCGTGTCATTGTGGGTAACGGCGATCGAGGCATCGAACCGCTCGGCAAGCTTGACGAAGCGCGCGGCGGCGCGGGCGTGCAGGCCGCGCTTGTTGACGATCACCGCCACGCGAAAGACGCCGCGCGCGCCGCCTTGGCCGACGCCCTCGTTCACCGAACCTCGCCCGAGAGAAGCTGCGAGGCGACATTGATGTATTTGCGGCCCGCCTCGCGCGCCGAGTTGACGGCGTCGGCCAGCTTTTCGGAATTACGCACGCTCGCCAGCTTGACCAGCATCGGCAAATTCACCCCGGCGATCACCTCGACCTTGGCCTTGTCGATGATCGAGATCGCGAGATTCGAGGGCGTGCCGCCGAACATATCGGTGAGCACCACGACGCCCGTGCCATCGTCGACCCGGGCGACGGCGTCGATGATCTCCTTGCGGCGCTCCTCCATGTCGTCTTCCGCGCCAATGCAGACAGCGACGATGTTGCGTTGCGGCCCGACCACGTGCTCGAGCGCCGCAATGAACTCGGCGGCGAGGCGCCCATGAGTGACCAGAACCATCCCGATCATGCGTGTTCCTTTTGGTTGGCGCGACGAAACAGCCCTGTCAGCGTGAACCCGCGATGCCGTCGGTGTCCGCAGGCAAGCGGGCGGTGTCGCGATGGATGAGATTGACGCGGCGGCCGAGACCGCCCAGCCATTCGGCAAGACGTTCGGCGACGAATACCGAGCGATGGCGGCCACCGGTGCAGCCAAGCGCAATCGTCAGGTAGCTCTTGCCTTCGCTCTCGAAGCGGGGCAGCAGCGCCGCCAGCATCGTCGTGAGCCCGTCGAAGAACGGCTGGAAGGCGGGATCGCGGGTAATGAAGTCGGCCACCTGCGCCTCGCGACCGGTCATCGCCTGCAATTCGGGCCGGTAATGCGGATTGGCAAGGAAGCGAATGTCGAAGACGAGATCGGCCTCGCGCGGCAGGCCGTGGCGATAAGCGAACGACACCACCGACACCGCCATGGCCACCGGTTCGCCGAGGCCGTAATGTGCCTGGACGAGCCGCTTGAGGTCGCCCGGCGCAAGCGTCGAAGTATCGAGGACCATGTCCGCGCGGTCGCGCAAGGGCTGGATAAGGTCGCGCTCGGCGCGGATGCCGTCGGCGAGCGGCCGGTCGTTGGCCAGCGGATGACGGCGGCGCGTTTCGGTGAAGCGGCGGCGCAGCGGCTCGTCTTCGCAGTCGAGAAAAAGGAGATGCGCCTCGAAGCCCAGCTCGGCTTTCAGGCGATCGATCGCCGCGCCAAAGGCGGCGACGCTGAAATCGCGCGTGCGCGTGTCGACCCCGATCGCGATCGGCCGCCCGGCGGCGCCCTCGGGCCGCACCAGCGAAGCAAGCAACGACAGCGGCAGGTTGTCGACCGCCTCATATCCGGCATCCTCGAGCGCCTTCAAGGCAAGCGTCTTTCCAGCGCCCGACATGCCGGTGACGAGCGTGATCCGGCGCCGCGGAGCGGAAACGGGGGTCGGCATGTGGACGAACGCAGCCGATGTCGATCGTTTGGCGAGGTCGCCAGTCATCTGACCAACCGGCGGGCTTTCAATGGATAAATAGCCGGCCTTGCACGGTTTCACGGACCGCGAGCCGAAGCTTGGCGACCGCCGAGGCCTCGAACGGAGCCAATCGCAGGAGCGGCAGGTCGACCCCGAGATAGGTGCACATGCGCCGCGGGGCCAAGCGCTCGATGCCAGCCTCGGGCAGCAGATCGACCGCCAGCCGCACCACCGCCCTGGCGACCGCCGGCATCGAAACGATTCCAAGTCCGCGCACCTCGATGCGTCCCGAGATCGCCGGCGGCGCGGAGGCAAGCAGCCGCGCTCCGTCGCTGGCGAGGTCGGTGCGATCATCGGCGACAAGCCGGGCGCCGGTGTCGATGAGACGCAACGCCAGATCCGACTTTCCGCAGCCCGGTTCGCCGCGCAACAGGATACCCGAGCCGGCAAGCTCGACGCATGTCGCGTGTACCTGAAGCGTATGATTTTGGCTCACGGCGGCCGGCAGGGTGGGCCGGGCCGCCCGCCTTGTCAACCGCGCACCAGGATACCGCCGACCCCGGCCGAAGCGTCTCGAATCATTCGACCGGAAGCACCAGCGAGAACCGCGCACCGAGCACCCCTCCTCGCGGGTCGTGGCGGTTTTCGGCCCAAATCCGCCCGCCATGGGCGTTGACGATCTGGCGCGAGATCGACAGTCCGAGGCCGGAGTGGGTGCCGAATTTCTCTCCCTTTGGCCGCTCGCTGTAGAAGCGATCGAAGATCGCCTCGAGCCGGTCCTCGGGGATTCCGGGTCCCTCATCCTCGATCGCCACTTCGACCCCATCGCCGCGCCGCATCGCGCGCAACCTTATGGTTCCCCTGGGCGGGCTGAAGGAAATCGCATTGGCGATCAGGTTGCGGAAAACCTGGCCCAATCGATCCTCGATCCCGGGAACGATCAGTGACCCACGCCCGGACGGATCGAGCACGAGACGCGGGCCATCGGCGGTCGCGGTGGTTGCATAAACGTCGATCAGGGCCGAAAGCAACCGCGTTATGTCGACCGGCTCGGTTTCCGAGCGCGAGAGTTCGGCGTCGAGCCGCGAGGCGCCCGAAATGTCGCCGATCAGCCGGTCGAGCCGCGCCACGTCGTCGACGATGATCGACATGAGTCGCCGTTGCTGCTCGGGATCCTTGAGCCGAGCCGCCGTCTCGACCGCGCTTTTCAGTGACGTCAGCGGGTTCTTGATCTCATGGGCGACATCGGCGGCGAACCGTTCGATCGCGTCGAGCCGTTGCCACAGCTCGCGCGTCATCTCGTTAAGCGCCACCGACAGATCTCCGATCTCGTCGCCCCGGCGGCGCATGTCGGGGATCACCGGTTGGCCGCGCGCGCTTGCGCCCAACCGTTGCCCGGCGCCGATGCCATGTCCGCGCCGTACGCGCTCGGCGGCAAGCGCCAGGCGCCGGATCGGGCGCGCGATCGTGCTGGCAAGGTAGATCGAAATCAGAATGGTTACAGCAAGCGCCAGCAAGAACACCTTTATGATATCGAAGCGAACCGACCGCAGGCTGTCTTCGATCAGATGGCCCTCGACGGTGAGCTGCAGGGCGCCCAGCACGCGCTTGAAGCGCTGCACGGGCACCGCGATCGACAGCACGAGCTGTCCGCCAGCATCCGCCCGAAGCGCGCGCGCGAGCTCGCCGCCGAGCGCCGCCGCCGTCTCTTCATAGTCGCTCGCCCGGTTATCGGGCTGCTCGCGATAACGCGGCAGCGGCTTTCCTGTGGGCAGGAGGTCGAGCACGAAATCGTAAGCAGCGTTGGCGAAGCGGCTGAACGCGCCGTCCGGCGGGCTGGGCGGCGCCAGGGGCGATACCTCGACGGTTCCGCCGGCGCGGCCGAGCACGCGCGTATCGGCGACGAGCTCGCCGCTCAGTGCATAAAGACGCGCCCGGACCTGTGTCGGCTCGGCCAAGCGGCGCAAGATCTGGCGCACGAGCTCCGGGGCAAGCTGGTCGTGCGGCGGCGGATCGCCGCCCTCGGCCGTGGCCAGGCCCTGGACTGGCGTATCGAGCGCCGCCTCGCCCAGCGCGGCGGCGATGATCTGACCCTGGGTCGCCAGCGCCGAGAACTGCGACTCGATCAGACTGCGCCGGTAGTCGTCGAGGTAGAGCAGTCCGACCGCGAGCAGCACGAGGGCGAGCGAATTCAGGAAGAGGATGCGGCGGGTGAGCGGCGAGAACCGCCGGCGGCGAATGCGGCGCATCGAATGACGCGTCCGCCCGGGTTCGGCGGCCGGTTGCCTCAGGGGCCGTTCGGCGGGATCGACGTTGAGCGGGCGCCCCTCGGCGGCGCCGGCGGCGTCACGGTGTTGCGCTTTGGCCGCCATCGCCCGCTCCTTGGCGCCTCCTTCCGGCTCTACTTGTCGCGATATCGATAGCCAAGCCCATACAACGTTTCGATCTGGGCGAACTCGGAATCGATAACCTTGAATTTCTTGCGCAGCCGCTTGACATGGCTGTCGATCGTCCGGTCGTCGACGTAGATGTGTTCGCCGTAGGCGGCGTCCATGAGCTGGTCGCGGCTCTTGACCAGGCCCGGCCGCTGGGCAAGCGCGCGCAACAGAAGAAACTCGGTAACGGTGAGCGCGACTTCCTTGCCTTTCCAGCTGCAGACATGGCGCGCCGGATCGAGCAGCAGGTCGCCGCGCGCGATCGGCGCTTCCGCGGCGGCGGCGATCGCCCCCGGCTCGCGTGCAAGTTCCTGACGGCGCAAAATGGCGCGGATGCGCTCGATCAGCAGCCGCTGGGAGAACGGCTTGGTGATGTAGTCGTCGGCCCCCATCCGCAGGCCCAGCATCTCGTCGATCTCGTCGTCCTTCGAGGTGAGGAAGATCACCGGCAGCTGGCTCTGCTTGCGCAGGCGCTGCAGCAGCTCCATCCCGTCCATGCGCGGCATCTTGATGTCGAGAATGGCGAGGTCGACCGGTTGCTGCACCAGCGCGCGCAACGCTTCGGCCCCGTCGGTATAGGTGCGAACGGCGAAGCCTTCCGCTTCGAGCGCCATCGACACCGAGGCGAGGATGTTGCGGTCGTCATCGACCAGGGCGATCGTCTGTTGTGGCACTTCGGTGTTGTCCTTATCGGTTGGGCGGCGCCGG
>CAZLYV010000028.1:4942-15919 GCA_964563665.1 uncultured Acetobacteraceae bacterium
GGCATTCGATTGACGGGCGGCGATCCGGCGGATTATAGAGATTCATAGATAGGAACGCATGGCCCGCCGCAACCCGTGGTTTGCGGCGGTCGGCAGCGAGGGATCACCAGCCAAGGGGAGAGCGATGGTAGCGCGCGAATCGACACAAGTCCTGCCGGCCGCGGGCGTCCGCGAGGTTATCGTCCCGGCGCTGACGGCGATCCTGCTCGGCGTCTTCGTCGTCTTTGCGACCGGCTTTGTCGGGCCCACCGCGCTGCACAACGCCGCCCACGACGCCCGCCATTCGCTGACGTTCCCATGCCATTGACCGGCCGATATTTCTCGCCGATCGGCGAGTCGACAAACATGTTTCGTCGCATTTTGCTTGCCGCCCTGGTCGCCGGCGTGGCGGCCGGCGTGGTCGCCAGTCTGCTGCAGTTCTTCAAGGTATGGCCGGTGATCCTCGCCGCCGAGGTCTACGAGGAAGCGGCCAACGCCGCCAACGAGCACGCGGCGAGCGACAATGACTGGCAACCGACCGACGGTTTGCAGCGAATCGGTTTCAGTGTCCTGTTCAATGTTCTGGCCGGATTCGGCTTCGCCCTCATCCTCAACGCGCTGTTCGCGTTGCGCCGCGCGCTCGGACATCTCGTCGAGTGGCGCGAGGGCGTGCTGTGGGGAATCGGCGGCTTTGCCGCGGTGATCTTCGCGCCGTCGCTCGGCCTGCCCCCCGAAGCCCCCGGCATGCTCGGCGCCGACCTCGCGGCGCGCCAGATGTGGTGGGTCGGCACGGCGCTCGCCACCGGTGCTGGCCTTGGCGGACTCGTATTGGGCGCGAACTGGCGGTGGCGCGCCTTGGGCCTGTTGCTCATCGTCCTGCCCCATGTCGTCGGCGCGCCGCAGGCCGAGGCCGAGCACGGCGGCCTGCCGGCGATGCTAGCCATGCATTACGTCACCGCCACGCTGGTCGCCGGCGCGCTGTTCTGGCTGGTGTTGGGCGGCGTCTCGGGGTGGATGCAACGCCGCCTCGGTTGACCGGCGCCGCGGCCAATTGTCGTTGCCGCCGGTACCGCCCTATCTTTCACCGCCATGCGTAAAGACGCGCCTTCGCCCTCCGTGGCGCCGGGGCCGCCACCGGCGGTCATCGTCCGCGGCCTGATGCGGGCGCTTGATCGGGCGAGTCTTGCCACGTTCGGCCGGGCGGATTCACCGGCGGCCGGAGCGCCGTACGTATCGCTGGTTCTGGTCGCCGTCGATCATGACGCGACGCCGATCCTGCTGATTTCGCGCCTGGCCGATCACACCCGCAATCTGATGGCCGATCCGAGCGCGGCGCTGTTGTTCGACGGAACGGCCGGGCTGGCCGAGCCATTAACCGGCCCGCGCGCCACCCTGATCGGCCGTGCCGAGCCGAGCGACGATGCGCGCATGAGGGCCCGCTTCCTTGCCCGCCATCCCAGTGCCAGCCTCTACGCCGATTTCAAGGATTTCGCCGTCTGGCGCGTGGTCCCGGCGCATGCCCATCTGGTGGCAGGCTTCGGGCGCATTCACTGGCTGCCCGCCAGCGACGTGCGGTTCGACCCCACGCCCGCGGCGGCGTTGATCGCGCATGAAGGCGAGATCGTCGCCCACATGAACAGCGACCATGGCGAGGCGATCGACCTCTACGCAAGCCGCCTTCTCGGCCGTGCCGGAGGAGGGTGGCGCATGACCGGCATCGATCCGGAAGGCGCCGATCTCAGGCGCGCGGGCGAAGTGGCGCGGCTTGCTTTCGCCGCGCCGGTGACCGATCCCGAGGGTGCCCGCGCCGAGCTGGTTCGGCTGGCGCGGCTTGCTCGCGCTGACTGAATTGCATCCTCGTCGCCCGCAGCGAACGCGGCTACGAGCCATCGGCACGCCCGTACCGGCGACGTCTGCGACGTTGCGGATCGCCAATGTCAGGCCGTGAACGAGCGCGGTCGCGGCGGGTATTTTTGTCCGCCGGTTTCAGGTTTCATGCACCGCACCCATCGTCTGCCGAAAGCTATCGACCGCAAACCATCAAATGTGCATTCTAGGATGAAGCCATCTTGAGCGGTCGCGTTTGGCTCGTGCATCGCGTGGCCACGATCACGCGTCCGGTTCGTGGATGAACGGCTTTCGGGGCAGCGATCATTAGCCGAGTGCCGGTGTTGTGGAGAGTTGCGAACCCGTCGTAGAGCGGGCGCGATCGGGATGGAAGCGAGGGAGCCCGTACGGCGGTGCCGATCGAATATAATCTGGTTCTGGTCTTTCTTTCGGTGCTGATCGCGATGCAGGGCGGGTACGTTAGCCTTACGCTCGCGAATTGGCTTGGGCAAGCATCCGGCATCCGCCGCAAGTCGCTGCTCGCCGCTTCGGCGTTGTCGCTCGGTATCGGCATCTGGGCGATGCATTTCATCGGCATGCTCGCGGTCAATCTACCGGTCGTCGTCACCTACGACGTATTGACGACGCTGCTCTCGGCGTTGGTTTGCGTTCTCCTGGTTGGCCTTGGCGTGTTCGTCGCGAGTTTCGGATTGCTCACGCCGCTGCGACTGTTCACTGGCAGCGTTCTCATGGGCGGCGGAATCGCTACGATGCACTACATCGGCATGTCGGCGTTGCGCGCCAATTGCGTGGTCGATTACGCGCCCGATCTCGTCGCCGCCAGCGTCGCGGTGGCGATTGCGGCCTCGGCGCTGGCGCTGTGGCTTGCCTTCTCGCCCAGCGGCAAGCATCACGTCATGGCTGGCGCCGTGGTCATGGGCTTGGCCGTCTCCGGCATGCACTATACGGCGATGGCGGCGGCGCGCTTTCTACCAGACACGCTCACCTTCGAGATTACCGCGCCAGCGTTGACCGTCGATCTGCTGGCCATTGTCGTCGCGGTGACGGCGTTCCTGATCTCCGGCTTTTTCCTTTTGGTCTTGCTGCCCGAACGTCTCGGCGCGTGGGACGGTCAGGCAGCCGGCGCCGCGCCCGCGGTGGTAACGGATGAAGCAGCTACAGCGGGCGGCGGGGCGGACATCGCCGCATCGCCAGCCGCCAGCGACCCCGTCGGTCACATTTCGGCAAGCCGCAACGGCGTTACTTTGTTCCTGCCGTTCGAGCGGGTCTACGCCATTCACGCCGATGCGCATTACACCCGCGTATTCGATGGTCGGGACACCTATTTTTGCGCGGTTTCGATCTCAGACCTCGAGGCACGCCTCGACCCGGCGTGTTTTGTGCGCGTGCACCGGAGCCACATCATCAATATTCGCCACGCCGCAGCCCTTCGCCGTATCCGTGAACAAGGCGTGATCGAACTCGATGGCCTCGTCAAGCGTCGCGTACCGGTCAGCCGGAGCCGATTGCCCAAGCTAAAGGCCGCTCTTGGCCTTTGAAGCGACGAGCGGGGTGTCCGCCGTTCGTGCTGAAATTACCCCCGTTGGTGCAAAATCCTTGCATTTTGTGCGCGCTGCGTTGTCTTGTGGCGGAGCCACTGCCATTCTTTTCTTTCTCATCTAACGGCGACCAGCCCCAGCCGCGGCTGCGGACGGGAGGAGCCCTCCAGCGCAGCGCGGCGACGGGAATGGCGCACAAGCTCGCAAGCGGAGGAGCGTCGTGATCCCAGGTACATTCACCTATCACCGCCCGACCTCGGTCGAGGACGCCGTCAAGCTGCTCGTCGACCTCGGCGATGACGCCCATCCACTGGCCGGCGGGCATAGCCTCATCCCGATGATGAAGCTGCGGCTTGCTGCGCCGCAGCATTTGATCGATCTGGGTCGCATCGCATCGCTCAAGGGGATTCGCGAGAGCGGCGGCGAACTGGTGATTGGCGCCACCGCCACCCAGGCCGAGGTGATTGCCTCCAGCCTGCTCGCCGCGAAGTGCCCGATTCTGCGCGAGGGGGCGCTGGTGATCGCCGATCCCCAGGTGCGTTACCTCGGCACGATCGGCGGAAACGTGGCGAACGGCGACCCGGGCAACGATATGCCGGCGATCATGCAATGCCTTGGCGCGAGCTACGTGCTGCGGGGGCCGCGCGGCGAGCGGCGGGTTCCAGCTCGTGAATTCTATGACGGGCTCTACGCGACCAAGCTTGGACCGGGCGAGATCCTGACCGCGATCGTGATTCCAACCCCGTCCAAGGGCCATGGATTCGCTTACGAGAAGCTGAAGCGAAAGGTGGGCGACTATGCGACCGCGGCGGCGGCGGTCGTGCTCACGCTCAAAGGCGGCGTCTGCGCATCGGCGGCGATCGCGCTCACCAATGTCGGCGAGACCCCGCTTTACGCCGCGACGGCGGCGAGCGCCTTGCAAGGATCCAGGCTCGACGAGGCGGCGATCGCCAAGGCGGTGGCCGCCGCCGAGGCGATCACGCACCCGGCAAGCGACGGCCGCGGACCGGCGGAATATCGGCGAAAGATGGCCGGCGTGATGCTCCGGCGCGCGATCCTGCGCGCCCGGGAACGAGCCCAGGGTTGAGGGGAGAGGTCGAACCATGGCGAAGCTCCACGTAAAGATGACGATCAACCGGCAGGCGGTCGAAGCGCTGGTCGAGGAGCGGCTGCTGCTCGTCCATTTCCTTCGCGAGCAGATCGGCCTCACCGGGACCCACATCGGCTGCGACACCAGCCACTGCGGCGCCTGCACCGTCGATCTCGACGGCAAGTCGGTCAAATCCTGCACCGTCTTCGCGGTCCAGGCCGACGGCGGAGAGCTTCGCACGATCGAGGGCATGGCCGCGCCCGACGGCACGTTGCATCCGCTGCAAGAAGGATTTCGCGAGATGCACGGCCTGCAATGCGGCTTCTGCACGCCGGGCATGATCGTGCGGGCGCACCGGCTGCTGCAGGAGAATCCGCGACCAAGCGAGGACGAGATCCGCCAGGGAATCTCGGGCAATATCTGCCGCTGCACCGGCTATCAAAACATCGTCAAAGCGATTCAGTTCGCGGCCGCCAAGCTTGGCGCGGGCGCGAAGGAGGCAGCAGAATGACCGACCAGACCATGACGCGCGCAGAGCGCGAAGACAAGCTGCAGGGCATCGGCTGCTCGCGGCGACGGACGGAGGACCAGCGCTTCATCCAGGGCAAGGGCAACTACGTCGACGATCTCAAGCTGCCGAACATGCTGTTCGGCGATTTCGTCCGCTCGCCCCATGGACACGCCCGCATCAAGGCGATTCGAAAGGACAAGGCGCTGGCCCTGCCGGGCGTCAAGGCGGTGCTGACGGCCGACGATCTGAAGCCGCTCAAACTGCACTACATGCCGACCTTGGCTGGCGACGTGCAGGCGGTGCTCGCCGACGAAAAGGTGCTGTTCGCCAACCAGGAAGTCGCCTTCGTCATCGCCGAGGACCGCTATATCGCGGCCGACGCGGTCGAGCTGATCGAGGTCGAGTACGAGGCGCTGCCGGCGCTGGTCGATCCCTTGAAAGCGATGAACCCGGATGCGCCGGTGTTGCGCGAAGATATCAAGGACAAGACCGACGGCGCGCACGGCAAGCGGCGTCACTGGAACCACATCTTCACCTGGGAGATCGGCGACAAGACCGCGACCGACGAGGCGTTCGAGCGCGCGCCAGTCAAGGTCAAGGAATTCATCCGCTATCAGCGGGTCCATCCCTCGCCGCTCGAGACCTGTGCCTGCGTCGCCTCGATGGACAAGATCAAGGGCGAGCTCACGGTTTGGGGCACCTTCCAGGCGCCCCATGTGGTCCGCACCGTGGCGTCGATCCTATCGGGCATTCCTGAGCACAAGATTCACGTGATCGCGCCCGATATCGGCGGCGGCTTCGGCAGCAAGGTGGGCGTTTATCCCGGCTATGTCTGTTCGATCGTGGCGTCGATCGTTCTTGGCGTGCCGGTGAAGTGGGTGGAAGACCGCATCGAAAATCTTTCGGCCACCGCCTTTGCCCGCGACTACCACATGACGGCCGAGCTGGCGGCGACCAAGGATGGGCGCATCACGGCGCTTCGCGCGCACGTCGTCGCCGATCACGGCGCCTTCGATTCCTGCGCCGATCCGACCAAGTTTCCGGCCGGGTTCTTCAACATCTGCACCGGCTCCTACGCGATTCCGACCGCGCATGTGGCGGTGGACGGGGTCTATACCAACAAGGCGCCCGGAGGCGTCGCCTATCGTTGCTCGTTCCGGGTGACCGAGGCGTCGTACATGATCGAGCGGATCGTCGACGTGCTGGCGCGCAAGCTCGGCATGGATCCGGCCGAAATCCGGCGGAAGAACTTCATCCAGCCGCAGCAGTTTCCCTATCGCTCGGCGCTCGGCTGGGAATACGACAGCGGCAATTACCCGAGCGCGCTCGACAAGGCGATGAAAGCGGTCGACTACGCCGGGCTTCGCCGCGAGCAGGCCGAGCGGCGCGCCGCCGTCGCAAGCGGCGAGTCGCGCGAGCTGATGGGAATCGGGGTCGCCTTCTTCACCGAGATCGTCGGCGCGGGTCCGACCCGGAATTGCGACATTCTCGGCATCGGCATGTTCGATTCGTGTGAAATCCGTATCCATCCGACGGGAGCGGCGATCGCGCGTCTCGGCACCAAGAGCCAGGGCCAGGGGCACGAAACGACCTACGCGCAGATCCTGGCGAGCGAAATCGGCATCCCGGCCGACGACATCATGATCGAGGAAGGGAACACCGACACCGCGCCCTACGGCCTCGGCACCTATGGTTCGCGCTCGACCCCGGTGGCCGGCGCCGCCGCCGCGCGGGTCGGCCGCAAGATCCGCGCGAAGGCGCGCAAGATCGCCGCCCACCTGCTCGAAATCGCCGAGGACGACCTCGAGTTCGACGTCGATCGCTTCCACGCCAAGGGCCTGCCCGAGAAGTCCAAGACCATGAAGGAGATCGCCTGGGCGGCTTACAACAACGTGCCGCCGGGCATGGAGCCGGGGCTCGAGGCGGTCGACTACTACGATCCGCCGAATATGACCTATCCGTTCGGCGCCTATATCTGCGTGCTCGACATCGACGTCGACACCGGCGTCACCAAAGTGCGCCGCTTTTACGCACTCGACGATTGCGGCACGCGGATCAACCCGATGATCATCGAGGGCCAGGTGCACGGCGGTCTCACCGAAGCCTTCGCCATCGCCATGGGCCAGGAAATCCGTTACGACGAGACCGGGAACGTCCATAACGTGACGCTGCAGGACTACTTCATGCCGACCGCGGTCGAAACACCGAAGTGGGAGACGGATCACACCGTGACCCCCTCGCCGCACCATCCGATCGGCGCCAAGGGAGTCGGCGAGAGCCCGAACGTGGGCGGCGTTTCGGCCTTTTCGAACGCCGTGAACGACGCTTTCGCCCATCTCGGCGTAACGCACATCCCGATGCCCTACGACCATTGGCGGATCTGGACGCTATGCGCGCAGCTCGGGATTTCGCGGTGAGTGGAGGGCGCGCAAGGGCAAACGCCAGCGCGCCTCGCGCGTGAAGATCGCACGGGAAGAGTTGGACCGACGACTCGCCGCCGCGGGCTATCTGGCCGACGGCGAGCTCGTGCTTGCCCTGTGGCTCATCGAAACGCTGGATCGGCCGATTTTGATCGAGGGCGCGGCGGGGGTCGGCAAGACCGCCGTCGCCAAGGCGTTGGCCGTGCTCCACGAGACGCGGCTGATTCGCCTGCAGTGCTACGAAGGCCTCGATGCGAACGCGGCGATTTACGAATGGAACTATCAGCGCCAGCTTCTCGCGATCAAGGTGCGCGAGGCGCATGCCGGCGCGCCGGAGGAGGTCGAGCGGCATATCTTCTCCGAGGAATTCCTGCTCGAGCGGCCGCTGCTCGCGGCCATTCGCCAGGAGCGCCCGCCGGTGCTGCTGATCGACGAAATCGATCGGGCGGACGAGGAATTCGAGGCCTTCCTGCTCGAAGTGCTGTCGGATTTCCAGATCAGCGTGCCCGAACTCGGCACCATCGTCGCTCGCAGCATTCCCCGCGTGGTGGTGACGTCGAACGGCACGCGGGAACTGTCGGACGCGCTGCGTCGCCGCTGCCTCTATCATTACATGGATTACCCGAGCGAGGAGCGCGAGGCGCGCATCGTCTTGCTGCGGCTGCCGGGGATCGACGCGGCGCTTGCCGGACAGATCGCCCGTTTCCTCGGCGCGATCCGCAAGGAGGATTTGCGCAAGGTGCCTGGGGTCGCCGAGACCCTGGATTGGGCCGGCGCGTTGGTCGGTCTTGGCGTTCGCGATCTGCAAGCCGAGCCCGAACTCGTGCACCAGACCCTGATCTGCCTGTTGAAAACCCGCGAAGACCGTCAGGCGGTAAGTTCCGAGCGGACCCTGCGGCTGCTCGGCCGGGTCGCGTGAGCTAACGTGAGCGAATTGGTCGCGACGACCATGCAAGATGGCGGCGCCGGCGCCACGGTCCGGCGGACCATGCTCCGCTTTCTGCGCACGCTGCGCGACAACGGCTTTGCCGTCGGCCTCGGCGAGGCGCGCGACGCGCTGTTGCTGGCCGCCGGCGAGGCGAGCGACCGGCCGGCGCTGTTGCGCGGCGCCCTCAAGGCGCTGCTGTGCGGCCGGCGCGACGAATGGCGGAGATTCGACGATCTTTTCGACGCCTATTGGCTCGGCCGCGGACGCAAGCGCGCGGTGCGCGCGACCGGCTCGACCGCCGGTCCGCGCGCCTCGATCATGTCATTGGGCGCGCCCCAGCCGACCGGCGGGCGACCGGGGATGCCCGATATGGTGTCGCGCGCGGAGGGCGAAAGCGGCGGCGCGCCCGAAGGCCGGCGCGGCGGCGCGGCGCGCCACGAGTCGATCGACCAGACCGATCTGCGCCACATCGTCGATCCCGACGAACTCGCGCGCGCCCATGCGCTGGCCGAGCGGCTGGCCGAGCGGATGCGCCATCGCCTCTCGCGCCGCCAGCGCGCCGGACGCCGTGGCCGCAAACTCGACCTCCGCCGCACGATTCGCCGCAGCATCTCGCGCGGCGGCACCCCGATCGACCTGGTGCGCCGGGCTCGGCGCGACAAGCCGTTGCGCCTTGTCGTTCTCATCGATGTCTCGGGCTCGATGAGCCAGTACAGCGCCGCTTTCATCCGCTTCCTGCACGGCGTGCTCGGCGCCTTCCGGCAGGCGGAGGGCTATGTGTTTCATACCCGGCTGATCCATGTCTCGCCGGCGCTGAAGGAAGCCAATCCGGTCAAGGCGGTCGAGCGGCTGACGCTGATGGCCCACGGCTGGGCTGGCGGCACGCGCATCGGCGAGAGCCTGGCCGCCTTCAACCGTCACCATGCGCCGCGAGTCGTCAATGGCCGAACCGTGGTGATCATCGTGAGCGACGGTTACGACACCGGACGGCCGGAGCAATTTGCCGCCGAGATGGCGGCGTTGCGGCGCCGGACGCGGCGAATTGTCTGGCTCAATCCGCTGCTCGGGTGGCCTGGTTACGAGCCGACCGCCGGCGGTATGTCGGCGGCGCTGCCCTTCGTCGAACTGTTCGCGCCGGCGCACAACCTGGCAAGCCTCGCCGCGCTCGAAGACTATCTTGCGAGGATATGAGCATGCCCCGATCCGAAACCGAGATCATGTCTGTGATGGCCGAGCTGCAGCGGACGGCTCAACCGTTCGTGCTCGCCACCGTGGTGCGCACCGTCGCCGCGACATCGGCGAAGGCCGGCGCGAAGGCGGTGGTTACCGCCGAGGGCATCAAGGCCGGGTGGGTCGGCGGTGGCTGCGCGCAAGGGGCGGTGCGGCGCGCCGCCGCGGCGGCGCTCGCCGATGGCCGCTCCCGCTTGATCAGCGTCCAGCCCGAGGCGGCGCTCGCCGAGGAAGGCCACGCCCCCGGGACCATCGACGAAGGCATCGAATATCATCGCAGCGTTTGCCCGAGCGGCGGCACGCTCGATATTTTCATCGAACCCATGTTGCCGCGCCCCACGCTGGTCATCTGCGGCGCTTCGCCCGTCGCCCAAGCGCTGGCCGATCTCGCCCCCAGCCTGGGTTTCGCCGTCACGCTTGCAGCACTTGCCGGGGACCAGTCGCAGGTTGCGCAAGCCGATGCGCGGATCGAGGCGTTCGATCTGCCCGCCCGGCACGCGGCCCCGCGCTTCATCGTCGTCGCCACGCAGGGCAAGCGCGATTTTGACGCTCTGTTGGCGGCGCTGACGACCGATGCCGCGTATGTCGCCTTCGTCGGCAGCCGGCGCAAGATGGCGACGCTTGGCGAGCGGCTGGTCGCGGCCGGGATCTCGCTCGAGCGCGTCGGCGTGGTGCGCTCGCCCGCCGGCCTCAATATTGGCGCCATCACGCCCGAGGAAATCGCGCTGTCGATCCTGGCCGAAATCGTCGGCGAACGCCGAAAATCCGCACGTGGTGCTTCGCGCGCCAGCGCCCATGCCGCCTGATCGGCGCCCGGTTGAGCGTGGCGCCACGGCCGATCGCCGCGATAGATTTCGTATCAAGTAATCAGGAGAACGGCGTGGAAATCAGCGGAAGCGAGCGCATCGAGGCGCCGCGCGAGGTCGTCTGGCGGGCGCTCAACGACCCGGTTGTTCTGAAGGCGGCCATCCCCGGCTGCGAGACGATCGAGAGTCTCTCGGCGACCGAGATGCGGGCGCGGGTGACGCTGCGGGTCGGGCCGGTCAAGGCCACTTTTCAGGGCCAGGTCACGCTCGCCGATCTCGATCCGCCCAACGCCTACACCATCAGCGGTCAGGGCAGCGGCGGCGCGGCCGGCTTCGCCAAGGGGAGCGCGCGGGTCAAACTCGAAGCGGATGGCGCGGCGACGCTCCTCCATTACACCGTCACGGCCGAGATCGGCGGCAAGCTCGCGCAGCTCGGCTCGCGGCTGATCGAGGGCACCGCGCGAAAACTCTCCGCCGACTTCTTTACCGCCTTTGGCGCCGCGGTGTCGACGCCCGCGGCGGCGATTGCGCGAGATGAAGGCGCCACGGCGGAAACCCGCGCCAAATCGCTGGCGACGCAAGGCATACGCGGTCGAAGGTGGCTGCTGTGGGCCGCTCTCGTGCTGG
>CAZLYV010000029.1:0-15361 GCA_964563665.1 uncultured Acetobacteraceae bacterium
CTCGAACTCGCCGCGGAACTTGGCGCCGGCGACCATCGCGCCGAGATCGAGGGCCAGCAGCCGTTTCTCTTTCAAGGATTCGGGCACGTCGCCGTTGACGATCCGCTGCGCCAGGCCCTCGACGATCGCTGTCTTGCCGACGCCCGGCTCGCCGATCAACACCGGGTTGTTCTTGGTCCGGCGCGACAGGACCTGGATCGTGCGGCGGATTTCTTCGTCCCGGCCGATGACCGGGTCGAGCTTGCCCTCGCGCGCGGCGGCGGTGAGGTCGCGGGCGTATTTCTTGAGCGCATCGTAGCCTTCCTCGGTCGTGGCGCTGTCGGCTTTGCGTCCCTTGCGGATGTCGTTGATCGCCAGGTTGAGGTTCTCCGGCGTCGCTCCGGCGGCCGAGAGAACTCGCGCCGCCGCGCTCGGCCGCGAGAGTGCCAGAGCCAGCAGCAGCCGTTCGGCGGTCACGAAGCTGTCGCCCGCTTTCTTCGCCACCTTTTCGGCGGTCTCGAAAACCTTCGCCGTCTCGGGCGCGAGGTAGATCTGGCCGGCGCCGCTTCCCTCGATACGTGGCTGGCGCGCAAGTTCGGATTCGAGCTCGCGGAGCGCCCGCGCCGGATCGGCGCCGGCGGCACGCATCAGATTCGCTGCGAGTCCCTCGGGATCGTCGAGCAGAACCTTGAGCAGGTGCTCGGGCGTCAAGCGCTGGTGGTTCGAGCGTTGGGCCAGCGTCTGGGCGGCCTGGATGAAGCCGCGCGAGCGCTCGCTATATTGGTCGAGATTCATCGGCCGATGCGATCCCTTGATGAAGGTTCCCCGTGACGGGCGAACAGGAGTCGGGGACCCACGAGCGGCGTCCCAGGCGGTATATGGCCACCGGCATCCCTCGCCGCAAGGGTCGGGACGAGCGCCGCTAGCCACGCCATACCGCGAAGCGGGGAACCGACACCTCGCCCACGGTTGACTGTCGGTGCCGAGCGGTCAATATGCGGCCACCAGCCTGCCGATTGACGGCGGGTCAGTCGCTAGCCGAACGGTCCCATGACCCTCCAGATCGCTCACATATACCGCTACCCGGTGAAAGGGCTGACGCCCGAGCCGCTCGAGCGTATCGCGCTTGCCCCCGGCCAAGGCGTCCCCCAGGACCGTCGCTTTGCGCTCGCCCACGGCACGACGCGTTTCGATCCGGCAGCGCCCGAGTGGATGGCGAAGACCAATTTCCTGATGCTAATGCGCAACGAGCGGCTTGCCCGGCTCCGCACGAAGTTCGACGAATCGACCGGCATATTGGTGATCATGCGCGATCATCGCGTGGTGGCTCGGGCGAACGTCCTCGAGGCTGCGGGGCGAACCGTTATCGAGCAGTTCTTCGCCGCCTATATGGGCCAAGAGTCGCGTGGCGCGCCACGGCTCGTCGAATCACCCGGCCACATGTTTTCCGATACGCCGCGCAAGGTCGTATCCGTGATCGGTCTTGCCAGCGTGCGGGACCTTGAGCGTGTGACGCGGGCACCGGTTGATCCGCGGCGATTCCGCGCCAATTTTTATTTCGACGGCGGCGCACCGTGGCAGGAATTCGCTTGGGTCGGAGGTAGTTTCCACATCGGCGCGGTACAGCTACGGACGGTGAAACGGATCGAGCGTTGTGCCGCGACCAGCGTCAATCCGGAGACCGCCGTGCGCGATTTGAACATCCCGCTGGTGCTGCAAGAAGGCTTCCGCCACACCGATATGGGCATCTACGCCGAAGTGCTCGCGGGCGGCGAAATCGCCATCGGTGATCCGGTCGAGCCGCCGCGATAGCCGGTCTCTCCGCCGACGGGCCGGACGGGGTTCAGCCTAAAGCGACGTAAAACTCAGTTGTTCTGGCCTTCGCCCGGGTTGTTCCCGTGCGGCAGGTTCACCGGCGGCTGAGGCCCGGCGCCCGGATCCTGGTTTGACGGCTGATCGCGCGCCACCGGACCACGGGACTCATCGCCATGGCTCGGCCCGTAGTTTTGGCCTTGTGGATTTCCCTGATGCTGCGGAGGAACGTTACCGCCGTGCTGTTGCGCGAAGCGCTGCTGATGCTGATGCTGCTCGGCGTTGGCGTTGATCGTGCGGTAGTAGTGCTCGGCATGCTGGTAATAATTCTCGGCCGCGACCCGGTCCCCGCCGGCGGTTGCATCGCGCGCGAGCGCCAGATACTTCTCCAGCACCTGATAAGCATTTCCCCGGACACGTACGTCCGGCCCGCTGCTGTCAAAATTCTGCGGGCGGACCGGCATATGCGGCTTTCTGCCGTTGTTGCGGCCACGTTGGCGCTTCATCATCGAATCCGATCTATCTTGTTGCCAAATTTTCATCACCGGATGGGGGTATTCAAATGCCGCGGCGCCGTTAACGTTCCACGCAACCCGAGATATCGGGCATTCCGCGTGGTTTCTTGGCGATACCGCTGGCTGCAGCCCCCCGCTGCGTCACAGCTATGGCTGTTCGATGGCGAGACTAGTCCCGAAGCCCGGCCAATCCAAGAATTTTTTTCGGCGCCCCGGCGGTTTGACCCAGGCGTGGGCGGCCGATTATACAACGCTCGATCCCGCCAAGATCGCGCCGCCGAACGCTTACGCTGAACCCGACGTCGTCCAGAATGCCTTCCACCCCATCGGCTTGCCCGACCCCGACTTCGAGCGCGACGATGCCCGACGGTGCGACCAGACGCTGCAGATCCTTGGCGATTCGGCGGAACGCCACGAGCCCATCGGCGCCCCCGGCAAGCGCCGCCCGCGGCTCGAAGCGCGCGATCTCGGGCGAAAGATTTGCAATTGCATCGTCGGCGATGTACGGCGGATTCGAGACGACGACATCGAAGCAGCCCGAGACGGCCTCCGCCCAGTCCGAAACCGCGAAACGGGCGCGCGCCAGGAGTCCGAGCGCCAAGGCATTCGCGTGCGCAACCCTTAACGCGCGAGCGCTGCGATCGACACCGACCCCGGTCGCGGCGGGGAGCTCGCTCAGCAACGACAGCAGGAGACACCCGGTGCCGACGCCGAGATCGAGGATGCGGAGCGGCCGGGCGCGATTCTGATTTTCGGCCAACACGGCTTCGACCACCGTTTCGCTGTCGGGCCGCGGGATCAGCGTGTCGGGCGTGACGATGAATTCGAGGCTCCAGAATTCGCGATGGCCAAGAATCTGCGCCAACGGCTCGCGCCGGAGGCGCCGCGCGACCAACCCGCCAAAGCGCGCCGCCGCCGCCGGATCGAGGATCCGGTCGGAATTGGCGACCAGGTGCGCGGGCGCGACGTTGAGCGCGGCCGCGAGCAGCAGGCGCGCATCGAGCGCGGCGGACCCAACTCCGGCGCCACGCAACCGAGCGGCGGCATCAGCCAGGACGTATCCGACGGTGCGGGCCGCGCCAATCGAGGCATCAACGGTATTCATGGCAATTCGGACAGTCGTGCCGCGCGATCCTCGGCGATCAGCGCATCGACTAATTCGTCCAGCGCCTCGCCCGATATCACCTTGTCGATCTTGTAGAGCGTCAGGTTGATACGGTGGTCGGTAACGCGCCCTTGCGGAAAATTGTAGGTGCGGATGCGCTCCGAACGGTCGCCCGATCCGACCTGAACCTTGCGTACGGCGGCGCGCTCGGCCTCGGCCTGGGCGCGCTGCATTTCATAGAGGCGGGCACGCAAGATCTTGAGCGCCTTCGCTTTGTTCTTGTGCTGCGACTTCTCGTCCTGCTGCTGGACGACGATTCCGCTTGGCAGGTGCGTGACGCGGACCGCGCTGTCGGTGGTGTTGACCGACTGCCCGCCAGGGCCGCTCGAGCGGAAGACGTCGATCCGCAGATCCTTGTCGTCGATCTTGACATCGACCTCCTCGGCCTCCGGGAGCACGGCGACCGTCGCGGCCGAGGTGTGGATGCGCCCGCTCGCTTCGGTCTCCGGCACGCGCTGAACGCGATGGACGCCCGATTCGAATTTCAGGCGCGCGAATACGCCGCGGCCGGAGATGTTGGCGATCGCTTCCTTGTAACCGCCGATGCCGGTGTCGGCGAGCTCCATGATCTCGAAGCGCCAGCCGTGCAGGGCCGCGTAGCGCTGATACATGCGGAACAGTTCGGCGGCGAACAGCGCCGCCTCTCCGCCGCCGGTACCGGCGCGGACCTCGAGAATGGCGTTCTTCTCGTCCGCCGCATCCTTCGGCAGCAGCATGACCTGAAGCTGCCGCTCCATCTCCGGGAACCGCGCCTTGAGCGCGAAGTATTCGCTTTCAGCGAGCGCCCGCATCTCCTGGTCGGACGCTTTGTCCGAGCGCAGCGCATCGAGCTCGTCGAGTTCGGCCCTCGCCTTGCGGATCGAAAGAACCGCGTCGACCACCGGCGAAAGATCGGAATATTCCTTCGACATCGCGGTGAACTGCCGCCGCTCGATCCCCGGCTGCGCCAGCATCCGACCGAGTTCCTCGAAGCGGGCCACCACGCGGGTAAGTTTGTCTTCGAAGCTCAAGCGTCCTTCTCCTCATTCGTTGGCGAGGGGTTCGTGGGCGCGGATGGCCGGTCATTCCACTCATCGAGACGGAACAATTCGGCGAGCAGGCGCTCGGCGCGCGCGCGGTCCTCGGCCGAAGCGCCCGCCGCCAGGCGCCGCAGCGCCTCGGAGGGCGCATGCAGCAACCGGTTCACCAGCAATTCGGTCGCCCGCGCCGGGTCGCCGCCCGCGTCGGCAAGCGCGCGGGCCCGCGCCGCCTCGAACCGGTGGCGAAGCGCCATGATCGCTGGCACCGCTACGCGCTCGGCTCGCGCGCGCAAAAAGGCGGCGATTTCGTCCTCGACGATCGCCCACGCCGCGGCGGCCTCCGCCTCGCGCGTCGCCCGGCCGCTCGTCGCCAAGCGCTCGAGGTCGTCGAGGTCATAGCGGAATGCACCGTCCAGCCGCTCGACCGCCGGCTCGACATCGGCGGGTACGCCCAGATCGATGAAGAAGATGGGGACGCGACGGCGACGGCGCAACGCCGCTTCGGTCATTTGCGCCGTAATGGCGAACTCGCCGGTCCCGGCGGCGGTGACGACAATATCGGCCTCGGCCACCGCATCGGCAAGTCGTGCGAACGGCGCCACGTGTCCGCCGAGCCCACGCGCCATGTCCGCCGCCCGGATCGCGTTCGCTCCGGTGACGACGAGATGACGAAGGCCGCCGCTCTTCAGGTATTCGATCAACAATTCGCCCATGTCGCCCGCGCCCACGAGCAGGCCCGTACAACGCGCGAGTTCGCCGTGCACGTCGCGCGCAAGCTGCACCGCCGCCGAGGCAAGCGAGACCGGGCGCTCGGCGATCGCGGTTTCGCTGCGCACGCGCTTTGCCGCAGCGTAAGCGGCCTTTAGCGACGCCTCGAGTTCCGGTCCCATCAAGCCCGCCGCTTGCGCGCGGCGATGGGCTTCCTTGACTTGCCCCAGCACCTGCGGCTCGCCGACGATCTGGCTTTCGAGCGACGCCGCGACGCCGAAGATGCGCCGCAGCGCGGCGTCGTCCCTGAGGACATACAGCGCGCGCATGATCTCGCCCGACGGAACGCTGGCGCGCGCGCCGAGCGCCGCGGCGATCGCCGGGGCCACCGCGTCGGGGTTCTCGTGGGCGGCTTGAACCTCGACCCGATCGCAGGTCGACAGCACGATCGCCTGGGCGAGCCCGGCGCGCTTGAGGGCGGCGAGGAAATCGGCGAAATCGCCCTCCTCCAGGAACAGGCGATCGCGCAAGCCCGGCGCGCTCGACCGATGGTCGGCGCCGACCACGACCAACCGCAAAATCGGCATGTCCCCGGCCAAAGTCGCCTGGCTAGCGAAACTGGGCGAGACGGTCCTTCAGGGCCGCAAGCGGCACCTCGGCCTGCTCGCCCGTGTCGAGATCGCGCACGGTAGCTGCGGCGCGCTTGAGCTCGTCCTCGCCAATCAGGATCGCGGCGCGCGCATTCACGCGATTGGCTGCCTTCAAACGTTTGCCAAGATTTCCGCGGTAGCCGAGCTCGACGGTAAAGCCCGCGCGGCGGAGAGTCTCGGCAAGATCGAGCGCCTGGCCCTCGCAATCGGGACCGACCGGGACCACGGCGATCGGGCGCGGCGCCGCCGGAGCGACATCGAGCAGCATGGCGAGGCGCTCGACGCCGGCCGCCCAGCCGACGCCGGGAATCTGCGGGCCGCCCATCTCGGCGATCAGCCCGTCGTAGCGGCCGCCGGCCATGACCGCGCTTTGGGCGCCGAGCGCCGCGGTGGTGAATTCGAAGGCGGTGTGGCAATAGTAGTCGAGCCCGCGGACCAGTCGTGGATTGTGGACGAAGGGGATATCGAGCCGCGACAGCCCCTCGCAGACCTGACCGAAGAAGTCCCTTGATGCAGCGTTCAAGCTGCCTTCGAACAGCGGCGCGCCGGCGACGATTCTGCGGTCGCCTTCATCTTTCGAATCGAGGATGCGCAATGGATTCCGCTCGAGGCGCCGGCGGCTGTCCGCCGAAAGCCGCGCCTCGTGCTCGCGGAGATAATCGACCAGCACGGCACGGTAGGCGGCACGGCTTTCGGCGTCGCCCAGCGTATTGATTTCGAGCGCGACGCGCGCGCCGATGCCCAGATCCTCAAGAATGCGGCTGCCGAGCGCGATCACCTCGATATCGGCCAGCGGCTCGCCGACCCCGATCAGCTCGATACCGATCTGATGGAATTGCCGCAGCCGTCCCTTCTGCGGTCGTTCGTGCCGGAACATCGGTCCGCAATAGAAATACTTGAGCGGAACCTGCTGCGCGAGGCCCGCCGACACCACGGCACGGCACACACCGGCGGTATTTTCGGGCCTGAGCGTGACCTCGTCGCCGCTGCGGTCGGTGAAGGTGTACATCTCCTTGGCAACGATGTCGGAGGTGTTGCCAAGCGAGCGGCGAAAAACATCGGAAAACTCGAAGATGGGGGTGGCGATTTCGTGGAACCCGTAACGCTCGGCGAGCCCGCGCGCCGTTTCGGCGACGTGCCGGTGGCGCCGCATCTCCTCGGGCATGATGTCGTGCGTGCCGCGAACCGGCTGAAGGGAGCGCATCGGCGTATTGGGGCGGTCTTGGGCAGCTGGCGCGGATCAGGACGTGGCGTGGGCGGGCCGGATCGCGGCCGGCTCGGCGGCCGAAGTCGCCTCGATCTCGGCTGCCTTGCGCTCGACCAGCTCGACCAGGTGGGCGACGATGTCGGCGTCCTTGAGCCGGTGGTCCGGCTGTCCGGCGATGTAGACCATGTGCGTGCCGTTGCCGCCCCCGGTGAAGCCGATATCGGTTTCGCGCGCCTCGCCGGGTCCATTGACCACGCAACCGATCACCGACACCGTCATCGGCGTGGTGATGTGCGCGAGGCGCTGTTCAAGCACCTCGACCGTCCGGATCACATCGTACTGCTGGCGGGCGCAGGATGGACAGGCAACGATGGTCACGCCGCGATGGCGCAGTCCCAGAGCCTTGAGGATTTCAAAGCCGGCCTTTACCTCTTCGAGCGGATCGGCCGACAGCGAGACGCGCAAGGTATCGCCGATGCCAGCCCACAGAAGCGACCCGAGGCCGATCGCCGACTTGATGGTGCCGGCGCGAAGGCCGCCTGCTTCGGTGATGCCGATATGGAGCGGGTGGTCGCAGACCTCGGCAAGCTGCTGGTAAGCGGCAACGGCGAGAAAAACATCGGACGCCTTGACGCTTATCTTGAATTCGTGGAAATCCTCGTCTTCCAGGATGCGGGCGTGGTGAAGCGCGCTTTCAACCATCGCTTCGGGGCATGGCTCGCCGTATTTCTCCATGAGATCGCGCTCGAGACTGCCGGCGTTGACGCCGATCCGCATCGAGCATCCGTGATCGCGCGCCGCCTTGACCACCTCGCGCACCCGTTCGCGCGAGCCGATATTGCCCGGGTTGATCCGCAAGCAAGCCGCCCCCGCCTTGGCCGCCTCGATCGCGCGTTTGTAGTGAAAGTGGATGTCGGCGATGATCGGCACGCGCGCCGCGCGCACGATCGAGCCGAGCGCCGCGGTCGAATCCTCGTCTGGGCACGAGACGCGAACGATGTCGGCGCCGGCATCCGTGAGCGCCTGCACCTGGGCGATGGTCGCGCGCGCATCGCTGGTGGGCGTGTTGGTCATCGACTGCACCGAGATCGGCGCGTCGCCGCCCACCGGCACCGCGCCGACACGAATCTGTCGGCACTTGCGGCGGATGATCTCGCGATATGGCCGGATGGACATCGGAAGCTCTCTGGGTGCCGAGCAAATTCGCCAGTTCGCCCGTGTTATAGCGCAAAACGCCGGACCTATCACCAGCGGCGCGATCGGCCGCAAATCGGCGCCGATTTGACCGCGATCAGCCGCCCGAAGGTGACCGCTGGCCGTGGGATCGGCCCGGGCTCCCGCCGCCTTCGCGCTCCAATGGCGGACCCGCGCCGCTTTCGCGCCGGCGGATGGGATCGAGGGCGATGTCGCGCCGGACTTGTCCGACCGATCCCAATGCCGGGGCGACCCTGCCGTCGACGATGATTTCGATCGCGCCGGCGCTTCCCACCGACAAGGTAAGTCCCTGGCGATCGGGCACCGCGTATGTCTCGCCCGGGCGTAGCGTGCGACTGAACACGCTGGTGCCATCGGGGCCTGCGATCCTGACCCAACAATCGCCAACCGCACGCAAGATCATGCCCGCGCCCGATGGCGCAGCAACCGACGGGCTCGCCCTGCGAATCGGCGTTTCGGCGCTAACGCCGGGTACCGCGTTTGCCAGCGACGCCTGCGATGTGCCCGCTCCGGCGGCACGCTGTGGATTTGTTTCAGCCGGCGTCGCGGCACCCGTGGCGGCCGCAGCCGTAACATCGTCCTCGCCCGGCCCGCTCTTGACGCTGTCGGCGCGGGGCGTCCGGGAATTCATCGTCGCCGCCTCGGCTTGCTGGGGCGAAGGCGTCGGCTCGATCAGGGCCGCGAGTTGCGGCGGCACCGGGGTGACCCGCGGCGCCGCCACCCGTTCATCCTGCACGCCGTAAACCCACAAGGCGTAGGCGCCGATAGCGACCACAAGCGAAACCGCCAAGAGCGCGCCGCCCGGCAGCCGGCCCGCGGCAATCGGCGTCGGGAACACCAGCTCGACCGGCTGATCGATTCCTTCGACCTCGGCGCGGAAACGACTGAAAATCTCGTCGCGATCGAGGCCCAGGAAATCGGCATAAGCGCGCACGAAAGCGACGGCGTATGTGCCGCCGGGAAGGCGATCGACATGACCCTCTTCGAGCGCCTCAAGAAACACGCGCCGAATCCTGAGCGCGCCCGCGACCTCGAGGATTGACAAATCCTGGCGTTCGCGCTCGGCGCGCAACAGCGCGCCAACCCCTTGCGCCGAGCGCGGCTTAACGCGCCTCGAGCCATCCTCGGGCGCGCGTACCTGACTGCTGGCGTATGCGCGATAGCGTCGTTGCAATGCCATCCGTCCACCACGTCGCGGCCGGACCAAGACCGCCCTTGCACGCTGCCAAGCGCAAGGGACGCTGGCGTCCCCCGTCGCGTCGCCTGGACAGCAAATTCGGGGCTCAAAATAGCAGACGCGACCGGGATTCGATAACCCTAAAATTCAGGTAATTACGGGGGCTTAGCTTGGGGATATCTAGAGCGATATTCCATGGTCGCGGGCAAATCCAAGAAGATTTTGCCGTAGTGAACGCTCGGAGGACGGAAGCAACTCCTGCAGATATAGCGTAATCGCCCGTACATCGAGGCTACGCACCATCGCTTTTACCGCGCCGATCGCCGCCGGGGGCATCGACAGATGCCGGAAGCCGATGCCAATGAGCGCCATCGCCTCGACTGGCCGGCTGCCCATCTCGCCGCAAAGCGTGAGCGCGATGCGCGCCTTGTCGCACGCCGCCGCAAGCTCGGCGAGAAAGCCGAGCACGGCTGGCGAGAGCACGTCGTAGCGATCGGCGAGCCGCGGGTTGCCGCGATCGCTCGCAAACAGGAACTGCACCAGGTCGTTGCTGCCGACCGAGACGAAATCGACACGGGCGAGCAGCGCCTTCAATTGCCAGAACAGGGCCGGGACCTCGATCATCGTCCCGACACGGATCTCCGTCGGCAGGTCGTGGCCACGGCGCTCGGCGCGACGAATCTCCAGATCGAGGAGCGCGCGAGCAACGTCGAATTCGGCTATTTCGGCCACCATCGGGAACATCACCGACAGCGTGCGGCCGGCGGCGGCGCGGAGCATCGCGCGCATTTGCTGGCGCAGCATCAGCGGGCGGTCGATCGAGATCCGGATCGCCCGCCAGCCCATCGCCGGATTTTCGTCGTCCTCGTTAGGGAAGTAGGGCAGCGTCTTGTCGCCGCCGATATCGAGCGTGCGGAATATCACCGGCCGGCCGGCGGCCCGATCGAGGACGCGGCGATACATATCGGTCTGCTCGCCGACATCGGGAAAGCTCGAGCGAACCATGAACGGTATCTCGGTGCGGTAGAGTCCGACGCCGTCGGCGCCGGTCTCGTCGAGATGCACGAGATCGATCAGCAAGCCGGCGTTGATGCTGAGCGTGATCGCCGTTCCGTCGCGCGACGCCGAGGGCAGATCGCGGAGCTGGGAGTAGACCACCTGGCGCTCGGCGCGCAGCCGCATGGTGCCGAGAAAGACCTCGCGCACGTCCTCGGCCGGCCGCACGATCACCTGCCCGTTGTCGCCATCGACCACCAGGCTGTCGAGCGGCTCGATCTGCGACAGCAGATCCTTGACGCGCCCGACCACCGGGATGTCGAGCGCGCGGGCAATGATGGCGACGTGCGAGGTCGGCGAACCTTCCTCGAGAACCACCGCCTTCAGCTTCCGACGATCATAGTCGAGCAGCTCGGCGGGACCCATCGCGTGAGCGATGACCACGGTATCCTCGGGAAGCTCGCTGGCCCGCGCCGCCGTGCGGTCGCCGATCAGGTGGCGCATCAGGCGATTGGCGAGATCGTCGAGGTCGGCCAGGCGCTCGCGCAGGTAAGGATCGGTGATCTGGCTCATCCGCATGCGCGTGTCGTCCTGGACCTTTTGCACCGCCGCCTCGGCCGTAAGGCCGGTATTGATCGCCTCGGTGATGCGCGAGAGCCACCCGCGGTCCTCGGCGAACATGCGATAGGTTTCGAGAATCTCGCGGTGCTCGCCCTCGCCCAGATCGGTCGCGGCGAGCATGTCGTCGAGCGCGCTGTGCATGCCCGAAAGCGCGTCGCGAAGCCGTAGCAACTCGGCATCGGAATTCTCCGCGACCATCTGGCGGATGGTGATCCGCGGCTGGTGCATCACCGCGCGGCCGATGGCGATCCCCTGATTGAGACGCGCGCCCTCGAGGCGCACCGGCATCAGCGCCGTGCCCTCGACCCGCAGCATTTCCTCCGGGCTTACCAGCTCGCCGCTTGCAACCAGCTCCGCGAGCACCATGGCGACGGTCTGCAGCGTCTCGGATTCTTCCTCGGAGTAGTCGCGGAAGGTCCGGTTTTGGACCACCAGCACGCCCAGCACGCGGCCGCCACGCACGATCGGCGCGCCCATCAGCGAGTGGTAGATCTCCTCGCCGGTTTCAGGGCGATAGGCGAAGCTTGGATGCGACTGGGCATCGGCGAGCGCCAGCGGCCGGGCATGGGCGGCGATCACGCCGACCAGACCCTCGCCCACCCGCAGCCGCGTCTTGTGGACGGCTTCCTGCTTCAGGCCCTCGGTCGCGAACAGCTCGAGCACTTCGCCTGGCCGCATGACGTAGGCCGAGCACACCTCGGCCACCATGTCGGCGGCGACGATCTTGACGATGCCGTTGAGGCGCTCCTGGCCGGTGCCGCCAGCGGCCATTATGTCCCGGATCCGCTTCAGAAGGCGGCGGGGACCGGCCGCGCTCTGGGTCGGCTGCATTAGAGCCTGTCCCAAAGGTCCCACGGGGTCGCGACGCCGCCGATTTTGGTCGAATGCAAGGAGCGAAGCCGCTGGCGATGCCGGTGTGCATCGGCAAGGCTTCGCGACGAAGCAGCTCGGCCAAAATCGGCGCGTCCCGGAGGGTTGCGGAAAATTCGGCCGGCTGGTTCGTCAGGCTGGCTCGCTGATGGACCCACCATCAGCTTCGCCATCCTTCCTGCCATCCGGCCGAATTTTTCACGCAACACGATCTCCGTGCGCCCTTTGGGACAGGCTCTTAATCCGCGACCCGCGAGAACTCGCGCCCGCTCGCCTCGCGGGCGATCAGGGCGTCGAGCGCCTGGGCGATGAGTTCGTCGATGATCTCTTGCGTCGATTGCTCGCGCACGACGAGACCGACGCTCTGACCCGCCATCAGCGAGCCGCTCTCGACGTCGCCGTCGATCACCGCGCGGCGCAGCGCGCCCGCCCAGAAATGCTCGATTTCGAGCTGGGCCTCCTTTTGGCTGATTTCGCTGCGGTCGAAGCGGCCGATGATTACGCGTTGCGCGTCGAGGAAGCGCTGCGTGGCCTTGTTGGCGAGCGCGCGAACCGGGATCACCGGGAAACGCGGATCGAGCTGGATCGAGGGCACCGCATCGCGCGCGGCGGCATGAATGAATGCTTTTTTGAAGTTGCGATGGGCGATCGATTCGCTCGCGCAGACGAATCGGGTGCCGAGCTGACAGCCGGCCGCCCCCATTTCAAGGAACGACAGCACGGCTTCGCCGCGTCCGATTCCACCGGCGACGAACACCGGTACTTCGCGCACGTGCGGCAGGATCTCCTGGGCCAGCACGTTGGTCGACACGGCGCCGATATGACCGCCCGCCTCCATCCCCTCGATGACCAGCCCGTCGATACCCGAGCGAACCAGCTTCTTGGCAAAGGCGAGCGCCGGCGCGAAGGCCATCACCTTGGCCCCGCCTCGCTTCAAGCGCTGCAGCACGTCGCTGGGCGGCAGCCCGCCGGCCAGGACGACGTGGCTCACCTTGCCTTCGAGACAAATCTCGGCCAGCCGCATGAGCTCGGGATGCATGACGATGAGATTGACGCCGAACGGCCGTTTGGTGAGCGCAAATGTGCCGGCGATCTCTTGGGCGAGCGCCGCGGGGCCCATCGCGCCGCAGGCAATGACGCCGAACCCGCCCGCATTCGAGATCGCGGCGACAAGGTTGCGCTCGGAAACCCAGGTCATCGCCCCACCCATCAGGGCCGCCTCAGCGCCGAGGAATTCGCATCCCCGCCGCCAAAGATGGTCGAGCCGGGCCCGGGCGGTCGCGCGATCCATCGGCGTCAGGCAGCGTCGAGGCCGTAGGCGGTGTGCAATGCGCGCAGCGCCAGTTCGAGATAGGCCTCGTCGATCAGCACGCTGATCTTGATCTCGGAGGTCGAGATCACCTCGATGTTGATGCCCTTCTCGGCGAGCGTGCGGAACATGGTGAGCGCCACGCCCGCGTGGCTGCGCATACCGACGCCGATGACCGACACCTTGACCACGCCCGGATCGGGATGGAGGTCCTGGAATCCGAGGCGGTCGCGGTTGTCCTTGAGTACCTGCACCGCGCGGTCGAGATCGGTGCGGCTCACGGTGAAGGTGAGGTCGGTCGTCTTGCCGTCCTCGGACACGTTCTGAACAATCATGTCGACATTGATGCTCGACTCGGCGAGCGGGCCGAAGATGGCGGCCGCCACACCGGGCCGGTCGGCGACCTTGCTCAGGGTGATTTTCGCCTCATCCCGGCTGTAGGCGATGCCGCTTACCATCTCTTTTTCCACGATTTCGTCCTCGTCCACCACCAGGGTTCCGGGTCGATCCTCGAAGCTCGACAGCACCTGCACCCGCACCCGGTGCTTCATCGCCAGTTCGACCGACCGCGTCTGCAGCACCTTGGCGCCCAGCGAGGCCATTTCGAGCATCTCTTCGTAGGTGATCTTATCCAGCTTGCGCGCCTTCGCAACGATACGCGGATCGCAGGTGTAAACGCCATCGACGTCGGTGTAGATGTCGCAGCGATCGGCGTTGAGAGCGGCGGCAAGCGCCACCGCCGAGGTATCCGAGCCGCCGCGGCCGAGCGTGGTGATCCGCTGATCGGGGCCGATGCCCTGGAATCCCGCGACCACCGCCACCTGCCCCTCCTTCAACCGGCGCGCCATCTCGGTCGTATCGACCCGCTGGATGCGCGCCTTGCCGTGCACGTCGTCCGACATCACGGGGATCTGCCAACCGAGCCACGACCGGGCGGACACCTGCAATTCGTGGAGCGCGAGCGCGAGCAGCCCCACCGTCACCTGTTCGCCCGTCGCCACGACGACGTCATATTCACGCGCGTCGTGCAGCGGCGAGACCTGGTTCACCCAGCCGACCAGCTGGTTGGTCACCCCGGCCATGGCCGAAACCACGACCGCCACCTCGTCGCCGCGATCGACCTGGCGCTTGACCCGCCGCGCCACGTTCTGGATGCGCTCGATATCAGCGAGCGACGTGCCGCCGAACTTCATTACGATGCGAGCCATAGGTCGTGGGCCTTCGGAACCCGAAAAGGCGGAAAGACGACGGTGGGCGAGAGCGCCATAAAGGTTGCCGCGGCGCGGAACCGCGCATACATACTGGGTTTGTTGCACGCGAAGCAAGCGGCACCGAGGGCCTGATTGCCGGCCGCGGCGCCTGGATCCGGAGCTCATTCATGCCCCGTCCGACCACCGCCATCGGCGGCCCGCCGCCGGCCCCCAGCGTCGATCCGGTTGAAATCGCGCGCTTTGCGGCGCTGGCCGAGGAATGGTGGGATCCACAAGGCAAATTCCGGCCGCTTCACAAGTTCAACCCGGTCCGCCTCGAATTCATCCGCGATTCACTCGCCGGTCATTTCGGGCGCGACCCTTTCAAGGCCCGGCCGCTTGCCAGCCTGCGGCTGCTCGACATCGGCTGCGGCGGGGGCCTGGTCGCCGAACCGATGGCCCGCCTCGGCGCCCACGTGAGCGCGATCGACGCGGCGGAAAGGAACATCCACGTCGCCCGCCTTCACGCCGAACAGGCCGGCCTGGCGATCGACTATCGGCACGCGGCGGCAGAGGATCTGGTCGCCGCCGGAGAGAGCTTCGATATCGTCCTCTCGCTCGAAGTGGTCGAGCACGTCGCCGACCTTGAGTCCTTCCTCGCCGCTTGTGCGGCGCTGTTAAGGCCCGGCGGCGCGCTCGTCGTCGCCACCATCAACCGCACGCCGCAGGCATTCATGCTGGCGATCGTCGGCGCCGAGTACGTGCTTCGCTGGCTGCCGCGCGGAACCCACGATTGGCGTAAATTCGTCCGGCCATCGGAGTTGGCGGCGCCGCTGCGTCGCCATAATCTCGCCGTCCGCAAGATGATCGGCATAAGCTACAGCCCGCTTGCCGACGAGTGGCGGGCGAGCGACGACCTCTCGGTCAA
>CAZLYV010000030.1:0-7079 GCA_964563665.1 uncultured Acetobacteraceae bacterium
TGTCCAGCCCGGAGCGCCTTGGTGCGCAGATATCCCGCATTGTACGGATTGGCCGCGAACACGTGAGCCACGCGCTCGACCACGTCGCAGCCGAGCTTGGCGAGCGCGTCGATCTTTTCCGGATTGTTGGTCAGCAGCCGGATTCGCGTGATCCCGAGCTGGCGCAGGATTTCACCCGCGGCGGCGTATGAGCGCTCATCGGGCGCGAAGCCGAGATGCAGGTTGGCATCGATGGTATCGAGCCCACGATCCTGCAGGGCATAGGCGCGCAGCTTGTTGACGAGGCCGATGCCGCGCCCCTCCTGCGGCAGATAGACGATCACCCCCGACCCTTCGCGCGCCATGGCTTCGATCGCGCCGCGCAGCTGATCGCCGCAATCGCAACGCAGGCTTGCCAGCAGATCGCCGGTGAAGCACGCCGAATGGATGCGTGTCAGCACCGCTCGGCGAACATCGGGCGCGCCGATCACGATTGCCAGGGTCTCCGCCCCGCCCTCGTAGGGCCGGTAGGCGATGATGCGCGCAGGCCCCGCGCCGGCGAGCGGCACTTGCGCCTCCGCGACCCGGGTAAGCCATCGCGCGGAATCCTCGGCGAAGCGCAACGCATTGTCGCTCGTTACCGTCGGCACGTCTTGGGGGCGCCGGGCCATCTCGCACGCCAGCACCGCCGGAATGAGTCCGGCGAGTTTGGCAAGCGCCAACGCGGCACCGAGCGCTTTGCGTTCGCGCCCGGCGCTCTCGCGCGGGTTTCCGGGTACCGCGGCGGCGCCGAGACGCGCCGCCGGTTCGGCCACATCGAGGATGCGGGCGAGCGCGACATCGTTGGAGAAATCCAGAACCGACAGATCGGCGGTGATCGTCTCTAGCCCAAGCGCCGTCGCGCGCAGCCCCGTCATCGCCACGCCTAGCCCGGATTTGGCGGCGCCGCGGGCGGCCACAAGGCCTGCCTCGTCCAGCGTCTCGGCGGCATAGCACAGCAGCTCGAGCCCATCCGCCGCGACGATGACCGGGTCGCCCCGGCGCAAACGATCGATCGCGCGGCGTACATCGGCAAACGTCGTGCGGTCGGGAATTTTTACGTCAGTTCGGTGTTCATTCATTGTTTGCCGATCGGGTGGGCCGAAATTTCGCCTGCTGCAACTAAAAGCGGTTATCTAGCCAAGGCGCATGGACCTGCGATACACAATCCTTCGATGCCCGCGCAAGGGCCAAGATTGGGTCGCCTCCGCCGGCGCATCGCACGCCTTGGCCATTTCGCGCGGCGCGCGCGATAATAGACGCGACTGAACAGCCAGCACCAGCCCCGACACATCCGCGATGCCGTTCGACGAAACCACCGCATGGCAGGCCGTTCTGGCCGTGAAGGGCCATTTCCGCAATGGCCGCGCCGGGCCGAGCGTTGCGATCGCCGTGTCTGGCGCCGGGGCGATCGACATTTCGGACGCCGATCATCGGGCGTCCCTGGTGGTCGAACCCGACGGGCGCTGGCGCGCGAGCAAGCGTCCGAGCGCGGACGTGGCGCAGCTTTTCGATCTCTACCTGTCGTTATGCGCCGCGCCGGCCGGCGACATGATCGTCATCGGCCACCTCGGCCAGAGTCTCGACGGCCGGATCGCCACGCTGAGCGGCGAGTCGCAATACGTCAATGGGCGGGCGAATCTCGTCCACATCCACCGTCTGCGGGCGCTCAGCGACGCGGTCCTGGTCGGCGCCGGGACCGTGCGCTACGACGACCCGCAGCTGACCGTGCGCCACTGCTCCGGCGGAACCCCGTTGCGCGTGGTCATCGACACCAATCGCAGCCTTGACGGCCACTATCGAATGTTCACCGATGACGCGGCGCCCACGCTTGTCTTCTGCGCCGAGGATCGGATGGTCGGCAGCGATCGATTGGGGCGGGCGGAGATCGTCGGGTTGCCGCGCCGCGACGGCTGGCTCGACAACGGGGCGCTGCGAGACGCGCTTGCCGCCCGTGGCGTTCGGGTGCTGTTCGTCGAGGGCGGCGGCGTCACCGTGTCGCGCTTCCTCGCCGTGCGCGCACTCACCTATCTGCAGGTTACCATCGCGCCGATGATCATCGGCTCGGGCCGGCCCGGAATCGAGCTGCCGAAGATCGACAGCCTCGCCGACGCGCTCCGTCCGCCCACGCGGCGCTTCCTGCTCGGTGACGACGTCATGTTCGAGTGCCGGCTTGATGGCCGCTGACGGCGCCGAGGAGGGGTTCGCCGCGGTTCGACCCGCCGGCGCCCCGCTGTCGCCGACGATGGATGCACGGGCGCTGTGGATCGTCGGACGCGACCGAGCGGAGTTGCGCCTTGAGCGTCTCGCTCGCCGGGCCAGCGATGAAATTCTTGTCAGCGCGCGCGCCAGCGCCATCAGCCGCGGGACCGAAGCGCTGGTCTTTCATGGCCGCGTCCCGGAGAGCGAGCGCATCCGCATGCGCTGCCCCTTCCAGGCGGGGGATTTTCCGTGGCCGGTCAAGTACGGTTACGCCTCGGTGGGCGTGGTCGAGGACGGTCCCGCGACGTTGCGCGGCCGGCGCGTGTTCTGTCTCCATCCGCACCAGGACCGCTATGTCGTTGCGGCGGATGCGGTGGTGCCGGTACCCGACGGCGTGAGCGACGCGCGCGCCGCGCTTGCCGCCAACATGGAGACCGCGCTCAATGGGCTGTGGGACGGCGCGCCCGGCCCAGGCGACCGCATCGCCGTGGTCGGCGCGGGGCTGGTCGGGTTGCTGATCGGCCTGCTCGCCAGCCGCATCCCGGGCGCGCGGGTCGAGATCGTCGAGCCCGATCCGGCGCGCGCCGCCTTGGCGCGCGATCTTGGCATCGCCTTGGGATCCGGCGCGCCAAGCGACAGCGAGGCGGACGTGGTGTTTCACGCCAGTGGATCTCCCGACGGTCTGGTGAGCGCGCTCGGCCTTGCCGGCTTCGAGGCCAAGGTGATCGAGATGAGCTGGTACGGCGACCGGCCGGTGACGCTGCCGCTGGGCCATGCGTTTCACGCCAAGCGGCTCGCGATCGTCAGCTCGCAAGTGGGCTCGGTGGCGGCCGCGCGACGCGCGCGATGGACGCCCGCGCGGCGCCTAGCACTCGCCCTCGAGCTGCTCGCCGACCCGCTCTTCGAACGCCTGATCGGCGCGCGCGTGCGGTTCGCCGACCTGCCGGCGGCCTTGCCGCGAATCTTCGCTGCGCCCGCGACCCCTCCCGCCACCATCGTCACGTATGGCGATTGAGAAACCGCCGCGCGCCATGTTCAGCCTCACCGTCAGCGATCACTTCATGATCGCCCACAGCTTCAAGGGCGCCGTCTTCGGCCCGGCGCAAAGGCTGCACGGCGCCACCTACGTCGTCGAGCTCGAGCTTCGGCGCGGCGCGCTCGATGCCGATGGTTTGGTCGCCGACATCGGCCTGCTGCGCCGCTTGCTGCGCCAGACGCTCGACGAGTTCGACTATCGCAACCTCGACGAGGAGCGCGCCCTGGCCGGCCACAACACGACGACCGAGTTTCTCGCTCGCGCGGTTCACCAGCGCGTGCGTGACCGCATCGCCGATGGCGCGCTCAAAACGCGCGAGGGATTCGCCGGGCTCAAGGTCACGCTCCGCGAATCGCCGGTGGCATGGGCCGCGTATGACGGCCCGCTTTGAGGAAATCCATTTCGTCGTCCCCGGCCGGATCGACCAGGCGACCGGCGGCTATCGCTACGACAAGCACATGATCGAAGGCCTTCGCGCGCGCGGGCACGAAGTCATCGTCCACGAGCTCGCCGGCCGCTTTCCGCTCGCCGACGAGACCGCCCGACGCGACGCGCGCCAAGCGATCGCGGCAATCGGACCGGCGCTGACCGTGATCGATGGCCTGGCGCTGATGGCTTTCGAGGGCGCGCTCGGCGGGGCCAAGCGCGTAATCGCCCTCGTCCATCATCCGCTCGCACGCGAAACCGGGCTCGATAGCGCCACGCGGCGGTCGCTTGCGCGGCGCGAGGCAGCGCTCTGGCGCGAAACGGCCGGCGCCATCGTCACCAGCAGCTTTACCGCAAACGAGCTCGCGGGCGCGGGCGTGGCGCCGCGGCTTGTGAGCGTTGTCATGCCGGGAACCGAGCGCAGGTCGATCCCGGTGCGACGAAGGCCGGGGGCGGCCCGGCTGCTTTGCGTGGCGACGCTCGTCCCCCGCAAGGGCCACGCGGTTCTCTTGCGCGCGCTGGCGCGGCTCCGCCGGTGCCGATGGCGGCTCGATTGCATCGGCAGTACCAGTCGCGATCCCCGGCACGCCGCCATGCTTCGCGCCATGATCCGGCTCGCTCGGCTTGGCCGGCGCGTTCGGCTCGTCGGCGAAGTCTCATCGCCCCGCCTCGAAGCGGCATATCGGCGCGCCGACATATTCACGCTTGCCTCGTATCACGAGGGCTATGGGATGGTGGTCGCCGAAGCGCTGGCGCGGGGACTCCCCGTCGTCGCGACAAGCGCCGGCGCGATCCTCACGAGCCTGCCGCGCCATGCCGCTCACCTGGTGCAACCAGGCAATGCGCGGGCGCTCGCGGCGGCCCTGCGCGCTGCGATCGACAGTCCTCGCGTGCGCCATCGGCTGACCCGGCGCGCGCTCGCCGCCGCACGGCGTCTCCCGCGATGGCCCGAGCAGGTGGCGCGCTTCGAGGCCGCGTTGCGGCGGCTGGCGTCTTGAGCGGGTTCACGCGCGAATGGCTAGCGCTCCGCGCTCCGTTCGACACCGAGGCGCGGAGCGAAGAGCTCGCCCGCCGGTTCATCGGCGCATGGACGCGACGGCCGAGAATTGCCGATCTTGGCGCCGGCGCCGGCGCGAACGTCCAGTATCTCGCGCGGCTGGCGCCGCCCGAAATCATTTGGCGACTTTTCGACTCGGATGCGGCGTTGCTGGCGGAAGCGGCGCGAAACGCAGGCTCGCTCGGATCGCTGGAAATCCTGCATGGCGACCTGTCGCACGATCTTGCGCGCATGCTTGATGGGGTGAACGCGGTGAGCGCTTCGGCGGTGATGGATCTGGCGTCGGCGCCATGGTTCGACGGGCTGGCGGAGATCGCGGCGAAACGGCGTCTTCCGCTCCTCTTCGCGTTGAGCGTCGATGGGCGCCTCGCCTTTTCCCCCAAAGATGCGCGCGACGGGCCCGTCGTGGCCGCGTTCGCCCGCGACCAACATCGCGACAAGGGGCTGGGACCCGCGCTCGGGCCCGACGCTCCTCGCCATATGGCGGAGCGGTTAAGCGCCCTTGGCGCGCGCGTGACCCTGGCGCCGAGCGATTGGCGCATCCCAGCCGGCGCCTCCCCCATGCTGGCGGCGATGGTCGAGGGCATCGCCAGCGCGGCATCGCAAGCCTCGCCCGACGATGCGGCCGATTTCACGGCGTGGGCCAAGCGCCGCAAGCGGGCGATCGAGCGGCACGCGCTTTCGCTCGTTGTCGGTCACCAGGACCTGCTGGCGCTCTGGCCTTAGCCTACCTTCACTGCCGGCCGACGCGCCGGGCGTAGATATCGCCCGGCCGCCGCCGGGCAAGCGGCGATTCGAACCAGCACTTGATTGCGGCCGCGTCCAGCCATTGCGCTTGCCCCAGGCGATGCGTCTCGCCGCTGGACCAGTTGTATTCGTATCTTGCCAGCGATTCGAGACGCTCGACGCAGGCCCGCGGCAAGTCGAGCGCCGCCGGCAGGTACTCGAACGACAGCGCGGCCAGCGGGCGCGTGAGGCCGCGGAGCGCCGCCAGTTCCGACCCTTCGACATCGAGCTTGACGAACGCCGGTTCGCCGAACGCGGCGATCAGCGCATCGAGGGTGGTCACGTCGACGCCGAGCGTGCGGTTCCAGCGCACGCCGGCGAAGGCCGGATCTTGCGCCACGCGGTCGCGCCAATCGGCCGAGAGCGTGCTGACCGTGGGCGTGCGGTCGGCGACGAGCATCTCGCCAGGGCCGCCGCGCTCGCCGACCGCCGCCTCGATCACCCTTACCTCCGGATCCCGGCCGTAGAGCCGACGGAGAATTCGCGCCAGCTCCGGCTGCGGCTCGAGCGCGATCACCTTCGCCCCGGCGCGCCGCAACGCGCGCACGCGATTGCCGACATGCGCGCCAATATCGAAGGCGAGCGCGCCCTTCGGCACCAGTCGCGCATAAAGCCGCGCCAGGCGTGCCGCCCGCAAGGGCCGCCCGTAATAGATGAAAAACGAACGTGCGAGTGCAAGCCGGTGTGGCCCAAGCGCAATCATGCTAGAATTCTTTACCACCACACAGTTTCCAGTCGAGCTAGCCCCATTTTCGGTCTCGATCAACCCCTCGTCCAAAGCGTCGTCGTTCCGCTCGTCGCGGCGTTCGTGATCGCGGGCGCGGGCCGGCTCGCGGGCGGCCTTGCCCGCACGATTCTATGCGGCGCCGCGATCGCGCTCGGCTTTCTTGCCGCCTATACGACGATCTTCGGTCTGCCGCCGATAATGCCGCGGAGCGCCGGACAAAAGATCGCCAGCCTGGCGATGCTTGCCATCGTCGCCGGCGCCGTCGTCGATGCCATCCGGTTCGCCCCGGCGACGCGACGCGCCCTGCTGCTGGTCGCGGCGGCGGCGGGGTTGCTATGGCTGTTGTTGCCGCTTTTGCGCGGCCCGGATGCAGCCAATTTGTTGCGGGCGGCCGGCGTGCTCGTGCTTGGGCTGCTGATCATCTGGCGCTCGAGCGGATTCGCGCACGACGCACAGAGCGCGGGAACCATCCTTGTCGTGGCCGGCGCCGGTCTGGCCGGGGTGGCCGTGCTCGGCGCCTCGGTATCGCTCGCCCAGCTTGCCGCCGCCCTCGCCGCGGCGGCGGGCGGTTTCATGTTGTGGAACTGGCCGGTCCGTCGCGATTCATTCGAGGCCATCGCGGTGCTGGGCGGATTTGGCGTCCTTGCCGCCCTCATCGGCCAAGGTATCGCGTTCACGCGCATGAACCCGGCGGCGCTGGCCGTTCTGGCTTGCGTGGTATTTGCCGATCGTATCGCCAGACGCGCGTTTCCACGGGCCTCCCCGCAATCGGCGTTATTCGCCTTCGCCATCGCCGGCGCGGCGATTCTGCCGGCGGCGGCGGCCAT
>CAZLYV010000030.1:7179-15288 GCA_964563665.1 uncultured Acetobacteraceae bacterium
GATCAGCTGGACGTCGTCGCCGACCCACCCGTTGTCGAGCGCATAGGTCATGTCGAACTCTCCGCGCTTGAAGCCGCCGCGCGCCGAGATTCCGACGACGTAGTTGGGGCGCGAGAAGACGCCGGAGGCGAACGGATACACCGCCGCCTTGTTGAGGGTGAGGTCGAGAGCGAGGGATCGCGTGCGGCCGATCAGCGTCAAGTCTCCGGTGACCTTCCCGGTCTTTTCTCCCGTGGGTTCCGCGCTTCGGCCGACGAAATTCATCTCGGGGAATTCCCGCGAATTGAGAAAATCCGGACCGCGCAAATGCTCGTCGCGCTCCTTGTGATTGGTGAAGACGCTGGCGGTCTTGACCGAGATCTTGAGGTTCGATATCGCCCGCGTCGTTTCGTCGTAAGTGAAGCTGCCGCTCGCCTCGCGAAACATGCCGAGAACCTTTCCGTAGCCGATGTGCTCGACCAAAAAGGCGACGACGAAGTGCTCGGGATCGATGGTGAAATTCGCCGGCTCGGCCGTTCCCGTTCGCGGCGCGGCGACGAGCGCGAGGCCAGCGACGACGGCGAGCACCGCCAGCTTGTGGACGAACCAGCCAGTCAGGTTGAGGCCCATGGACGACCTTTCGCATGTTCGAAATGACGCAACAGCCATACGGCGTCGAGCGCAAAGGAATACAGCGTCGCCGCGGTGCCCACCGCGGCCAACGCGGTCGCGACGGGACCCGGGATAACGGGCGCCAGCGCGAGCGCGAGCGTGACCCCCTGGACGACGCAGATCATCCGCCGGCGCGCGCTCGCCGGAAGCGGAGCGCGAAGCGCCGGCACGATCCGGCCGGCCCCCACGAACAAATAGCGCGCAAAGCCGGCAAGCAACACCCAGCCGCCGACGCGGCTCGAGGCAAAAAGCAGCGCCGACAAGGCAAGAACAAGAGCCGCGTCGATTTCCATGTCGAACCGCGCGCCGAAACGCGAGGCGAGGCCGGATTTGCGGGCAATCCACCCGTCGACGCCATCGAGCACGATCGCAAGCAGCGCCACGGCCGCGGCAAACCACAAAGCGCCGACGGCCATACGCCCGGCAAGAAGCCCGCCGATCGCGCACGTCATTGCGGCACGAACGAACGTCACGCGATTGGCCCACCCGAAGACGGCATGGGGGCGATGGGTGGATACGCCGGTGGCGACGATGACCGTGATGACGAGAAACAGCGCTTGGGCAAGCGCCGCCTCGGCGTAAGAAATCAGCCCGACGCGCTCGGCCACGAGCTCGCCCGCGCCGAGCCCGAGGAATATAACCCCCGCCTCGCGCAACGTGGCGTCACGCAAAGTTCGGATAGCTGTCCTCTCCGCGTCATCGTTCATCGGCCGAACTCACGATCCCGGGTGCGGCGTCCGGCCGAAATTCTCGAACAGCCACGGCAGGAACGATTCCATCCCGACATTTGTTTCGGTCCGCCCCGGCACCAGCCCAGATGCATAACCGGCACGCCGGAACGGCTCGAGAAGCTTGGGATCGCGGCTCAGCACGTGGATCGGCACCGCCTTGTTGCGGGTGGCCGCGGCGAATGTCAGCGGCGGCTGATGGTCGCCCAGAATGATCACCAGCGAATCATCCGCGAGCCGCTCGACCAGGTAGTTCTCGAGCGATTCGAGTACGTAGCGGATGGCGGCGAGATAGCCCGCCCGGTTTTCGAACACCTGACCGCCCGGCGCCGGATATTTCGTCGAGTCGAGCGATTCGTAAATCCGGCCATCGCCGATCATCCGCCCGTCGGCGATGAGCGGCGGCACGTGGTCGAACGGCAGGTGGCTGCTCGACAGCACGTACTGGACGAATAGCGGCTGGCGGGCGCCACTGATCTCGCGCTCGTGGACCCGCTCGAGAACGAACTGGTCGGGCGTCGTCTCCCAGGAAAAGCGCGCGCCCTTGTAGCCGAGCGCTTCGTCGTCGAGCACCGCGTCGAACGAAAAGAACGCGCCGTGCGGCCACGGCTGCTGGAGGCGAGGCATCGCCGCGACCGTACGGTAGCCCGCCTCGCGAAAGTAATGGCCGATCGCCGGCGCGTTCGACGCCAACATGACGTCATAGAACGGCTGGGTGTCGATGCGGATCCCGGTCAGAACCGTCGCGTGCGCCATCCATGAGCCGCCGCCGGTGATCGGCGAATTGATGACGTCGGAGTAGATGCTATATCCGGCCGCCCGGGCGCGCGCCTCGAACCGTGCGCGAAGACCGCCGAGCGCATCGCGGTACGCGGGATCGCTGAGCGTGATCGCGCCATAGGACTCGGCGAAGATCAGAAGTACGTTGCGACCATGGAAGCCCGAAAGGCCGGCGCCCGCCGGCCGCGCCGCCAGCGCTTGGCGGATCACCGAAAGATAGCGGCCGTTGAGGCCGCTGGCCTCGAGCCAATAGCCGGCGTTGCGCCAGACCGCCTCCGCCACGGCGCCGGAGATTGGCGCGCGTCCGAGATCGTAGCGGGCCGGCACGAGCCCGAAGGCGACGAGCGAGGCAAGTGCCATCGCGACGAAGGGCGCCTTGCGACGTCCCGCGACCGCGTGCCAGAGGCCGCCGATCAGGCCACGCACGACGACGATCGCCAGAACCATCGACACCACCGCGCCGGCGAGATACGCGGCAAGCATCGGCGGCGGCAGCGAACCGGCGAGCAAACCGACGAAAAACGGCACGAATTTAATATCGACCGCGGCATTGAACGTGCGGCCAAAAAACCACGGCACCGCGATATCGGCGAGCCGCAACAGGAGCAGCATGACGATCGCCGCCGCCAGCACCCATCGCCACCACGCACCGCGAGCACGGCTCGTGCGCGCGAAGAGGGCGAACAGGACGATGAGGCCTATGAGCTCGAGCGAGATTTGCGCCGGCACGAACGCCCATGGCGTTTCGATGAAATCGCCCACGACAAAAACGGCGTTGAGCAGCGCCGGTGCAAGGAGAGTAAGCAAGGCCGGGCTCACGCGACGTCGTGGCGGGAGATGTGCGTTGTCGACGTTCTTCATCATGGCCGATGATAGCTACAGGGTGGCGGCTCCGCCATACGCGCACCGAAATGTGAAGTCGGGCTCGAATGGCGGCGATGCCATTCGCCCGCGCTATCAGGCTGTGCGCGCCTGGTCAGTCAATTCAGCTCTGATTATTTTGATCCCTGTCCCTCGTAAATGACGAAATATCGTGCGCCTTCGGCCGCGATCCTTGAAAAATGACGCATCGATCCGCGTTGCCACGCCGGACCCATCGGCGGACCCATCGGCGGACTCAAGAAAGACGCGGCCGATCGGACGGCTTGCGCTGCGCCTCGACAGTGCCCGCGCTAAATCTGACGCAGCAGATAGATCGGCCAACCAGTGACGATTACGACATAGTCCATGATGCTGCGCGAGCGCGCAAACACATCGGTCAACGAGTAGGCGCCGACGATGAGGCCGATGATGAAATATCCGAGGACGAGCTTTTCCTTGTCCATTTTGCCCACCCGAGGCCGCCATGCGCGGCCACCGCAATGCGCACAATTTCGACCAAATACGCCGAAAATCCGGGTCGATGCGTGAGCCGACCAAAATTATCGACCCTCGCGCGACACGACGCAAGCGAGCCGTGACGCCAGTCGTCGTTTATGATGATACGCGACGCCGCGGTCGCCCGGCGGCCGGTTATATGTTCAGCAGCGATGCAAGATAGATAACGCCACCGAGGCTGAGGCCGAAAATTCCAGCGATGGTCAATGCCGTGATTACGAATTGGTTGATCGCCGCCCACATCGTCTCGCGCGCCCGCTCGATTCGCAATTCGTAGGATCGGATCAACTGCTCCGCCGCCAGTTCCGCTTGGGTCTTGGCGCGCCCGCCGGCAGCATCGATGCGGAGGCTTGGCCGGGAAGACATCGTCATCAGCTCCTTGAGCCGCGGCGTCGGGAGTTGCCGGCAGAGATTATCCGGACGTTGCTTCAAACCTCGACCCGTTCGACGGGAAGAATTTACGGAATATTTGCGATAATCACAAGGTTCTCCGAGACAGCGCTCTCGGGAATGCATGCTTAATATGAAATATATCCTAACCAGACCCTTCGTTCGATCCGAAGGGGCCCGGCAGAGGATTCGTCCAGCCGGCATCGGGGCCGTTTTCGCGGCGGTGTGCCGGCGCTGATCGTCGGCTCGTCTGCCGAGCATCTGGGAAACTCGCTCGAGCGCTTCCCGGCGATACCTAACCGCGCCCGCGATAGGGTGCGACACCCTGGTCGGGGATCCATACGCGGGCTGGCGGCCGGCCGCTTTGCCAGAAAACGTCGATCGGCATGCCGCCGCGCGGATACCAGTATCCGCCGATCCGGAGCCAGCGCGGCCGCAGCAGCCTTACCAGCCGCAAGGCGATGGCGATCGTGCAGTCCTCGTGAAAGGCGCCGTGGTTGCGAAACGCGCCGAGATAAAGCTTCAGCGACTTGCTCTCGACCAGCCAGCGACGCGGAACGTAATCGATGACGAGATGCGCGAAATCGGGTTGGCCGGTGATCGGACAGAGCGTCGTAAACTCCGGCGCCGTGAAGCGCGCAAGGTAAAGCTTGTTCGGGTGCGGATTGGGAACGCGCTCCAGCACCGCCTTGTCCGGTGATCGAGGAAGCGCCGCTTGGTGCCCGAGCTGCCGCAGCCTGGCGCCGATCCGCGTTCGTTTTCCTGCCGCCATCGTCGCTTTTCTCCACGGCACCGCGCGCGCTTGGAACAAGGGGGCGAGACGCCAGACGCCGCAGCCTATATATCCTGCCGGCTGACGCAATGCGGCCGCGCGCGGACGCCGTGCCGTCAGCCAACCTCTGTGGCGATCACCTAATCAACGTGGATTGATCGGCATTCGCTCGAATCGGACAGGAAATATCCAGCCGCCAACCGCCAACCCGGTTGCCTGGAAATTCGCGATGGTCTCCGCGCCCCAACGGCTCAACGTCGTTGGCCGGCCCGTTTCACGCCCTCGATCGCAGCCGCCGCCCGGACGAGCTGCGCTACCTTCTTGCGCAGTGCCGGACTTCGAATGCTCGCGAACGCCTTTCCAACCTCCAGCGCGGCACGTCCACCGATTGGCGCCGCATTCGAAGCGGCATCACGCCCTTTTGGTAAAATCCCTTCAAAAAACCAGGCCACCGAAACGCCCAATTCACGTGCGATCGCATAAAGCTTCGACGCGCTGATCCGGTTGGTTCCCCGCTCATACTTTTGCAATTGCTGGAAGGTCAGCCCAATTGCCGTACCCAGCTGTTCCTGCGACATCCCGCGCACGATCCTCTGTTCCCGCACGCGCTGGCCAACATGGACATCAACCGGATTCGGTCCGTTGATCGCAACGCTTCGGACCGGGCGTCGAACGCGTTCTGTGATTTTCTCGGACATCGTACCTCCTCGCCACTTCGCTAGAGACAGCGACTACTCGCCGCGTGACCGCCCTAACGGGTTCAGGGACTACTGCGTATTCAACCCTTTTGCCTGGCTTTTTGACGGGTTGAGCTCCCGGCGATCCCTAATTGACCGTCTAAACTTCAAAGATTCAACGATTCTTTTGCTTGCGGCCCGGACCACGCCTATACGCCATCCTCCAATCAATCTTATCGCGGAGAAGGGCGAAGCCCAGCCCCGCCGACGATCGCCACTCTACCATACTTTTCGCCTAAGGCTGCCGCCCAGGCGGGTCGAATCGGACGCCTGCCGGCACGCCGGTCCGCTCGGATGCAGATCGGCCCCGGAGCTATGCCTGTAGCGCCGTCCGACACGGCGCCGCAAACCAAAATAGCACTTCGCCGACTCGGAATTTCAACGCGAAGCTGTGCCTCGTCGTAACCCCTACGAAGGAGACGCAGCATGAACGTAGTATTCAATCCCGGCGCCAGCCGCCTGCCGGATCAGCTTTCGTTCCCCGCCGGTAGCGAGCCGATCATTTCGAGATTTGTGCTTGCCGCCGATCAGGCGGCCCGCCGGCGCGGCGTTTATTTGACGATTCGAAGAAATCTCGACGAACTCGTGGCGCTCAACCAGGCGAATCTCGACTCCTGGCATCCCCTGGCGCCAATGATCGATCCCAGCGTCGGCGGATTGCGACCGGATACCGGTTTATGGCTCATGGGCGTCGATCAATCGGGCCGCGCCATCGCCTCGCAGACAATTCGCCATTTCGACTGGTCGGCGACCCGAATCAGAAAGGCCCTGTGCAACCTTCAAGCGTTTTATCCCGATCCCTCGCGCCAGGCATGCCCGGGCGAACACTGCGTCGTTTCCGCGACATCGGCCGATTTGATCGCCGGGAGCGTGGTGTTCTCCGGCGGCACCTGGTTTCATCCCGCCAATCGCGGACGCGGTCTTGCATCGATCGTGCCGCGCATTGCACGGGCGATCGCGCTTGCCCAGTGGCGCACGGATTTTGCGTTCAGCCTTGTTCTCAAACCCCTGATCGACGGCGGAATCGCCGCTCATTACGGCTTTCCGCACGTGGAATATGCCGTCGACTGGAATAATGGCCCCGCCGGCCGGGATCTTCGCTTCGCGCTTGTATGGATCAGCCGCGCGGAGTTCCTCGCCGATCTTCACCAGCAGACAATCCGTCACATTGCCGAAGCAAGAGAGGTCGTCGTGACAAAGCGCTCGCCCAGCTCGTTGCGCCACGGCAAGACGATGCGCTCATAGCGCCACGGCGGGCGCCCGGATTGCGTGTTGCCGATGACCGCGTGAACAAATTCGAAGCGCGGCGCCCCGACCATGGATACGTCGCGTAATGTGCGCGCAACCCACTGCCCATAAGCCCGATCCGGCTGATCGGCGATCGGCCGACCGGTGCATTGGCGATGCCAGTCCGGATCGTACATCCGGAACTGGGCGCCGCTACGTACGAATACGAAGTCCGCCCGGGCGAAATCCCAACGCCCGACCATCGTTCGCTCGAACATCCCGGTCGTCTGCATGGCGCCCATTACCCCCGGGCGAATCATCCCGCCCGCATCGCGCCAGAGGGACAACATGCGGCCAAGAGGATGGCGCCGCGCCGAATCGAACATATCGAGATGCCGCGGCGCAGCCAGCGGTTCCACCGGCTGGTCGCCCGATCGCGCTTGCTCGACGAGCTCGGTCAACCGCGAGAACAGGCCGCTGCTCGGATGCACGATCTCGTGCATCCAGTGGTCGGTAAGATAAGACACCAGAACGCGTTCCGACGCGCGGTCGGCCAAGTCGTAGCAAAGCGTCGCCAACGCCAGCGGCCCGATGGTCGCCGGCCGAACCACAATTCGAAGTCCGCCCCGCACGGCTCGCACCCAGACGAAACCCATGTTCCGAACCACATATTCGGACAGGTTAAAATCCGCCCGCGGGGCGCCGATCTCCTCGGCAAGTCGCGTGTACGGGGGCCGTACAACGCAACCGCCGGCATCGATCAGGTACTCACTCACCGCTGCCTCCCGCTGCCGGCATCGCCGATCACCCCCTGAGCAGGAGGTCACGCATTGCAAAATAGCAGATGTCGCGCAAATCGCTCAAGCCGCGCGCTTGGCTCGCATTGCGAACGACGAAAATTGACCATTGCTTGGAAGCGATCGTAGCCGCGGTCGCCCGATCGCCCGCCCAAGTCGTTGGCGCATCCGCCGGCGGGGGAAAAAGCGGGCGGCGGTTAATTCCATGGTCGCGAGCCGCAGGTTTACGACCCGCAGCGGTAAAAACTTCAAGCAGTGCGCACTATCCACGCAATGCGTATTCGGTGACATCGAATGAAAACCCCGCCTCATCGGAAATTGCGAGCCGCGCTCCGGTGCGGACGTAACGGACTCTTTCGATCATGCACCCGGCCGGAAGCACATTGATTATGACTTGGTTGTCGACCCGGATGATGCGCGTGCTTTCTTCGGGCTTCCGCTCGAAATTTCCGGTCATCGGATTGGCGACGAACATGTAGCCCGTCACGCGAAGCGTGTTTCGGCCAATCGCGATCACCGTTCCGATCAAATGTCGTCTCAGGTCGGACTCGAATTGCCGGCGTTCGATGATGAGGACTTTCTCGCCCTCTTCGATGATCTCCGCATCGGTCATGGCCTCCGGCTCCCCCGGACCCATATCGGGGCCTGTT
>CAZLYV010000031.1:0-6207 GCA_964563665.1 uncultured Acetobacteraceae bacterium
TCAATGGCTCTCGCGCCCGACCGGCGCGCCGCTTGCACCGACCAGGAAATCGAGATCGACGCCCTTGTCGGCCTGCATCACGTGATCGAAGTAGAGCTTGACGTAGCCACGTTCCATCGGCGGCCGCGGCGCCTTCCACGCCTTGCGCCGGCGCATCAGTTCGGCCGCGGATACATCGAGATGCAGGCGCCGCTTGGCGACGTCGAGCTCGATCATGTCGCCGTTCTTGACCAGCGCCAGCGGTCCGCCGGCGGCGGCCTCGGGCGCGGTGTGCAACACCACCGTGCCGTAGGCGGTGCCGCTCATCCGGGCATCCGAGATGCGCACCATGTCGGTGACGCCCGCTTTGAGAATTTTCGCCGGCAGCGCGAAATTGCCGACCTCGGGAAAGCCGGGATAGCCCCGTGGACCGCAGTTCTTCAGCACCATGACGCATGAGGCATCGACATCGAGCGCCGGATCGTCGATCCGCGCGTTGTAGTCGTCGATATCCTCGAAGACGACCGCCCGACCGCGGTGCTTCATCAGCTTCGGCGTCGCCGCCGAGGGCTTGAGGACCGCGCCCGACGGCGCGAGATTGCCGCTGAGCACGACGATGCCGCCCTGCCGTTTGAACGGCGCCTTCAACGGAAAGATGACGTCGCGGTTCCAGCACGGCGCGTCCTTGACGTTTTCCCAGATCGCCTTGCCGTTCACCGTGAGCGCGTCCTTGTGCAGCATCGGCGCCATCTCGCGCAGCACCGCGGGCAGGCCGCCGGCGTAATAGAAATCCTCCATCAGGTATTTGCCCGACGGCATCAGGTTGACGAGGCACGGCACCTCGCGCCCGAGCCGATCCCAGTCGTCGAGCTTGAGATCGACGCCGATCCGCCCGGCGATCGCCAGCAGATGGACGACGGCGTTGGTCGAGCCGCCGATCGCGCCGTTGGTGCGCACCGCATTCTCGAACGCCTTGCGGGTGAGAATCTTCGACATCCGCAAATCCTCGCGCACCATCTCGACGATGCGCCTTCCGGCCATGTGCGCCAGCACCTTGCGGCGCGAATCCGCCGCCGGGATGGCGGCGTTCGAGGGCAGTCCAATTCCCAGCGCCTCGACCATCGAGGCCATGGTCGAGGCGGTTCCCATGGTCATGCAATGGCCGGGCGAGCGCGACATGCAGGCCTCGGCCTCCACCATGTCTTCGACCGTCATGTCGCCGGTCTTGAGCATCTCGGTGAACTTCCAGACATGGGTGCCCGACCCGATGTCCTCGCCGCGGAACTTGCCGTTCAGCATCGGTCCGCCGGAGAAGGCGATGGTCGGCAGGTCGCAACTCGCCGCGCCCATCAGGAGGGCGGGCGTTGTTTTGTCGCAGCCGACGAGAAGCACGACGCCATCGAGCGGATTGGCGCGGATCGATTCCTCGACGTCCATGCTGCACAGATTACGGAACAGCATGGTGGTCGGGCGCATCAGCGTTTCGCCGAGGCTCATCACCGGAAACTCGAGCGGGAAGCCGCCCATCTCGTAGACGCCGCGCTTGACGTACTGCGCGATGTCGCGGAAATGGGCATTGCAGGGCGTAAGCTCGGACCAGGTATTGCAGATGCCGATCACCGGCCGACCGTCGAACAAGTGATGCGGCAACCCCTGGTTCTTCATCCAGCTCCGGTGCACGAGGCCGTCGCGGTCGACCCGGCCGAACCACTGGCGGCTGCGCAGATTTGGCGTGCGCGTGCCCGGCTTGCCCGATGATTCTTTCTTCCTAGCCATCGAATTGGTCCTTTCCCGCGAAGAGTTCCTGCCGCACCAACAGCGTATGGCGGCGATCCTAGCCTTTCACGCCGGGGGACGACAACGCGAACCCACCCTCACGCGCGTCGCATGGCGGCCATACGCCCGACTTCGCCCCAACGTACGGACACGCTCACGCGGGCGCGCGGGCGCGCGCCAACGCCTTTTCGCGGATCGCGGTGATCGTGGTCCGCGTGCTGATCACCTCGGGATCGGTCTTGAGCTCGATCACCGCCGGTTTTCCCGAGGCAAGCGCACGGCGGAACGCATCGGCGAACTCGTCGGTCCGGGTGACCGTCTCGCCGTGCCCGCCGAGCGCGCGCGCATACGCCGCGAAGTCGGGGCTGGGCAGATCGGTGCCGACGACCCGCGCCGGATGGTCGCGCTCCTGGTGCATGCGGATCGTTCCGTACATGCGGTTGTTGAACACCAGAACGACGAGCGGCGCCCCGTACTGAACGGCGGTCGCCACCTCCTGCCCGGTCATCATGAAGCCGCCATCGCCGACGCAAGAAACGACGACGCGACCGGGGTGGAGAATCTTCGCCGCCACGCCGGCGGGAACCGAATAGCCCATGGCGCCGCTGGTCGGGCCGATTTCGCGCCCCGGCCGGTAATACTGGAGATAGCGCTGCGGCCAGCCGGTGTGGTTGCCGGCGTCCAGCGTGACGATAGCGTCGGCGGGCAGCAGTTTCTGCAACTCAAGCATCGCCTTGCCGGCGTCGAACGGCCCGTTGTAGGGCGTGGGCACCAGCGTGGCGAGATAATCCCTGCGCGCCGCCTCGCTCCACGCACGCCAGCGGCGGCCGGCGGCAGGCGCTTGTCCACCGAGCGTCGCGGCGAAGGCGGCGGCCCCCGACTGGATCGCCAGATCCGGCTGAAACACGCGACCGAGCTCGTCGGCATCCGGGTGAACGTGGATCAGCGTCTGCTTCGGCACCGGCAATGCGAGCGTCGTGTAGCCTTGCGTCGTCATCTCGCCAAGCCGCGCGTTCACCACCAGCAGCAGGTCGGCCTGCTTCACGCGCTCGATCAGCGCGGGCGGCCCCGACGTTCCGATATCGCCCACGTAGCAGCGGTTGCGGTTGTCGATGATGTCCTGGCGCCGGAACGAGCAGGCGACCGCGAGATCATTTGCTTCGGCGAACGCCAGAATCTGCCGGCACGCCAGATCGGTCCATGCCGGACCGCCGACCAGCATCAACGGTCGCTCGGCCCGCGACAGCATTTCGCCGAGGCGCGAAAGATCCTCGGGCGCCGGCCGGGCCTGGACGGCCGTATACCGCCTGGCATCGGCCACGACGACGCGATCGAGCAGCATGTCGTCCGGCAGGGCCAGCACGACCGGGCCCGGCCGACCCGATGTCGCGACGTGGTAGGCGCGCGCCATGAATTCCGGAATCCGTCCGGCCCGCTCGATCTGCGCCGCCCACTTGGCGAGAGGGGCGAACATCTTGCGGTAATCGACCTCCTGGAACGCCTCGCGCTCGAGCGCGTCGCGCCCGACCTGGCCGATGAGCAGGATCATCGGCGTCGAGTCCTGATGAGCCGTGTGTACGCCTACGGCGGCGTGACAGGCGCCGGGTCCGCGGGTGACAAGGCAGAGGCCCGGCCGCCCGGTGAGCTTTCCATAAGCCTCGGCCATGTTGGCGGCCCCGGCCTCGTGGCGCGCGTTGATGAGGCGAAGCTCCGGCGCATCGTAAAGGGCATCGAGCACCTCGAGATAACTCTCGCCCGGGACGCAGAACGCCATGTCGGCGCCATGGACGAGGAGCTGATCGACCAGGATCTGGCCGCCGCTCCGAGCCGATTTCGCACGGGCCTCGCGGTGCAACGAGGAAGACGGGCCGGGAAGGCTCATGCGAACGGTCCTTGGTCTGGAAAACGAGGCGATACCGGCAGTTAAGGGCGGGTTCCCGGGGCTGTCAATCATCCGCCCCGGCTGACGGATTTACTTCACCCGCCAGTTGCGGCTAGGCTTCATAGTAATGAACGAGAAACCCGCCCCCCTCCCGACGTTGACCGACGCGCCAAGCGGCTTTCGCCAGCTTGTCGGCTATCGGCTGGCCGAATGGTCGAACGGCAATGCGGTGCTGACCCTCACCATTGGTCCGCGGCACCTCAACCGCGGCGGCGTGGTGCATGGCGGCGTCATGACGACGCTGATCGATGCCGCCGGAGGATATGCCGGCTGCCACTGCGCGCTCGCCGGGCACGTGCGCCGCACCGTCACGGTTTCGTTGTCGACCCAGTTTCTCGCCCAAGTATCGAGCGGCACGATCACGGCGCGGGCCCGGGTGCGCGGCGGCGGCCGCAAGATCTTCGTCGCGTCGGTCGAGGTGACCGACAAGGACGGCCGGGTGCTGGCGATCGGCGAAGGCGTCTACCGCTATCGCGGCGGCAGCGAGACTCCCGAGGGTGTGCCGCTCGAATGGCGCGGCGAAAAGCGCAATACCGATCTCGGCTAAGGCCCGCTTAGCGCGTGGCGACCACGAGACCGGCGCCGATCATGATCGTGCCTGCGGACCGGTTGAGGTTGCGCATTGCCCGCCGGCTCCGCAGAAACGCTCTCGCCTGGGAAGCGAGCGCGGCGTAGCTCAGGTTCGTGACGGTGAGAACGGCGACGATGACGGCGAGGATGATGGCGACGTCGCGTCCGGTGATCTGGGTCAGATCGATGAAGGTGGGCAGAAAAGCGGCATAAAACAGGATCGCCTTGGGATTGCCGAGCGTGATCATCAGCCCGGTCACCACATTGCGTCGCGCCGCGGGGGCGGTTGCGAGCGCGTGATTCGCGGCGCCCGACGCGGCCGCCGCCGCCGGATCCGTCGGTACGGCCGTCCACATCCGCCACCCCAGCCAGATCAGATAGAGGCCGCCAAGGACCTTGACCACGACGAACATGTCGCCCATCGCCTGGGCGGCCGCGGCCAGGCCGAAGATCGTCAGAAGCAGCAGCACGATGTCGCCGATAACCACGCCCACGTGCAGCGCCGCCGCCGGGCGAAAGCCCGAAGCGAGCGCGCGGGCGATCGTCGCGAACACCGCCGGTCCCGGCGTGACGCCGAGCACGAACACGGCGAGGATGAGAGCGAGCGTGCTGGTGGTGGTCATCGAATTTTCCTTGCCACGAAATACGCGCGTGGCCCGAGATGTCAGTTTCCGGCCGTTTCGCCGAGATAATCCATCGCCGCGGCAACGCCGGCCGATTTATGCGGCACCTTGGCAAGCGCCAGGCCCATTTCGACGCCGGCGAGCGTGCCCATCAGCATCAAATCGTTGAAGTCGCCGAGGTGGCCGATGCGGAAAATCTTGCCCTTGAGCTTGCCCAAGCCCTGGCCCAGCGACATGTCGAAGTGATCGAGAATGACCCGGCGCAGCTCGTCGGCGTCATGGCCGTCGGGCAGGATGGCGGCGGTGAGCGAACCCGAGTATTCAACCGGGTTCTTCGCCAGCACCTCGAGTCCCCACGCCCGGACCGCGCGCCGTGTCGCCTCGCCGTGGCGGGCATGGCGGGCGAAGACATTCTCCAGCCCCTCCTCGCGCAGCATGGCGATCGCTTCGCGCAGGCCATAGAGCAGATTGGTGCCGGGCGTGTAGGGGAAGTAGCCGGTCTTGTTCGCCGCCAGCATGGCGGTCCAGTCCCAGTACGAGCGCGCCAGCCGGGCCGATTTCGATGCGGCCAGCGCCTTGTCGCTGAGCGCGTTGAACGACAGGCCGGGCGGCAGCATCAGCCCCTTCTGCGAGCCGGCCACCGTGACGTCGACCCCCCATTCGTCGTGCCGATAATCGATCGAGGCGAGCGAGGAGATCGTATCGACCATGAACAGCGCCGGATGGCGCGCGCGATCGATCGCCCGTCGAAGCTCGTCGATGCGGCTCACCACCCCGGTCGAGGTCTCGTTATGGACCACGCACACCGCCTTGATCCGCTGCGCCTTGTCCTCGGCGAGCTTCGCATCGAGGGCCGCCGGATCGGCGCCGGTTCGCCAATCGCCGGCCACGAAATCGATCTCGAGCCCCAGCCGTCCCGCCATCTCCCGCCAAAGCGTCGCGAACCAGCCGGTTTCGAACATCAGCACCCGGTCGCCGGGCGACAGCGTGTTAACCAGCGCCGCCTCCCACGCCCCCGTCCCCGAGGCCGGATAGATCACCACCGCGCGCGTGGTCTTGAAGATCCCCTTCATTCCCTCCAGCACCTCGCGCCCCAGCCGGCCGAACTCCGGCCCGCGATGGTCGATCGTCGGCTGGTCGATCGCGCGCAAGATCCGCTCGGGCACGTTGGTCGGCCCGGGTATCTGCAGAAAATGACGCCCCGCCCGGCGGCGGTTGGTCTCGGTGCTGGCGGAGGCCATGGCCTATGTTACTCCGGTGAGCGCTGCGAAATTGGCGCGCGATCATAACCGGCGTCGCGCGCGAGGCAAGGCCGTG
>CAZLYV010000031.1:6307-15191 GCA_964563665.1 uncultured Acetobacteraceae bacterium
GTCGCCACGGCGCGAACGACATCGTCGCGCCTGATGACCGCCGATGCCCGGATCCTGGCTTACGCCAGCGCCGGACACGTGGCAGTCTACGACGGTTGAGCCGAGCGACCGCCGCGCCAGCGCGCTTGCGCCGGAACATGGCGCGCCCGGGAGCGAACATCATCGATTGCAGGCCGCCGGTCCATGCCACTCCCCCAACCCGCGCCACGCCGGCGCATCGACGCCGCTAACGTCAAGCCCGGCGACAGCGCGCTTGCCCTGCGGCTGAAGCGCGAGCTCCGCGGCGAGGTGTTGTTCGACGCCTTCAGCCGCGGCCGCTATTCGACCGACGCGTCGATCTATCAGATCGAACCGATCGGCGTCGTCGTGCCCCGGCACGTCGACGATATCCAGGCGGCGATTGGAATCGCGCGCGAGGCCGGCGTGCCGGTGCTACCGCGCGGCGGCGGCACGTCGCAATGCGGACAGACGGTGGGCCGCGCGCTCGTCATCGACACCTCGAAGTATCTCGATCGCCTGCTGAGCCTGGACCAGGAGAGTCGGACGGTGTGGGTCGAGCCGGGGCTTACGCTCGACCGGCTCAACCAGCAACTTCGCAAAGCAGGCCTGTTCTTTCCGGTCGATATCTCGACCGGCAGCCGCGGCACGATCGGCGGCATGGCCGGCAACAACTCGTGCGGCGCGCGCTCGATTCGCTACGGCAACATGGTCCATAACGTGCGGACCATCGACACCATTCTTGCCGATGGCTCGACCTCTTCGTTTGGCGAGGTGCCCGAAGTTCTCGACGGGTTCCCGGCGCAGGCGCGCTATCGCGAACTGATCGCGACGACGCGGAATATCGTCGATGGCGTGAGCGAAGCGCTCGCCTCGGAGCGCTGGCCGCGCCTGCTGCGCCGCGTGGGCGGCTACAACATCGACATGATCCGCCCGCACGCGATCCCGGGTCTAAATCGTAATCAACCCGGCCACAACATGGCGAAGCTATTGGTCGGTTCGGAGGGCACGCTTGGGTTCTTCACCCGGCTCCAGCTCGATGTCTGGCCGATTCCGCCGGCCCGCGTTCTGGGCGTCTGCCACTTCCCCACGTTCTACAAGGCGATGGACGCAACGAGGCACATCGTCAAGCTCGACCCAACGGCGGTCGAGCTGATCGACCGGACGATGATCGAGCTTGCCCGCGATATCGCCATGTTCCGGCCGGTCATCGATCGATTCGTGCGCGGCGAGCCGGACGCCATTCTCTTGGTCGAGTTTGCCGGCGAAAACCTCGAGGAGGAGAAGCGCAAGCTTCGCCGGCTCGTCGAGCTGATGGGTGACCTTGGATTTCCGGCGAGTGTCGTCGAGTCAACCGATCCGGCGTTCCAGAGCGCCGTCTGGGAGGTGCGCAAGCAGGGCCTCAACATCATGATGTCGATGAAGGGCGAGGGAAAGCCGGTGTCCTTCATCGAGGATTGCGCGGTGCCGCTCGAGGATCTGGCCGAGTACACCGAACGTCTTACCAACGTGTTCCGCAAATACGGCACCAAGGGCACGTGGTACGCGCACGCCTCGGTCGGCACGCTCCACGTTCGGCCGATCCTCAACCTCAAGGATCCGGCCGATGCGAAAAAAATGCGCGCGATCGCCGAGGAGGCGTTCGCCATGGTGCGCGAATTCAAGGGGTCGCACTCCGGCGAGCACGGCGACGGGATCGTGCGCTCGGAATTCCACGAGCCGATGTTCGGCGCGCCGATCGTGCGCGCCTTCGAGGCGGTCAAGGACGCCTTCGACCCCGAGGGGCTGTTCAACCCGGGCAAGATCGTCCGCCCGCTCAAAATGGACGACCGCACGCTTTTGCGCTATCCGCCGGGTTACGCGGCCCTGCCCTTCACGCCGGCGCTCGACTGGTCGGCCTGGGGCGGATTTCCGGCGGCGGTCGAGATGTGCAACAACAACGGCGAATGCCGCAAGGCGGACGTCGGCGTGATGTGCCCATCCTACCGGGTGACGGGGGACGAGCAGCACCTCACCCGCGGCCGCGCCAACACCTTGCGTCTTGCGATTACCGGACAGCTTGGAGCCGACGCGCTCGTCTCCGACGCGATGCGCGAAACGATGGAGCTCTGCGTCGCCTGCAAGGGCTGCAAGCGGGAATGCCCGACCGGCGTCGACATGGCGCGGATGAAGATCGAATTCCGCCATGCCTGGAACCGGCGGCACGGCCTGACGTTGAAAGAGCGGCTGATCGCTTACCTGCCGCGCTATGCGCCTTACGCCGCGAAGTTCGCCGCCATCCTGAACCTGCGCAACCGCGCGCCGATGCTGGCACGGCTCTCCGAATGGCTTGCCGGGTTCAGCGCCAGACGCCCGCTGCCGATGTGGCGCAGCGACGTGTTCCGGCCGAGCGAGGCGGCCGAGCGAGTCGGCACCGGCCCTGAGCTCGTGCTACTCGTCGATACGTTCACGACCTATTTCGAGCCCGAAAACGCGCGTGCCGCCCTTCACGTGCTCGAGGCGGCGGGATACCGCGTCACCGTCGCCGTCCCCAACGACGGCGGCCGGCCCTTGTGTTGCGGCCGGACTTTTCTTGCCGAAGGACTGGTCGAGCAAGCGCGGGTCGAGGCGCGGCGCATGATCGATACGCTGGCGCCTTTTGTCGCGCGTGGTGTCGCCATCGTCGGGCTCGAGCCATCGTGCCTGTTGACGCTCCGCGACGAATTCCTCGCCATGCTTCCCGGGCCCGACAGCGAGGCGCTCGCAGGGCGCGCCATGCTGTTCGAGGAATTTCTTGCCGCCGAACACAACGCCGGGCGGCTTTCCGCCCTCAAATTGAAGCCGCTGTCGGCCGCGCGCGCGCTGGTCCACGGGCATTGCCACCAGAAAGCCTTCGGCGCGATGGGCGCCGTCGAGGCGGCGCTGCGGCTCGTTCCCGATCTCGAGGTCGAGACCATCGCGTCGAGCTGCTGCGGCATGGCGGGCGCCTTCGGCTACGAGGCGGCGCATTACGACATTTCGATGAAGATGGCCGAGCTGTCGCTGCTGCCGGCCGTGCGCGCAGCGGGCGACGATGTTCTCCTCGTCGCCGACGGAACGAGCTGCCGTCACCAGATTCGGGACGGCGCCCAGCGCGAGGCCGTCCATGTCGCTTGCGTACTCGAACGGGCACTCGCGCAGCCATAAGACGATCGCGACGCTGTGCCGAGGGCGGACGTCGAACAACCGTGCAAGTTATTCCGTACTCGGAACATTTGTTGTCCGGCGAGTTCCATAAAAGACTCGCAATAATCGAACATCAGAAGTAATAATATCGTATTAGTTGTGCATCGAAGGGCCGGCCTCTTGGGTCTTCGCCCGCGGCGCGCCGGTCTTCCCTTGACGACAAACATGGAGGCCCCCAAATGGCGACATCAAAACGCCCGACCGGATCGGTGCTGGCCGAGGCGAGCGGTCCACTCGCGATTTTGACCGCACGGCTTGCGCTGGATACGGCTTTCGCCGCCAAGTTTTTCGCCGCCGCGCGACGCAAGGATCAATCGACGTTGCGCCGGCTCGCCACCGCGGCCGGAGCCCGGCCGACCAAGGTCGAGGTAATTGCGCGGCCCGTGGGGATTGTCGTGCGCATTTGCATCAGGATCGACGGCGTGATCATCTGCATCGAAATCATCATCGTCATCCGCTGAGCCTCGATACCGGACCCGACACGGCGGCGTCTGGGAACGCGGCGGAGCGGATCCGCCGCCGTGTGATCCGGGTTTCGCCAGCGCCTCGAAAAGCGATTGCGCGGCACGCGCGCTTGGGCCAAAAGAGGAAAAGCCCCAAGCTCCCGAGTCCCGCGCATGACCCCTGATGAAATCGCCCGCACCACGGCGCGCATCCTGATCGAGACCACGGCGGTCCACTTCAACGCCGTGAAGCCGTATGTCTTCACCTCCGGCTGGGCGAGCCCGACCTACATCGACTGCCGCAAGCTGATCTCGTACCCCCGCGCGCGCACCAAGCTGATGGCGATGGCGGTCGAAACCATCGAGCGCGAAATCGGCTTCGAGACGATCGACGCGGTCGCCGGCGGCGAGACCGCCGGTATCCCGTTTGCCGCCTGGATCGCCGACCGACTCAATTTGCCCATGTTGTATGTGCGCAAGAAGCCGAAAGGTTTCGGCCGCAACGCGCTGATCGAGGGCGACCTGAAGCCCGGCCAACGCGTTCTGCTGGTCGAGGATCTGGCGACCGACGGCAAGAGCAAGGTCCATTTCTGCAACGGGCTGCGCGAGGCCGGGGCCGAGGTGAGCCACGCCTTCGTCATCTTCTATTACGGAATTTTTCCGCAGAGCACCGAGACGCTGGGCAGCGTCGGCGTCAACCTGCATGCGCTCGCCACCTGGTGGGATGTGCTCGAACTCGCCGAGGAAGGGCGATATTTCGCCGCCGAGGAGCTACGCGAGGTGCGAAATTTCCTCGAACGGCCAGCCGAATGGTCGGCCGCGCATGGCGGCATCGGCGGCGAGGGCCCGGCGAAGGCGAGCGCCTGAGCCGCGAGTGATTGAGCCCGCAGGGCGAGCACGCGATGCCGCGCTTTTCCGCCAATATTTCGATGCTGTTCGCCGACGCGCCGCTCCTCGAGCGGCCGGGCCTTGCGCGCAAGGCGGGCTTCCGCGCGGTCGAGCTCCAGTTTCCCTACGTCGTTCCGGCCGACGATATCGCGCGGGCGTGCGAAGGCGCGGGCGTCACGATGGCGCTTATCAACTTTCCTGCCGGCGACACCGGCCGGGGCGACCGCGGCTTGGGCGCGCTCCCCGACCGGGTGGACGAGTTTCGCGCCGGGATTGACCTTGCGCGCCGCTATGCCGAGCGGCTTGGCGTGAAGCGGCTCAATCTGTTGGCCGGCATTCCGGGCCCGAAGCAGGATCCGGCCGCCTGCCGTGCCGTGCTGGTCGAGAATATGTACACCGCCGCCAAAGCCATGGAACCGATCGGCGCCACGGTCTGCATCGAGGCGATCAATACGCGCGACGTACCGGGATTTTTCGTCAATCGTTCCGCCCAAGCGATCGCGCTCATCGATGCCGCAGGCGCCGCGAACGTCGCGCTGCAATACGACTGCTATCACATGCAGATCATGGAAGGCGATTTGATCGCGACGATGACGCGGCTCGCGGAGCGCATCGGCCACATCCAATTCGCCGATACTCCCGGACGCCACGAGCCGGGCACCGGCGAGATCAATTACCCCAACGTGTTCGCCGCACTCGACCGGATCGGCTATGCTGGCTTCGTCGGCGCCGAGTACCGGCCGACGGGGACGACAACCGACAGTCTTGGCTGGTTCGCGCCATGGCGGGACAAGCAAAAATGACGCTGAGGCGGTTTTTCGGTTCGATCGCCAGCCTGTGCCTTGCGGCGATGCTCGGGCTTGGCGTCGCGCCGGCATACGCGGCCAAGGACGAGCTTGTCATCGGGATCACCCAGTTCCCGTCCACCTTTCATCCCAACATCGACGCGATGCTCGCCAAATCCTACGTGCTCGCGATGACGCAGCGCCCCTTCACCGTTTACGACAAGGACTGGAAGCTCGTCTGCCTTCTGTGCGTCGAACTTCCGACCTTCGAGAACGGCAAGGCCAAGGTGCTCGACTTGCCGGACGGCAAGAAGGGCGTCGCGGTCACCTACACGATCCAGCCGAAGGCGACCTGGGGCGACGGCACCCCGGTCACCACCGATGATGTGCTGTTCGCCTGGGAGGTCGGTCGTCATCCCAAATCGGGGGTGAGCGACCTCGAGACCTACAAGCGTATTTTCAAAATCGACGTCCTCGACAACAAGACCTTCACTCTCAACATCGACAAGCTCACCTTCGAATACAACGCGATCAACGATTTCCAGCTCGTGCCGGCGCATCTCGAGCGCAAGCACTTCGCCGATCCGGAAAACTACCGGCGGCGCACCACCTACGATTCTGATTCAACCAACCCCGGCCTTGCCTTCGGCCCCTACCGCATCACGCAGGTATCGCCCGGTTCGCACGTCGTGCTCGAGTCCAACCCGGCCTGGTACGGGCGAAAGCCCGCCTTCAAGCGGATCGTCGTGCGGGTGATCGAGAACACGGCGGCGCTCGAGGCGAATCTCCTCTCCGGAACGATCGACTACATCGCCGGCGAGCTTGGGCTCTCGCTCGACCAGGCGCTCGCCTTCGAGAAGCGCCACGGCGAGCGCTACGATGTGACTTACAAAGCCGGCCTGATTTACGAGCACATCGACCTCAACCTCGATAACCCGAGTCTCAAGGACATGCGCGTCCGCCACGCGCTGCTTTACGCGCTCGACCGCGAGACGCTGAGCCGGCAGCTTTTTTCCGGCCGCCAGCCGGTCGCGCATTCGTTCGTGAGCCCGCTCGACTGGATCGCCTTCGACGAGCTGCCGAAATACCGTTACGACACCGCGCGCGCGGGCGCGCTACTCGATGCGGCCGGCTGGGGCGCGATAAAGGACGGCTTCCGGCACAACGCGGCGGGCGAGCGGCTGTCGCTCGAGCTGATGACCACCGCCGGCAACCGGACGCGCGAGACCGTGCAACAGGTGCTGCAAAGCCAGTGGCGCAAGGCCGGCATCGATGTCCGCCTGCGCAACGAGCCGGCGCGCGTCTTCTTCGGCGAGACCGTGCGCAAGCGGCAATACCCGGCGATGGCGATGTTCGCCTGGATCAGCAGCCCGGAGAACGTGCCGCGTACGACCATGCACTCCGACCACATCCCCACGCCAGCGAACAACTATGCCGGCCAGAACGACACCGGGTTCCGCAATGCCGAGGCCGACAAGCTGATCGAGGACATCGAGGTCGAGCTCGATCGCGACAAACGTCGCCTGCTGTGGCGCCGGTTGCAGGAGATCTACGTCGAGGAATTGCCCGCGCTTCCGCTCTACTTCCGCGCCGATGCCTTCATCGTGCCGAAGTGGCTCGCCGGCATCGAGCCGACCGGCCACCAGTACTCGACGACCCTGTGGGTCGAGGACTGGAGCGTCCGGCCGTGACGGCTTGAGGCGCGCCGGCGCATGGCCCGTTTCCTGCTCCATCGCCTGGTCCAGGGCCTCGTCGTACTGGCCCTGATGTCGTTCGTCATCTACGGCTTGATCGGATTGATGCCGGGCGATCCGATCGACCTCATGATCAGCGCCAATCCCAAGCTCACCCAGGCGGACGCCGAGCGCCTGCGGCGGATCCACGGGCTCGATCGGCCGATCGTCGAGCGCTACCTCGCCTGGGCCGGCGACGCGCTTTCCGGCGATCTCGGCTATAGCCGGGCCTATGCGCGCCCGGTCACCGACGTGCTGGGGTTACGTCTTGCCAATACGGCGGCGCTGATGATCGGGGCGTTTATCTTGGCGCTTGCGGTGGGCCTGCCGGCCGGCATCTACGCCGCGGCGCGTCCCGGCGGCATCGCCGACGGCGCGATTAATCTCGCGTGCTTCGTCGCCATCTCGTTGCCGACATTCTGGCTCGCGCTGATGCTGATCCTCCTCTTCGCGGTGACGCTGGGCTGGCTGCCAGCCGGCGGGGTGGGGATCCCTGGACAAAGCGGCTTCTTCGACGATGTACGCCATCTCGTTCTGCCGGTGACCACGCTGGCGATCGTCGAGGCTGGCGCATACGCGCGCTACATGCGCGCGGCGATGCGCGAGGCCCTGCAGCAGGATTGGATCCGCACCGCCCGCGCCAAGGGGGCGAGCGAGACACGCACCGTGGTCGGCCACGCGCTCAGAAACGCGATGATCCCGGTGACGACGATCATGGCGCTGGGGTTCGGCGGGCTTTTCTCGGGCGCGCTCATCACCGAGACGATGTTCGCCTATCCGGGGATGGGAAAGCTGATCTACGACTCGGTGATGGGGAACGACTTCAACCTGGCGCTGGTGGCGTTGCTGTTCGCAACCTTGCTGACGCTTGCCGGCAATCTCATCGCCGATCTCGCCTACGCGGCGCTCGATCCGCGCATCTCCTATGCCGGATCGGAGAATCGACAGGCGGTATCGTCGTGAATGCGATCGTCGAGCGCCCGCTGGCGCTGGCGGCATTGGCCGTTCTCGCGGCGCTTGCCACGCTGTCGCTCGCGGCGCCATTGATCCAATCGATCCTGGGCGTCGATCCAGCCGCCGCCGAACTTCTCGAGCGCTTCCAGCCGCCCTCGGCCGGCCATCCCTTCGGCACCGACGAGATCGGGCGCGACGTGCTGTTGCGGCTGCTTTACGGGGGCCGGGTGTCGCTTGCCGTCGGCATCGTCGCCGCGCTGGTGGCGGCGACGATCGGTACTGCTGTGGGCCTCGTCGCCGGCTATTTCGGCGGTCAATTCGACGCCGCGCTGATGCGGCTCACCGACGGGGTAATCGCGCTGCCGCTGCTGCCGCTCCTGATCGTGCTGGCGGCGATCGATCTGACGAAACTGGGCCTCGCCGACGAGCTCGTGCGTTCGGAGACCGTCAGCCTCTATCGCATCATCGCCATAACGGCGCTGGTCGGCTGGACCACCGTCGCGCGGCTCGTGCGCGGCGTCACGCTGTCGCTGCGCGCGCGCGACTTCGTGCGTGCCGCCGAGGCCCTTGGCGCGCGACCTCTCCGAGTGATGCTGGTCCATATCTTGCCCAATGCCGTGTCGCCGATCATCGTCGCGACGACGCTGGCCGTCGGACAGATCATCCTTTTCGAGTCGGTGCTGAGCTTCCTCGGCCTCGGCATCCAGCCGCCGCTGCCGAGCTGGGGCAACATGCTGACCAACGCCCAGGAGGTGATCTGGTCGGCGCCGTGGCTCGCCGTATATCCCGGCCTTCTTATCCTGTTCACCGTCGCCGCGTGCAATCTGCTCGGCGACGAGCTGCAGGAGGCGCTCGATCCCAGGCGACGCGCTCGGCGCTA
>CAZLYV010000032.1:0-15009 GCA_964563665.1 uncultured Acetobacteraceae bacterium
CAGCACGCGACCGCCCCACTTTTGCACCAGATCGGCGCCGACCACCGTATCGAGCGTATAGTCGGCGCCCTTGACCAGCACGTCGGGCTTTAGCGCCGCGACGAGCTTCACGGGCGTGTCTTCGCCAAAGATCACCACCAGATCGACCGTCGCAAGCGAGCCGAGGACGGCCGCGCGCGCCGTCTCGTTCTGCACCGGGCGTCCCTCGCCCTTGATATTGCGAACCGAGGCGTCGTTGTTGAGAGCGACGATCAAGCGATCGCACGCCGCCTTGGCCTGCGCCATCAGCGAGACGTGGCCGGGATGCAGGAGGTCGAAGCAACCGTTGGTGAAGCCCACTTTCAGACCCTGACGGCGCCACACGGCCACCCGGTCGATCGCCTGGTCGAGCGTCACCAGCTTCTCTTCGCCGCTCGCCAGGTCCTGGTGGCGGAGCGCGCGCACCAGGTCGTCGGCATAGGCGACCGCGGTCCCCACCTTGGCGACGACGACGCCCGCCGCGACATTGGCGAGATGCGCCGAATCGACCAGCGAAAGCCCGCCCGCAAGTCCGGCGGCAAGCGCCGCCACGACCGTATCGCCGGCGCCCGAAACGTCGAACACCTCGCGCGCCGCTGCCGGCAGGTGGTGCACCCCGCCCGCCTTGGTGACCAACGTCATGCCATCGGCGCCGCGCGTACAGAGGATCGCATCGACGCCGCATTGGTCGAGCAGTTTCTTCGCCGCCGCCTCGACCTCGGCGGGATTTTCGGCCGGCATTTGCGCCGCCACGGCGAGCTCGCGCTGGTTGGGGGTGAGTACGCTTGCGCCGCGATAGCGCGCGTAGTCGGGACCCTTGGGATCGACCACCACCGGCTTCGCCGCCGCGCGCGCGGCCGCGATCATCGCCGAGGTTCCGATCGGGGTGAGCGCGCCCTTGGCGTAATCCGAGAGCACCATCACCGCGCAATCGGCGATCGCAGCCATCGCCAGGCGCACGATATCGCCATCGATCACCTCGCCGACCTCGATCGCCGTCTCGCTGTCGGTCCGCAGGAGCTGCTGATTGCCGGCGACAAAGCGCGTCTTGATCGTAGTGCGCCGCCGGCTCTCGACCAGCAGATGCGGCTCCACATGGTCGAGCCGGCCGACAAGAGCGGTGATTTCGCGTCCTGCCGCGTCGTTGCCGACCACCGAGACGAATTCGGCGATGGCGCCGAGGCCGATGAGGTTGCGCACGACATTGCCGGCGCCGCCCAGCATCGCTTCCTCGCGTTCGACACGCAGCACCGGGATCGGCGCTTCGGGCGAGATGCGCTCGACATGCCCGTAAACGAAGCGATCGAGCATCACGTCGCCGACGCACAACACGCGGGCACCCTTCAAGCGCTCGACCATCCCGGCAAGCTCCGCGCCGTGCGGCATCGAACCCGCGCGCGCCTTCCCGCCGCTCAAGCGACCACCAATCCCAATTCGCGCTCGATCGCGGCGCACAGCATCTGGCCGATCGTGATATGCATCTCCTGGATCCGCGCCGTCGCAGCCGCCGGCACGATGAGGCAAGGACTCGCGATCTTTTTAACCGCGCCGCCGGAGCCGCCGGTGAGCGCCGCGGCCCCGATACCCATTGCCTTCGCCGTCTCGAGCCCGCGCAAGACATTGGCCGAATTCCCCGACGTGGTGATGCCGATCGCCAGATCCCCGCGCCGCCCCAACGCCTCGATCTGGCGGGCGAACAGGCGCTCGAACCCGTAGTCGTTGCCGATCGCGGTCAACGCCGAGGTGTCGGTGGTGAGCGCGAGGGCCGGAAGCGCCTTGCGGTCGCTCGCATAACGCGCGACGAGTTCGGTCGCCAGATGCTGGGCATCGGCGGCGCTGCCGCCATTGCCGAAAAACAGGATTTTTCCGCCGCGTTTGAGCGTGCGGATGGATGCCGCGACCAGAAGCCGGAACTCCGGCAGCAGCATCTTGCGCGTCGCGGCGAGCGCGTCCGCGTGCGCGTCGAGTTCCTGCGCCCAAAAGCGGTCGAGATCGATCCGGCTCAAGCTTCGTACCCGTGAACGAGGGGCGCCTGGTTCAGCGCCGGCCGACGCGCGCGAGAATCGCCATGAACCGCGCCGCGATTGAATTAATATCGAAGGTCTTGGCGGCGTAGTCCAGCGCGTTATTGGCGAGTTCCTGGCGCAAGTGCGGGTCGCCGACGAGCCGCTTGGCCGCCGCGGCGAATGCGGCCGAGTCGCCGGGCGGCGCGACCAGGCCGGCGCGGTTTTGCTCCAGGATCCGTGCGGCAAGGTTCTGCGGTGGAATCGCCGCAAGCACCGGCCGCCCGGCGCAAAGATAGGTCAGCACCTTCGAGGGCACCGAATAGACGCCCGCGTCGGGCTCGAGAATGGCGACCAAAACGTCGCTCGCGGCAAGGACGTCCGGCAGTCGCTCGAAGGGCTGGAACGGCAATAGCTGCAGATTATCGTGACCTTTGGCGTGGGCGGCGAGCCAGTCGGCGCCGAGCCCTTCGGACACGACGACGATGCGCACCTCCGGCCGACCCTCGAACGCATGCGCCAGCCCAAGCAGCATCTCGGGATCGTGCTTAAGGCCGAGCGTGCCGGCATAGAGCAGCACCGTCTTGCCGACGAGGCCGTGCGCCGCGGCCCAGGAATTGGCGCGCGGGCGCGCCGCCAGCTCGTCCAGCCCCGCCCAATTCTCGATCACCGTCAGCCGCTCGCGCGGCACACTCCACCGGCCAAGAATCGGCATGAAATCCTCGCTGATCACGACCGTGTGGTCGCTTTTGCGCACGAGGCGCCGCTCGAGACGCGCATACCAGGCGCCGATCGCATGACCGAGGACGGGGAGCTTCTTGCGCAAGATGCGCTCGATGGCGACCCCGTAGATATCCTGCATCCAGAACACGAAGCCGGCGTGCGCTTCGCGGGCCGCCCCGAGCGCCGCTTTTTGCACATCCAGCGGCGCATTTCCCGACAGCACGACGTCGGGAACGAAATTCTCGATCGTATCGGCAAGCATCCGGCCGAAGCGGCGTTCTTGGAGCACGCGTCGTACGAAATCGTACTTGGCGAATGGCCGATCGAGGGCGAGCCCACGAATTTCCAGCCCCAGCGAATCATGCGCGCGCCGCGCCAGCGGTCCCTTGGGCGTCTGAAACGATGCGAGATAGACGTGGAGCACCGAATGGCCGAGCGCCGCGAGCGCGCGCGAAAGCTGAACCGGGAACGCATGGCCGGGATAATCGTGGACTAGAATGCGCATCCGCCCCTCAGGCCCGCCGCGCTTTCACGACCAGGCAATCACCGCGCCCCAGCCGGTTCCCGAGCCACAGCAGCGGGAAGAGGAGACCGCGCGCAATCGCCATCAGCGCGCCGACCAGGGCGGCCGAGCGTAAGCGGCGCGGCTGGTCGGGACGCCCGGCGAACGCCCAGGCGAGCGTCGATTGCGCGACCCACAACGCCGGCGTCACCTCGCGCGCCGAGATCACGCTAAAGCCGGCCTCGGCGAGAAGGGCGGCGAGGCGCTGGCGTGAAAAATGCGCGAGATGGAACGGCACGTGCCAATTGATCCAGTTTCGCCCGAACAGCGTGCGCAGCCAGCTCCGGCTGTTGGGAAGGCTGATCCACGCCTCGCCGCCCGGAGCGAGCAGCCGGTGGACGTCGCCGAGCATCGCGCGTGGGTCCCGTGCATGCTCGAGCACGTTTGACAGGACGACGCGCGCGAAGGGCTCCGCCGGCCGGATTTCCGCGATGTCGATTTCATGGACCACGAAGCCGCGCGCGCGGGCGGCGGCGGCGGCGCGCGGATTGAGCTCGAGCCCCTCGGCAGCAAAGCCGTTGCGACGATAGAGCACGAGCCCGCGGCCCTCGTTGCAGCCGACATCGATGAGACGGCCGTGCCCGCGTTCGGCGTGGAATGAAATGTCGCCGTCGAGGCGCAACAGAAGCTGGTAGAGCGGCGACAGCACGAAGCGCTCGCGCCGGTCGGTATACGCGGTGCCGCTTTCGCCGCCAAAATTGTAATGCGTCTCGTAAAGCGCCTTGAGTTCGGCGGCGCTCGGCAGCGGCGCGGTCTGCTCGAGACCGCAAGCCGCGCAGCGGCGGATTTCCCAGGTTCCGGGCGCGCCGAACCGGTTATCGTGCAAATCGGCGAGCACACGCGTCGTCAAATCGCCGCAGAGAACGCAAGGGTGCGCGCTCACCGGCGGTTCTTCCCCATCGCCTTCGACCGTTCGTGAAGCTTGGCGTCGATCAGAAAGCGGAACCAGAAGGTCTGCAGCACATAGAAGATGAGTCCCTCCCTGCCGTCGAGGAAGCCGCGCTTCCAGACATAGCGATAGAGGAACAGCAGCAGCGCGCGCAGGAACATCGGCTGGCGGTAGTACCAGGCGCGTTGAGCGCGCTTTTCGGCCACCGGATCGCCGGTCTTGGCGGCGGCGATCACGCCCGTCTCGGTCGGGTTGAGGATTTCGTCGACCTCGGCATCCGCCCAGCGATTGTGTCGCTGCGTCCATTCGCCGAGCGACAGGCGAATGTCGTCGATCATTGGATTGGCCAAATTTTCTGTCGGTCCATCGACAAAAAAGTGCTGATCGTATTTGCGCCGCTCGCACCGCCCACGGCCGCGGCGGAACAGCCGCAGATGATAGATCGGATACATGCCGCCATGGCGCAGAGCCCGGCCGTGGAAATGGACCAGCCGCGGCACGTAATAGCCGGCGATCCCGGCGGGAGGTCCTTGCGCGAACAGGCGCTTGAGCTCCGCCGCCAGCTCGGCCGACAGGCGCTCGTCGGCATCGAGATGGAGCTGCCAGTCGTGCGTCATGGCGAGATTGTCGATCGCCCAGTTGCGTTGCGCGCCGTAGGTCTCGAACGGGTGCTGGACGATCGTCGCGCCGCCCTCGCGCGCGATCTCGAGCGTGCGGTCGCTCGAATAGGAATCGACGACGTGCACGTCGTCGCTGATCGCACGCGCGCTCGCCAGCGTGGCGCCGATCGTCGCCTCGGCGTTGAAGGTCAGCACGACCACGGAGATGGGAAGCGGTGTCTCGGTCATTACGGATTTTCGGAGCGGGCAAGCCTGCGATACACGGCTTCGAGGTCGTGCGCAATGCGCGCCCATGAGAACTTCTCGGCGACGAGCGCCTTTCCCCGTTCGCCCAGCGCCGCGGCGGCACGTGGATCGGCCGCGAGCGCCTTGAGCTGCTTAACCACGCTCGCAACGTCGGTCGTGCCGACGAGCCCGGCGCCGGCCGCCTCGATTTCGCGCCAGATGTTGACCTGGTTCGAAATCACGACGGGGCGCCCGCACGCCATCGCCTCGGCAACCGCGATGCCGAAGTTCTCCGCATAAGAGGGTAGCGCGAAGAGATACGCGTCGCGCAATGCCGCGAGCTTGGCGCGTCCGGTTAGCATGCCGGTGAAGGTCACGCGCGGCCCGAGACCGCTTGCCTGGACGAGCTGGCGCGTCGGCCCCTCCATTCCATCGTCCGGTCCGGCGATGACGAGATGGAGATCGGGGTACGCCATTGCCGCCTCGGCAAAGGCCGGCACCAGCAGATCGAGACCTTTCTTGAAGTTGAGACGCCCGAGGAACAGCACGATCCGCCGTCCGCCGATCTCGGGATGCGCGGCACGAAATTCGCCGTTCGGCGGCAGCTCCGCATACTCGGAAAGATCGAGGCCATTTGGAACGACGACCCCTGGCGTACCTTGCGCGTGCGGGGCAGCGCGCCGCATTTCTTCCTCGCTCGTGAAGTGCAGCGCCGCCGCCTCGCGCAGCACGCGATTCTGAAACGCGATCTCGAGCGCCGCCTTGCGCCAGCGATGCAGCCGCCAGTGGTAGGGATCGAGCGTGCCGTGCGGGCGAAGAAGATAGGGTACGCCGTGCCGCCGGCAGATTCGCGCCGTCGCCCAGCCGTGAAACAGATAGAGCGAGTGGAGGTGGACGATGTCGACCTGTGGGATCGCCGCCTCGAGCGCGCGTGCAAGCGGCCACGAGGTCGCGAAGACTCGCGGGAAGTGATCCCGGAAATAACGGATTTCGACACCGTCGCGCATGATCGGTATCGCGTGCGCTTGACGTTCGGCGGCAACGAGCTCGCGGGTTGTCGTAAAGATCGCGACCTCGTGGCCGAGCCTTGCCACCGCCCGCGCCATGTCGAACGCCGCTTTGGCCGGGCCGCCGGTGCGCAGGGCAAGCGAAGCAATGACGTGGAGGATGCGGATAGCGGGTCTCCGGCGGCGGGCGGAAGGCTGCGGCGATCGCACTTGGCCGGGGATAACGGGCAAAGGGCGGCCGGCATTCTGCCGAGCGCGGCCGCCCGCGGCAAGCCGTTGCCGGCCGGCGATTTTGGCGCAAGGCGGGCGCCCCTGCTATGCTCCGCCGCCAACAGCGACCCGTTTTGATCCATGGACCAAGCCCCACCCGACTTTCGTTCTCGCCTGCTTGCCCGCTACGTCGCGACGCACCCGAGCGTTTCCGCGGCGGCCGCGGGACTGGCGCATCGCAAGCCCTATCTCGACCGCCTGGTGCAGGCGCATTTTCCGGCCGAGCGCGGCGTGGCGATTCTGGATCTGGGCTGCGGCCACGGCGCGCTGCTGTGGGCCGCCCGCGCAGCCGGGTACACAAATCTTGCCGGCGTCGATGCCTCGAGCGAGCAGGTGGCGACCGCAGAGCGGCTTGGCATTGCGGGCGTGCGCCAGGGCGATCTCATGGCGGCGCTCGGCGCCACAGCCGATGCCTCGCAGGACATCGTGGTCTTGTTCGATCTCCTCCATTATTTCGCCCTCGACGCGCAAGCAGCGATCGCCGACGAGGTATTGCGCGTGCTTAAACCGGGCGGGCGGTGGATCGTGCACGTGCCCAACGGCGAGGCGCTGTTTGGCGCGCGGATGCGCTACTGGGACCTGCTCGCCGTCACGGCATTCACCCGCGCCTCGATCACCCAACTCCTGCTCAGCTGCGGTTTCGCGAGCGTGCGTTGCTACGAGGACACGCCCGTAGCGCACGGCGCCAAAAGCGCCGTGCGGTGGCTACTGTGGAAGGCGGTGCGGGGGGCCTTGCGTCTCGTTCTCGCGGCCGAGACCGGCGAGGGCGGCGCTGAGGCGATTTTCAGCCAATGTCTGCTGGCGATTGGCGAAAAAGGCCCGCGTTATTGAGTAAAATTGGCGACGATGGCGGATTGCCGGCCACCGGCCGATTGGCTAAGGTGGCTCTCGCGATCGGGAATATAAGCCGGTGCCCGGCCGTTGCCCGGGCGGTCGCGATCGCACACAACCCGTACGGAAGTCGATGAACGTCCTCTATATCGGGTTCGACGTCGAAGGCGTCGGCGGCATCGCCACGTATAGCCGTCACCAGATCCGGGCTCTCAAGGATCTGGGGCACCATCTTTTTGTCCTCTCGCTCGACAAGCAGAGCGAGGCGACCCGTGTCGTCGAGGCGGTGGCCGATCGCCACGTCCCATTCGTCGACAAGTATCACGCGACACGCTCGGTGCTCCGATCCCTCATCGCCGCGCGTGGACGTTTCGAGCTCGTCGTCCTCAATCACGTCTTTCTTGCCGGGTTCGGGCTTGCGGCAAAGTTGCTCATGCGCGCGCCTTACGTCGTCAATATTTACAACATCGACGTGCTCGCCCGGCTGTCGCGCCCTCGCGAGTTTGCCTTCCGGCGCGCCAACCTGGCGATCGCCGACTGCAAGTACACGCTCCAGCGGCTGCCTGAATTCCACCGTCGCGTGCCGCCGACCGGGTTGCTCTACGACCCGGTGGACACCGGTTTCTTCCGTCCAATCGAGCGCAGCGCGGCCCGACAAGAGGTTGCGCGCCGGTTCGGGCTCGCCGATCTCGACGGCCGTTTTATCGCCATGACGGTCGCGAGCCTGCTGCTGCCACCCAACAAAGGCCATCGCCAGACGATCGACGCGCTCGCTCAGTTGGGCGACCCAAGGATGCTCTATGTCGTGGTCGGCGATGGGCCCGATCGCGCGGCGATCGAATCCTATGCCACCCAGCAAGGTGTCGCCGGGCAGGTACGGTTCCTCGGCTTCGTCGACCAGCCGGCGCTGCCCTACCTTTATAGCGCGGCCGACGTCGTGGTGCTGGTCGCGCGTGGCACGGCCGGCCTCGGCGAGGCGGTGCCGCTGGGCCTCATCGAGGCGTCGGCGTGCGGCGTTCCCTTCATTTGCGGCAATCAGGACGGCTCGGTCGAAGCGATCAGCGCCGGTACTCCGAACGGCGTCGCCATCGATCCCGACCGCCCCGAACAGCTGGCGGCCGAGCTGAAGCGGTTGGTCGACAATCCGGGGCTCATGCGAAACATGGGCGAGAACGGCAAACGGATGGTCGACGACGTGTTCCGCTACGAACGGTTCACCGAACGCCTGGGCCAGCTTCTGTGGCGCCATCTCGGCGTGGCCTCGGACCACGCGCCGCACGATATTCCGGTTCCGCTCACCGCCGCCGGGCGGCATCCCTGACGTTCGAGAATATTTTTCGCCGGCATGAGCCGGCGATACCCTCGCGTCGGGCCAGCGAGTGTATGATGGCGGTCGCCCTCGTCCGTCTCCTGCGAGCGAGTCCCCCGGTAATGCCTGACGCCCCGTCTTCGTCGCCGCGCTCGTCGAAATACCGTGAGCGCATTTACGGCCAATATGTCACCGCCGGCACCGCGCCGCTGGCGCCGGCCGACCTTGCCGGTTTTGGCCCGCGCCGACCCTATCTTCAAAAGCTGATCGCCGAGCACTTTCCCCAAGACCGCGCCGCGATGATCCTCGATCTTGGCTGCGGCCACGGGGCGCTGCTTCATTTTGCCCAGGCGGCCGGTTACCAGAACGTCGCGGGCGTCGACGAGAGCCCGGCGCAAATCGCCGCCGCCCGCGCGCTCGGCATCGCCGGCGTGCGCGAGGCGAACCTGCTCGAGGCGTTGCGGGCGACCGGGCCTGAGAGCCAGGCGGCCGTGGTCGCTTTCGATGTCATCGAGCATTTGCACAAGGACGAGCTCATCGATGTGGTCGACGAGGTGCGCCGCGTGCTCAAGGCAGGCGGGCGATGGATCATCCATGTCCCCAACGGCGCCTCGCCGTTCGGGGGCATCGCGCGTTATGGCGACCTCACCCACGAACTTTCCTTCACGCCCGAGTCGATCACTCAGCTGCTGTTTGCCTCCGGTTTCCGGTCGGTCGCCTGCTTCGAGGACGCGCCGATCGCGCACGGGATGAAAAGCACGCTGCGGCTCGTTCTGTGGAAGCTGCTGCGCCAGGCGCTGCTGTTCTGGCTCATGGTCGAGACCGGCGCGCGTGCGCCCACCGTCCTGAGCCAGAACATGCTGGCCGTGGCGGTTAAGTAATATGTGCGGCATCGTCGCCATCTTCGGCTACGGACGCGACGCACCGCCGATCGGCCCGCGCGAGTTGCGGACGATCCGCGACCACATGGCGGCGCGCGGCCCCGACGGCGCCGGCGAATGGCTATCGGCCGATGGCCACGTGGGACTGGGTCACCGGCGCCTGTCGATCATCGATCTGCGCGCCATCGCCGACCAGCCGATGCTGTCGGCCGACGGCCGAAAGATCATCGTCTTCAATGGCGAGATCTACAATTACCGGGCGCTGCGCGCCGAGCTCGAGGGCGAGGGCCGGGCGTTCCGCACCGAGTCGGACACCGAGGTTCTGCTGCATCTCTATGACCGCGACGGCGCGCGCATGCTCGAACGCTTGCGCGGCATGTACGCCTTCGCCATCTGGGACGCCGGCCGCCAAGGCCTGTTTCTCGCCCGCGATCCGCTCGGCATCAAGCCGCTCTACTACGCCGATGACGGCCAAACGGTGCGCATCGCCTCGCAAGTAAAGGCGCTTGTGGCCGGCGGGCACATCGATACACGGCCCGAGCCGGCGGGCCATGTCGGTTTTCTCCTGTGGGGTTTCGTGCCCGATCCATTCACCCTCCATCGTGGCGTGAAGGCGCTTCCCGCCGGGCACAGTTTGTGGATCGACGCCAACGGCGCCGGCGCGCCATCGTCGTTCTTCGACGTGGCACGCCTGCTGGCCGAGGCTGGCCCGCCGCCGACGGACGCAGCGGCGCGGCGCGAGCTGCTGAGCGAAGCGCTTTGCGACAGCATCCGGCATCATCTGGTCGCCGACGTTCCGGTCGGCGTATTTCTCTCCGCCGGATTGGATTCGACGACGATCGTCGCGCTCGCGAGCGAAGGCGGAGCGCGGAATCTCAACACGGTGACGCTGGGTTTTCGCGAGTTCGAGAACACGCCCAACGACGAAACCAAGCTCGCCGAAGCGGTGGCGCGCCAACGCGCGACCCGGCACCAGACGAGCTGGGTGCTCGGTCACGATTTCATCGCCGAGCGCGACCGGCTGATGGCGGCGATGGATCAGCCGTCGATCGACGGCGTCAACACCTACTTCGTCGCCAAGGCGGCGCGCGCGACCGGGCTCAAGGTGGCGATGTCGGGTCTCGGCGGCGACGAAATGTTCGGCGGCTACCCGAGCTTCCGGCAAATCCCGCGCACGGTCTGCATGCTCAAGCCGGCGGCGTTGGTTCCGGCCTTGGGCCAAATGGTCCGTCGCATGTCAGCCCCCTGGCTCGGCCGCTTCGCCTCGCCGAAATACGCCGGTCTCCTCGAGTACGGATCAAGTTACGCCGGGGCGTATCTCTTGCGTCGCGGCCTGTTCATGCCTTGGGAGCTGCCGCAGCTTCTGCCACGCGAGATGGTCGATGCGGGGCTCGCGGCGCTCGATCCGCTTGCCCGGCTTGCCGGCAGCATGGACGGAATTCGCGACGGACGGCGCGCGGTCATGGCGCTCGAATTCCAGTGGTACATGCGCCATATGCTTTTGCGCGATTCCGATTGGGCCGGCATGGCGCATTCGATCGAAATACGCGTGCCCTTCGTCGACGCCGTGCTTCTTTCGCGGCTGGCGCCGCTCTTCGCCACCCTCCGGCCGCCGGCCAAATCCGACATGGCCGATGTGCCCAGCGAAAAGCTGCCGGGCGACGTCCTTGCCCGGCCCAAGACCGGGTTCGTCGTGCCGGTACGCGCTTGGGTGATGGGCGCCAATGCCGCCGGCCGCGCCGGTCCCGATGGCGCCGGCTTGCGCGCCTGGGCCCGCGCGGTCTACGCCGCCCAGGCGCCCGGCGCTCTCCTTGGCGGCAGCGCCGCGCGCGCGCGCTGACGCCGAATCGGCTTCCCTCACCCACTGGCGATTTTTCACTCGGCCCCTGATGTCCGCAACCTACCGCCGCAAGCTGCGACTGGCCTACCTGGTGACGCACCCGATCCAGTACCAGGCGCCGCTGCTGCGCCGGATCGCGGCCGAACCGGATATCGCGCTCACGGCTTTCTTCGGCACTGACTTCTCGGCGCACGCCTTCAAGGCCGAGGAGTTCGGACAGGTGATCGCCTGGGACGTGCCGCTGCTCGAGGGCTACGACTACCAAGTGCTGCCGCGCCTCCTCGGGCGGGCAAAGCCGGGCGTCCTGCCACCGCTCGATTTCTGGCGACCGCTCAACTACGGCCTCGCGCGCCGGCTGGCCAAGGGCGAGTTCGACGCGCTTTGGGTCCACGGTTATGCGCATTGGACCCATCTCCTGGCAATGGCGTCGGCGCGCCGACGCGCCATCAAGGTCCTGTTGCGCGACGAGGCGACCTCGATTTCGCGCCCACGCGGGCTCGCCAATCGTCTGGCCAAGCGCGTTTTCTTCACCGCGGTCGATCGCTACGTCGACGCCTACCTCGCCATCGGCGCGCTCAACCGCCAGTACTATCTCGCCAACGGCATCAAGGAGACGCGCATTTTCCCGATGCCTTATGCGGTCGATAACGCCCGCTTTCGGGTCGAAGCCGATCGCGCCGCCGAAACCCGCGCGGCCTTTCGCGCCGCGCTCGGGCTCGAGCCGGGACGGCCGGTTCTGCTGTTTGCCGCCAAGCTGATCGAGCGCAAGCGGCCAGCCGAGCTGCTCGCCGCCTTCGCGCGCATCCATGACGATCCCGTGCTGCGGCGGCCGTATCTCCTCTTTGCCGGCGACGGCCCCTTGCGCCCGAGTCTCCAGGCCGAGGCGGCGCGGATCGCACCCGATGCCGTCCGTTTCCTGGGCTTCCAGAAACAGACCGAGCTTCCGCGCTGCTACGATCTATGCGACGCCTTCATTCTGCCCTCGGGACAGGAGGCGTGGGGCCTCGTCGTCAACGAGGTCATGTGCGCCGGCCGCGCGGTCATCGTCAGCGACAGGGTCGGCGCTGGCGTAGATCTGGTTCGACCGGGAGAAAACGGCGCCGTATTCCGCAACGACGACGTTGACGACATGGCCCGTGCGATCCGCGACGTGTTGGCCGATCCGGCACGTCTCGCCGCGATGGGCCGCAAGAGCCGCGAGATCATCGCCACCTGGAGCTTCGAGGAGGACGTCGCGGGCCTGCGCTGGGCGCTCCGCTTCGTCTGTCCCGGAAAACTCGAGCGATAGCGGACCGCCATGAAGGACATCTCGGTCTCCGTTGCCGGGACGGTCGTCATCCAGGTCGCCAATGTCGCGACCGGCCTCCTGGCGGCGCGCCTGCTGCTGCCCGAGGGGCGCGGCGAGCTCGCCGCGATCATGTTGTGGGCCGGCCTCGTCGTGGAGATCGGCAGCCTCGGGCTCTATGACGCCCTGCTGTTCCGCGCCGCGACCGCGGCGGCGCGCCCGCGCGAGCTATTCGCCGCGATGGCGGCCTACACGGCGATCCTGTCGGCCGGATTGATCGCCGTCGGTCTGGTCGTCGTGTCGCTGGTGTTTGCCGACGACCCGCCGGCGCTGCGCCATCTGGCGCTGATCTATCTCGCTGCCTATCTGCCGACCTATCTCGCCGCTCTGTTCATCTCGGCCCTGTTCCAGGGCCGGATCGAGCTCGTCACCTGGAACGTGGTGCGCTGCCTGGTCCCGGCGGCTTATCTCGCGTTCATCGGTCTTGCCGCGTCCCTCGACCATGCCGACGTCGGCGGATTTGCCGTCGCATTCGTCGCCGCGCACGTCGTCTCGGCCGCGGCAGGGATCGCGCTCGCCGCTCGCCGCGGCTGGGTTGCCTGGCGCGTCCCGTTCATCGAGATGCGCGCTCTTCTCAGCTATGGACTGAAAGTGCAACTCGGCGAGATTCTCAATACGCTCCGCCAACGCCTCGACCAGGCGCTCGTCTCGTTGTGGCTGCCCAGCGCCGATCTCGGGCTTTACGTCGTGGCGCTCACGGTTGCCAACGCGCCGATGCTCCTGGTTCATACCATCGCCAACGTCGCCTTCCCCAAGGTGAGCCAGCAGGCGGAAACCGGCGGCAAGCTGGTCGTCTTCGGCCGCTATTTTCGCTTCGGCCTGGCGATCACCATCGCCTCGGTGATCGTCTTGTGGGTACTTGCCGGATGGCTGGTGTCGCTCCTCTTCGGCCAGGCGTTCGCTCCGGCGACTCCGGTGGTGCACGTACTTCTGCTCGGCACGATCCCCTTCGCCGCCAAGGTGATGTTCATCCAGGCCCTCAAGGCCTGGGACCGCTCGTTGCTCATCAGTCGGGCGGAGTTCGCCGGCCTCGTCATCGCGGCGACGGCGCTTGCCGTCCTTCTTCCGCGCTTCGGGCTCCTTGGCGCCGCATGGAGCCTGGTCCTGGCCCAACTCGTCGCCGCGAGCGTCATGGCGTGGTCGCTGAAGCGGGACCTGGATTTCCGCCTCGCCGAACTGTGCCGTCCGACCGCCGCCGATTGGGAGATCGTCGGCGCTCTGATCGCGCGGCTTCGCGGGCGCTCGCCATGAGCGAGCCCGATCCGGCAGCAGGTGTCGATCCGGCGCTCGCCGTGGTGCGCGCGCGCCGACGCGTCTTGGTGCATCATCCCGGCTCCAATCACCTTGCCTATGAGCTGGTCGCCGGTCTTCAGGCGGGCGGCTACGCTTGCGACTTCGAGACCGGGTTTTTCTTTGTGCCCGATGGCGCCCTCGCGCGACTCGTGGAGAGCCTGCCCACCTCGCTTCGCCGCCCGATCGAGCGCGAGCTCAAGCGCCGCAGCCATGCGGGCGTGGATGCGCGGTCGCTTCATCTGAACCCGTCGCCTGAGCTGGCCTATGTCGCGGCGAACCGGCTTGGGATTTCGGGCGAGCGTCTGGCGCGGATCGTCGGCTGGCGCAACGACGTGATCGATACGCGCGTCGCCCGGCGCGTCCGGCGCGAGCGGCCGGATTTCGTCGTTGGGCACGACGGCTCGGCGCTCTACGCGGCGCGCGCCGCCCGTGAAGTAGGTGCAGTCGCGGTCTTGAACCAGGTGGTCGGCCATGTCGAGGCGGCGCTCGATCTGTTCGCCGAGGAAGCGAAGCGCGCGCCGGAATTCGCCGAGACGATGCCGCGTTTGCCGGCGGCGATCGTCGAGCGTCATCGCGCCGAGATCGCCGAGGCCGAGCGGATTCTCGTTCCCTCGGATTACGTGCGCCAAACGCTGGTCGCGCGCGGCGCCGACCCGGAACGCATCGCCGTGCTGCCCTACGGCGTCGATGTCACGCGCTTCCGGCCGGTGCTTAAGCGCGCGGATCGTCCCTTCCGGCTGCTGTTCGTCGGCAGCCTCAGCCAGCGCAAGGGAATCAAGTATCTCCTGGAGGCCGTGCGTCGGCTGGCGCTTGCCGACGCCGAGCTGGTGCTGGCCGGACGCATGGTGGGATCGGCCGCGGCGTTCCGTCCCTATGACGGGCGGTTTCGCCATGTCGCCCACGTGCCCTATCACGAAGTCCACGCGCTCTATAGGCACGCCGACGTCTTCGTCTTTCCCTCGCTGCACGAAGGATCGGCCTTTGCCACATACGAAGCCCTGGCGAGCGGATTGCCGGTGGTGACGACGGCAAATTCCGGCTCGGTGGTGCGCGACGGCGAGGAAGGATTTCTGGTTCCCATCCGCGACGTGGACGCAATCGCCGACCGCATCTTGCGACTCTACCGCGACCCGGATCTTCGGCGCGCGATGGGCGAAAAGGCGCGCCGGCGCGCCGAGGCCTTCACCTGGGGC
>CAZLYV010000033.1:0-14711 GCA_964563665.1 uncultured Acetobacteraceae bacterium
GCAACCAGAGCCACCCGGAGACGCTTTCCAGGTTCCTGACCGTCGCCACCGTCGCCTTTTTCCTTAACGGCGGCATCATGGCCGTGCTGACCGGCCCCATACCGATTCATTATCTCGCCGCCCAGGTCGTTTCCACCGGCGTCATTGTCCTGTGGACGTTCTCGGTCAACCGATGGTGGACTTTCCGCCCCGACGGCCGCTCTTAAGGCATTGGCAAGCCGTTCGAATTTCCGGTATAAGGCGCGCATACAGGGAGGCCGGAAACGTCATCGACGGGTGAGCCGGCGAGCGCGTGCGTTGTTCGTCGGCGATGGGCACGGTTCGCGCGAACAAGGAAATAACCAGTCGCGCTCAACCGTTTGGGTGATATGCGATCGCTTGCGACCAAGGACGTATACGCGCTGATTGCGCGTGTCGGGCTCGTTTTGGCCCTGGCTCTCGTCGTGGCAACGTTTCAGGACTACGGCGTCACTTGGGACGAGTTCTATCATAATGCGAACGGCAAGCATGTCCTTGCCTACTACGCGACGCTGTTCGCCGATCGCGAAGTGCTCACCTACCACAATCTTTTCCTTTATGGCGGCGTCTTTGACGGCGTCACCGCCCTCTTCAATCTTGTTTCGCCGTTCGGAGCCTATGAAACAGCACATCTGCTGACGGCGCTTGTCGGCCTCTCCGGCGTGATTGCGTGCTGGAAGCTCACCAAGTTTTTGGCCGGCTCGCGCGCGGCGCTGATCGCAGCGATGTTCCTCTTGGTGACCCCATCGTGGTACGGGCACATGTTCTTCAACCCGAAGGACATACCTTTTGCCGCCGCGATGGCGTGGTCGCTCTACTACGTCGCGCGAGTGACCCATGCCTGGCCGGCGACGCCAGCGCGCCTGTGGCTCAAGCTCGGCGTCATGGTCGGGCTCACCTTGGGAATCAGGGTTGGCGGCGTGATCGCCGTAATCTATCTCGCCGTCGCGATGCTGGCCTATTTCGTGGTGCGCGCATCGAGCGCGCTGGGCGCCGCAGTGGCGCTCCGCGAGGTTGCTCGGCTCACGCTGCGATCTCTCCTTCCAGCAGGCGCCCTCGCCTACGCCGTGATGCTGCTCTCATGGCCTTGGGCGCAACAGGATCCAATCGGCAATCCGATCAAGGCGCTCCTGCTGTTTTCGTACATCGCATGGGACATCAACGTTCTATTCGATGGGCAGCTCGTCAACTCGCTGCACCTGCCCGCGTCGTACCTGCCGGTTTATTTCGCGGTCAAATTACCCGAACTGGTGCTGATCCTGCTGATGGTTGCGGTCCCGGTCGGCGTCTCGGCCATAGTCCGCCGCCGACGGGACATCTTCGACAGCAAGTTTCCGGGATTTGCCGCGCTAATTTCGGCAGTGGCGTTCCCGTTCCTCTATTTCGCGATCATGCGGCCGGTGGTTTTCGACGGCATCCGCCATTTCCTGTTCGTCCTGCCGCCGATCGCGGCCGTGGCAGGCATCACCGCCGACCGTCTGCTCGCTATCGCCGCGCAACGCCGCCAGGCTTTGGCTGGCGCGCTCGTCGGCGTCTTCGGGTTGGGACTGGCATGGCAGGCCTATAAGATGGTTGACCTTCACCCCGACGAGTACGTCTATTACAACCTTCTGGTCGGCGGCGTAAAAGGCGCCGAGGGCAAATTCGAACTCGATTATTGGGGCAATTCCTACGCCGAGGCGGTCGACTTGCTGGTCGAGCAGCTCGAACGCGAGCGCGAGATGGGGGCGCCGGCAATCAAATACAAAGTGGCCGTGTGCTCGAGCGGGATCTCGGCGAGCTATTTCTTCCCGCCCGAATTGGAGTGGACGGGGAACGAACTCGAAGCCGATTTTTATATATCGACCACCCGGCTCGATTGCGATGATTCGCTCGAGGGCGACCCGTTCATCAAAGTCGAGCGGGACGGCGCGACGTTGAGCGTCGTCAAGGATCGCCGGGCGCTCCGTCTGTTCCAGCCCGAACGCCTGCGCGCGCTGGGTACCGACGACGTTCGCATACATCCCGGTCTCAAGACCACCGTCACGCTAACCGCGACGCATCAACATTAGGCATGCTACCGGTGCGGGGTTATCCGGGCTCGCGGGCGTCGATTTCTTCGAAACCCCAGGTCTCCGAAACGACGTAAAGCGGCCGCCGCTTTACCTCCTCGAACACACGACCGAGATAGCCGCCGATGATGCCCAGCGTCAGGAGCTGGAGACCGCCGAAAAACAGGATGGCGACGATCAGCGAAGCATAGCCGGGCACGTCGACGCCGGAGGCAATCGTCCGGATGATGAAATATGCGCCGGTCATCAGCGAAATCACCGCGACGATGGCTCCGAAATATGCCCACGCGATCAGCGGAAAATTGCTGAATGCGGTGAGCCCGTCGATCGCAAAATGAAATAACCGGCGGATGCTCCAGCCGCTATGGCCGCCTATTCGCGGATCGGGATCGAAGGGGATTCCCGTCTGACGGAAACCGACCCAGGCGAAGATGCCCTTCATGAAGCGCGAGCGCTCGGGCATCGTGTTGATGACGTCGACGACGCGCCGATCCATCAGCCGAAAATCGCCGGCATCGCGCGGCATCCGTACGTCGGTGAGCTTGTCGAAGATCCAGTAGAACGCCCGCGCGCCGAGTCGTTTCACCGGACTTTCGATGTCGCGGTTGCGGCGATACGCGTAAACCACGTCGAAGCCCTCGCGCCATTTGGCGACGAACTCGCGGATGAGCTCGGGCGGGTGTTGAAGGTCGGCGTCGATCGGCACCACCGCCGCGCCGCGGGCATAGCGCAGTCCCGCTGTGAGAGCCACTTCCTTGCCGAAGTTCCGCGATAATCCGACGATCTTGAACCGCCGATTCTGCCCTCGCTGTGCAACGAGTCGGCCGCGCGTATCGTCGCTGCTGCCATCGTCGACGCAGACGACCTCGTAGTCGAGGCCGATCGCCTCGATCGCCGGCAACAGCCGCGCAAAAAAGGCCGGGAGGTTGGCTGCCTCGTTGAACATCGGCACGACGATCGACAGAACCGGGCCGCCCGACCCGGACCTCTCGATCGAGCGCGGCTGAGTGTCGATCAAGGCTGGTCCACCTCCAACGGCCGAATCCGCGTATGCTCCTCGCCATCGTGCACGCGGGTCCGGGGGCGGGTCAATCATTCCCGGCCGGGCCGCCGCGCAAGGGGCGAATTCGCCATGCCGACGCCGATCGTTCTATGCGCCGACGATTATGCCCTGTCGCCCGGCGTCAGCGCCGGGATCCGAACGCTCATCGAGCTGAGGCGTCTCACCGCCACGAGCTGCATGACTTCGAGCCCCCATTGGCCGGCCGAGGGCGCGCACCTCCGCGCGCTTGCAAGCCGCGCCGACATCGGCCTCCATCTGACGCTCACGCATCTGGCGCCGCTCGGGCCGATGCCCCGGCTGGCCCCGGGCGGGCGTCTCCCCGGTCTCGGCCGCCTCGCCCTGATGGCGTATGCTCGAACCCTCGATCGGGCCGAAATCCGAGCCGAAATTACCCGCCAGATTGACGCCTTCCAACGGGTGCTCGACGCGCCTCCGACGCATATCGACGGCCATCTGCATGTCCATCAGCTGCCGATCGTTCGCGACGGGGTGCTCGAAGCGATCCAAAGGCGGCTCGCTGGGACCGCGGTTTGCTTGCGAATCTGCGACGAGCCGCTTGCCGCCATTTGGCAGCGGGGGGTTGCGCCCCTGCGCGCAAGCGTCATCAGCATCATGGCAAGCGGTTTGCGCCGCCGGGCGGTGGCGCTTGGCGTACCGGCAAATCCTCGTTTTACTGGCGTTAACGATTTCGCGCGGACGACCCCGTATCGCATCATCTTCCAGCGCTTTCTCCGTGAGGCGCAGTCCGGCCATTTGGTGATGTGCCATCCCGGGAATGCGGACTCTGGGCTCGCCGCCGCCGACCCGGTCGTCGAGCGACGAGAGGACGAGTTCGCCTACCTTGCGAGCGACGCGTTGATGAGCGATCTTGCGGCGGCAGGATGCGCGCTGGCCCGGTTCAGCGATGCCGTCGGCCAAGAAAGGTTATCCGTTTCGGATTGAAGCCGAAGTTTGTGGCCCGCCGACTGACCGTGAAGCCGGCGTCTTTGAGCAGGCGCGTCATCTGCCCGGCGTCGTAGGTCGCAAGCCCGACGCGGCTTCGTATACGCCGATAGTCGGACAGAACGGTTGCGGCCAAGCCGACCAGCGCCGCCAACAGAAAGCCGTGGCGCAGCGCCGTAGCGAGAAGTGCCTGAATATCGGCCCATAGCCCCGCATCGGGCGGCACCACGTCGGCGATCACCAGAACGGCGTCCGGCCGCAAGCGCGCGTGCCAATCGGCCAGCAGTCGAACGAGCTCGTCGCGGTCAACATACTGAACGACCGAATTGACCACGATGAGATCGAGGCTGGAAGGCCGCAGCGCCGCGAATTCCGTCTCGCCCAGAATCATTATTCGCGCCGCGCCCGCGAAGCGCGCCGTCAAGCGTTCGCGTACATAGCGAGAGGTGTCGAACAAATAGAGCGTCCGGACCCGCTCGGCGATGAGTGGCGCGTCGAGCGCCTCGCCGCAGCCGAAATCCAGAACATCCGCCGCGGAATTATCGGCCGGCAGGACCGAGATGAAATCCTTCGCCACCTGGCGATAATGGACCGCGCGGTGACGGTCGTTCACGTACAGGCGGTGGGCGGTATCCCAAAAATTCCGCCATAACTGCACGTCAAACGGCCTCCCGCCTCGCCCGCCACCTCGAAGTCTCAGGAGCCAATATCGGCCTCGCGCGATATCGCAACGCCGGCATCGCGCATCGACGCCATCGCCGCGTCGAGCGAGCCGTTGAGGTCGATGCCACGGCATGCATCCTCGATGAGCACGGCATCGAATCCCTCGCGCCGTGCGTCGAGCGCCGAATAGAAGACGCAGAAATCGGTGGCAAGCCCGGCGAGGAAGACCCGCCGCAGTCCACGCGTTCGCAAATAACCGGAAAGTCCGGTCGGCGTGCGGTGATCGTTTTCGAAGAAAGCCGAGTATGAATCGATCGGCCGGCGAAATCCCTTGCGCAGCACCAGTTCGGCCTGGGGCAGGTCGAGGTCGCGATGGAATCCCGCGCCGGGCGTGCTCTGCACGCAGTGATCGGGCCACAGCACCTGGGTTCCGTAAGCGAGCTCGACCGTCTCGAACGGCGATTTCCCCGGGTGACTGGTGGCGAACGAGAGATGTCCCGGCGGGTGCCAGTCTTGCGTCAGCAGCACGTGCCCGAAGCGGCGGCCAAGCCGGTTGACCGGCCCGACCACCGCGTCGCCATCCTTCACCGCGAGCGCGCCGCCGGGGCAGAAATCGTTCTGCACATCGACGACCAGGAGCGCATCCGTCTCGGCCGGTTCGATCCGTGCCGCCATTAAATGGATCTCCGGCCGCGGACGACCTCAGCGCTCGACGATGCGTCCCTCGACCTTCGGCGCCACGCTGCCGCGGGCCTGGACGTAGTCCATCACCACGCTCGCCATCAGCGCGCCGCCGCTCTTGTCGATGATCGCCTTCCCCTTGGTGAGCGAGGCGTAGCCGTCCCCACCCTCGTACATGTAATCATTGGTCGCCACGCGATACTTCGCCGCCGGATCGAGCGGCTTTCCGCCGACCGTCACCTCGAGCACGCGCGAGCCCTTCGGCCGCTTGGGATCGAAAGCGAACGTTATTCCCGAGACATGCGGGAAGCGGCCCGCCTTGTCTTCGTATTGGCTGACGCCCTCCTCGAGCGCCTGGCGAATCTCCGCGCCGCCAAGCTCGATCAAAACGACGATATTGCCAAACGGAAGTTCGGTGAAAATATCCTTGCGCGTGAGCGTGGTTCCGGGATCGTACGTCCGATCGCCGCGAATGCCGCCGCCATTCGTAATCGCGAGATCGGCCTTCGTCACCGCGCGGATCGCATCGGCGAACAGATTGCCGATCGCGGCCTCCTTCTGGCGCACGGTCGCCCGCCGGCTGTCGAGCTCGACGTCGGTCTTGCCGACCGGCACCTTCAGATCCTGGTCGAGCTTGTCCTCGTGCTTCTTGACGATGGCGGCGATTTGCGGATCCGGCGCCACCCCGGCGGTGGTGACGAATTTCCAGGTCGTCGGTTGAACGGTGACGCGCGGGCCGCGATCGGTCTGCTTCTTCTCGACATCGAATTCGGCGACGCCAAGATATTGCGCGTCATGGCCAGTCTTGAAGAGGAACACCCCGTTTTCATAGATGTTCATCGGATCGTGGTCATGGCCACCCAGAATGATGTCGATCCCTTTGACCTTCGCGGCCAGTTCGCGATCCTCGGCCAGGGTCAAGTGCGTCATCGCCACGATGACGTCCGCGCCCTGCTCCTTGAGTTGCTTGACCGCCGCCGTGGCGCTTGCCAACACCGGCGCAAACTTGATCTCGGGGCCGGGACTCGCGAGGTGCGTCGTCTCGGGCGTGATGATGCCGAAGAATCCAATGGTGATTTCGCCAACCTTGCGCGTGACGCTTGCTTGCGTGCCGGGCACCAGCTTGCCGTCGGGGCCGGTCACGTTGGTCGCCAGCCACGGATAGCGCGATTCCGCCATGCGGTCACGAAACACCTGCGGGCCGAAGTCGAATTCGTGGTTGCCGACCACCGCGACATCGAGCCCGATCGCGTTGGTGAGCTCGATCATTTGCGTGCCCTTGGTGATGCCCGACATCATCGACGAACCGACGAGATCGCCGCCGAGCGTGGTGATCGCGCCGGGCGAACGCGCGCGCTCCTGTTTGAGAAGCGTCATCAACTCGGCGAACCCGCCGATGCCCTGCTTCGGGCTGATTTCGTAGACGTCGTTCACGTGCAGAAAGACCAGTTTCGCCTTCTGTGCAAAGGCTGTTCCCGACCCGACGGCGAACGCCAACGTGGCGACCGCCGCGAGGGCCGTAAAATTGCGCCGGGTTAACATGGATCATCCCTCCCCTTGGGCAACCGCCGGATGGCTCATGCGGCTGCTGTCTCCGAGAAACAGGTTATGACCCGGACGCCGGGTGAGGCAACGGGATTCGCTGTGGCCCCCGGGTGCGGGAACGGTTCGAGACCTTGGGCGTTGGTACCTTCGGCACGTCCTCTTCCAGCCACGACGACAAGGTCCTAGTATGTTCTTCGGTCGGCAAGCGTCCAGATGGGCCGGGCCGTAAACCGGGGAAAAACAGGGAGAAATTCCGATGAAATTCGCGCCTTTCGCCGTTTCCACCGCCATTGCGCTCGCGATATACGGACCGCTCGCGGCCCAGGAGTTCAGCCCTGCGGTCGTCTTCGACATGGGGGGCAAGTTCGACAAGTCGTTCAACGAGGCCGCCTATGCCGGCGCCGAGCGGTTCAAGAAGGAAACCGGCATCGCGTATCGCGATTTCGAGGTGACCAACGAGACGCAGCGCGAGCAGGCGATCCGCAACATGGCGCGGCGGGGCTCAGGCATCGTCATTTCGATCGGCTTCGCCCAGGCGTCGGGTCTTGAGAAGGTGGCGAAGGAGTTCCCGCAGACCAAGTTTGCGATCATCGATGCGGTGGTCGACCTGCCGAATGTGCAATCGGTCGTATTCAAGGAGCACGAGGGCTCGTTCCTCGTCGGCATGGCGGCGGCGCTCGCATCCAAGACCGGCAAGGTTGGCTTCGTCGGCGGCATGGACATTCCGCTCATCCGCAAATTCGCGCTCGGCTACGAGGAAGGCGCAAAATACGTCAATCCCAAGGTCGAAGTGTTTCAGAACATGACCGGAACGACACCGGCGGCGTGGAACGATCCGACCAAGGGCGGCGAGCTGGCGCGCAGCCAGTTCGACCGCGGCGCCGACGTGGTTTACGCCGCGGCGGGCGCCACCGGGCTCGGGGTCCTGCAGGCGGCAAAAGATCGCGGCAAGCTCGCGATCGGCGTCGACAGCAACCAAAATTACCTGCACCCGGGCGCGATCCTCACATCGATGGTGAAACGCGTCGACCTCGCGGTCTACGAGGCGTTCAAATCGGCGCGCGACGGCACCTGGAAGCCGGGTTTGCGGCTGCTTGGTCTCGCCGATAACGGCGTCGCCTATTCGCTCGACGATTACAACGCCAAGCTGATCACGGCGGAGATGAAGCAAAAGCTCGACCAGGCGCGCACCGACATCATCGCCGGCAAGATCAAGGTAACCGACTACATGGCCAAGTAGCGACCGCGACTCAAACGCGGGCGGCGATGAATTCGGACAACGCTGGCGGAAGTATCGTCGCGCAACCGGCGGCCGGCGCACGGCCGCCGGCCGTCGCGCTTCGTCGCATTCACAAATGGTTCGGTCCGGTTCACGCCAATGACGACGTTTCGCTCGCCATCGGCGCCGGATCGATTCATGGAATCGTCGGGGAGAACGGCGCCGGCAAGTCGACGCTGATGAGCATACTCTACGGCTACTACGAAGCCGACAGCGGGGAGATCGAGGTCGCCGGGCGGCCGGTTGCGATCCGGCGCCCGCATGATGCGATCGTCGCGGGCATCGGCATGGTGCACCAGCACTTCATGCTGGTGGGTTCGTTCAGCGTGCTCGAAAACGTCATGCTCGGCGTGGAAGACGGGCCTGTCCTGTCGCGCGGCCGGGCGCGCGCGCGCGCTGAGCTCGCGCGGCTCGAGCGTGAATATCACCTGGAGGTCGATCCCGACGCCCGCGTTGGCGACCTGCCGGTGGGCCGCCAACAGCGGGTCGAAATCCTGAAGGCGCTCTATCGTGGCGCCGAGGTGCTGATTCTCGATGAGCCGACGGGCGTGCTCACGCCCCAGGAAGCCGATCATCTTTTTCGCATACTTCGCGCGCTGCGCGACGAAGGAAAAACCGTCATCCTGATCACCCACAAGCTGCGCGAAATTCTCGACGTCACCGACCACGTCACGGTCATGCGTGCCGGCCGCATCGTCGCCAGCCTGCCGACCGCGACGACCAGCAAGGAACAGCTTGCCGAGCTGATGGTCGGCCGCAAGGTTCTGCTGCAAGTGGACAAGGCGCCGGCGCATCCGGGCGAAACCGTCCTCGAGATCGAGGATCTCCGGGTCACCGACGAGGCGGGCGTGCCGCGGGTCAAGGGTGTCAGCTTCGCGCTTCGTGCCGGCGAGATCGTCGGCATCGCCGGGGTGTCGGGAAACGGGCAATCCGAGCTGCTCGAGGCGATCGCCGGCATCCGCGTGGCTGCCGGCGGGCGGTTACGCTGGAAGGGCCGCGACATCACGGATGACCGCAGGTTGCGCTCCGGCGGGGGGATGCGTTATGCCGGACTCGGTCATGTACCCGAGGATCGGCAGCGCATGGGACTCGTCACCGCCTTTGCCGCCGATGAAAGCGCGATCCTGGGCTATCACGACGACCGCGCCTATAACGGCCCGGTCTTGACCGATCGCGGCAAGGTCGTGGCGAGCTGCGATCGCTTGATGACCGATTTCGACGTCCGCCCGCACAACCCATACCTCGCGACATCGTCTTTCTCGGGCGGCAACCAGCAAAAGATCGTCGTTGCGCGCGAGATGGATCGCCACCCCGACCTGCTCCTGGTGGGACAGCCAACGCGCGGCGTCGATATCGGCGCGATCGAGTTCATCCACAAGCGTATCGTGGCGCTGCGTGACGCCGGCAAGGCGGTTCTGCTGGTTTCGGTCGAGCTGGACGAAATACTCTCGCTTGCCGATCGGATTCTGGTCATGTTCGACGGCCAGATCATCGGCGACGTGCCGCGCGAGCGCGCCGACGAGCGTACGCTCGGCCTGATGATGGCCGGAATCCAGGCGGAGGCCGCATGAGCGGCGGCGGCGCCGACACGCTTCCGCGATGGGCGAGTGTCGCTCTCCTGCCGTTGGTAAACCTCGCGGTCGCGTTCATCATCTCCGGGTTCGTCATTCTCGCTGTCGGCGAGAACCCGGTGACGGCGATGACCACGCTGGCGTTTGGCGCGCTCGGCAATCCCGAGGCGATCGGATACACGCTTTATTACACCACGAACTTCATATTCACCGGCTTGGCCGTCGCGGTCGCCTTTCACGCCGGCCTGTTCAACATCGGCGGCGAGGGCCAGGCCTATATCGGCGGTCTCGGCGTCGGCCTCGTCTGCCTGGCTGGAACCGGATGGCCGTTCATCGTCGTCGTCCCGGCTGCGATCGCGGCGGCGGCGCTGTTTGGCGCCGGGTGGGCATTCGTGCCGGCCTGGCTGCAGGCCAAACGCGGCAGCCACATCGTCATCACGACGATCATGTTCAATTTCATCGCCTCGGCGCTGATGACCTATCTTCTGGTCAACGTGATGATCAAGCCGGGACAGCAATCGCCCGAAACCCGGGAGTTCGCGCCGGAAGCCTGGCTTCCCTTCGCGCACGAGGCGCTCGGCTGGTTCGGCATCGAGGTGAGCCGCTCGCCGCTCAATCTGTCGTTCCTGTGGGCGCTCATCTGCTGCGCGCTGTTCTACGTCTATGTCTGGCGTACGCGCTGGGGCTATGCGCTCCGCACGCTCGGCCACAACGAGCACGCCGCGATTTACGCCGGCATCTCGCCCGCGCGCATCATCGTCGTCGCGATGACGATATCGGGCGCGCTCGCCGGATTCGTGGCGCTCAACGAAATTATGGGCGTGCACCACCGCCTGCTGCTCAATTTTACCGGCGGTTACGGTTTTGTCGGTATCGCGGTCGCGCTGATGGGACGCAACCATCCGGTCGGCGTCGTGCTCGCCGCCTTGTTGTTCGGCGCGCTTTACCAGGGCGGATCCGAGCTTGCCTTCGAGGTCCCGACGCTCACCAAGGAGATGGTGGTCGTGATCCAGGGGCTGGTGATCGTGTTGTGCGGCGCGCTCGAGCATATGTTCGAGGCGCCGCTTGCCGCGCTCTTTCGGCGCCGCCCGGCGCTGGCGGCCGACGTCGGGCCAACGTAGCCGATGATCGACGCGCTTCTCATCCTCGTCCTCCTCGTCGACGCGACCGTGCGCGTCGCGACCCCGCTCGTTCTTGCCGCGCTCGGCGGATTGCTGTCCGAACGCTCGGGCGTCGTCGATATCGGCCTCGAGGGAAAGATGCTCGGCGGCGCTTTCGCCGCGGCGGCGGTCGCCGTGGTGACCGGTTCGGCCTGGCTCGGGCTCCTCGCCGCCATTGTCGCGGCGGTTCTGCTGTCGCTGGTCCATGGCTTTGCCTGCATCACCCACAACGGCGACCAGGTCGTCTCGGGCATGGCGCTCAACATCATCGTCGCGGGTCTGACGCCGGTGCTCGGAACCGCCTGGTTCCATCAAGGCGGCCAAACGCCGCAGCTCCAGGGCGACGCGCGATTTTCGCCGATCGACCTCCCCTTCGCCGACGCGCTCGCCGATATGCCCGTGGTGGGCGCGCTCTATTCGGAGATCGTCAGCGGCCACAACGCGCTCGTCTATATCGCCGCCGCCGCCGTGCCGTTGGTGGCGTGGGTGGTCTACCGAACGAGGTTCGGGCTTCGCGTGCGCGCGGTCGGCGAGAATCCAAGCGCCGTCGATACCGCCGGCATATCGGTCGCGGGCTTGCGCTACCGCGCCGTGCTGCTGTCGGGCGTCTTGTGCGGGATATCGGGGGCTTATCTCTCGACGGCGCACAATGCCGGCTTCATCCGCGACATGTCCGCCGGCAAGGGATATCTGGCGCTGGCGGCGCTCATCTTCGGCAAGTGGCGGCCGGTGCCGACCTTGGCCGCCTGCCTGCTGTTCGCGTTCACCGATGCGGTGCAAATTCGTCTCCAGGGCGTGGCGTTGCCGCTGGTCGGCGTGATTCCCGTCCAGTTCATCCAGGCCCTGCCGTATATCCTGACCGTCCTGCTGCTGGCCGGCTTCGTCGGCAAGGCCGTGGCGCCCAAGGCGATCGGCATTCCTTACGCGAAGGAGCGTTGATCGGTGCGCGATGAGATGTTCCGCCGGGCGCTTGCGGCACGCGTTAATGCCTACGCGCCGTACTCCGGCTTTCAGGTCGGTTGCTGCGTCCGCGCCGAAAGCGGCAAGCTCTACGACGGCTGCAACGTCGAGAACGCCGCCTATCCGCAAGGTCAATGCGCCGAGACCTCGGCGATCGGCGCGATGGTCGCCAGCGGCGACCGCAAGATCGCGGAAATCGTCATCATTGGCGGCGGCGAGCGGTTGTGCACGCCGTGCGGCGGCTGCCGACAGCGCCTGAGCGAATTCGCCGGCCCGGAGACGCCGGTGCATGTCTGCGGACCCGATGGGCTCAGACGTACGATTAAATTCGGCGACTTGCTGCCGTTCTCATTCGGCGCGGAAAACTTGAAGCGATGAGCGAGCCGACGCCACGGCAAGCGGCCGACGCAATCGCCGCCGCCGCACCGGGGTTCCGGCCACGCGTTGGAATCGTGCTCGGCTCGGGCCTCGACGCGCTTGCCAAACAAATCGTCGAGCCGATTACGCTCGACTACGCCCGTATCCCGGGATTCCCGCGCCCGAGCGTCGCCGGGCACGCCGGCAAGCTGACGCTGGGCCGGCTCGGCGGCGTGCGCGTCGCTTGTCTTCAGGGTCGCGCGCATCTTTACGAGGGCGGCCCGCCGGCGCGGATCGCTCTTCCGGTGCGCACGCTCAAGCTCATCGGCTGCGACCTTCTGCTGCTGACCAATGCCGCGGGCGCGCTGCGCCCGGACCTCACGCCCGGTTCGCTCATGCTGATTTCCGATCACATCAATTTCATGGGCGCCAACCCGCTGGTCGGCCCCAACGACGACGCGGTCGGTCCGCGATTCCCGACCCTCGATGGGCTATACGATCCGACATTCCGGCAAATGCTGCGAACGGCCGCAAAAAGGCTTGGGCTGGCGCTCGCCGAGGGAATTTACCTTGCCTGTCTCGGGCCGAATTTCGAGACGCCGGCCGAGGTGCGCGCCTTTGCCCGGCTCGGCGCCGACGCGGTCGGCATGTCGAGCGTTCCCGAAGCGATCGTCGCGCGCCACTGTGGCCTCGGCGTCGTTGCGCTCTCGGTCATCACCAATCTCGCCGCCGGTCTCGGACCCTCCGCGCATGGCCACGCCGAGACGCTTGCCATGGCGGCGCGCGCCGGGGGCGATCTGGCGCGGCTCGTCGCCGCCTTTCTCGAGGAGTTCGCCGATGTGCGCCGATGAGACGGTCGCCCGGCGCGCGTTGCCGTTGCTCGATCTGACGAGCCTCAACGACGACGACACCGAGGCCGCGATCGAGCGTCTGTGCGCTCGCGCCCGCGCCCCACTCGGCCAGGTGGCGGCGGTGTGCGTTTACCCGCGATTCGTCAAGCTATGCCGCGCGGCGCTCGCCGGGTCGGGTGTCCGCGTCGCATGCGTGGCCAACTTTCCGGCGGGTACTGGAACTCGCGATATGGTGGCGGCGGAGGTCGCGCGAGCCGTTGTTGACGGCGCCGATGAGGTTGATGTGGTCCTGCCGTATAGCGCGCTGCTGGCGGGCGACCGCCGGACGCCCGCGGACCTGGTTTCCGCCTGCCGCGAGGCGTGCGGCGATCAGGCATGGCTCAAGGTGATTCTCGAGACCGGCGTTCTCAAGACGCGCGATCGGATCGCCGAGGCGAGCCGGATCGCGATCGATAACGGCGCCGATTTCATCAAGACCTCGACCGGCAAGGTCCAGCCGGGCGCAACATTGGACGCTGCTCGCGTGATGCTCGACGCGATCCATTCGGCTTTGTTTGCCGAACGACGCATCGGCTTCAAGGCGGCGAGCGGCATTCGCACGCTCGGGCAAGCGGCGGCCTATCTCGGACTTGCCGACGAGATCATGGGGCCCGGCTGGGCGACGCCGGCGACGTTCCGCTTCGGCGCCAGCGGCCTCATCGATGCAATTCTCCAGGCGCTCGGCGTGAAGCAGGGCGCGAGCCCGCGCCCAAACACATACTAGACCGATGTCGGCAAGCGGCCTCTTTCCGCAAGAGATCATCCGGCGCAAGCGCGACGGCGGCGAGCTCACCGTGAGCGAACTCGAATTCATCGCCAAGGGTCTTGCCGACGGATCGATCGGCGAGGCCCAAGCGGCGGCCTTCGCGATGGTGGTTTTTTTTCGCGGCATGACGCTCGACGAGCGCGTCGCGTTTACCCGTGCCATGGCGACGTCGGGGGAGGTGTTCGACTGGCACGCAGCCGGGTTTGCCGGGCCGATCCTCGACAAGCACTCGACCGGCGGTGTCGGCGACAAGGTGAGCCTGATGCTTGCCCCGATCATTGCCGCTTGCGGCGGGATCGTGCCGATGATTTCGGGACGCGGACTCGGCCACACCGGGGGTACGCTCGACAAGCTCGCCAGCATCCCCGGCTACGACACGGCGCCCGGCAACAAGCGCTTTCGCCAAGCGGCGCGCTCCGCCGGCTGCGCGATCATCGGCCAGACGGACAATCTGGCGCCCGCCGACCGCCGGCTTTACGCCATCCGCGACGTGACGGCGAGCGTCGAGTCGATTCCGTTGATCACGACGTCGATCTTGTCGAAGAAGCTGGCTACGGGTCTCGATGCGCTGGTGCTGGACGTCAAGTTCGGCTCGGGCGCCTTCATGAGCGAGCTTTCGGGCGCGCTCGAGCTGGCCAACAGCCTCGTCACCGTCGCCAACCGGGCGGGCTTACGCACGGCGGCGCTGCTCACCGACATGAACCAGGTGCTCGGGACGTGTGCCGGCAACGCGCTCGAGGTCCGCGAGGCGGTCGCGTATCTGCG
>CAZLYV010000034.1:0-10981 GCA_964563665.1 uncultured Acetobacteraceae bacterium
CCGTCGGCGACGATCACCTGGCCGGTGATGTAGCGGGCGGCCTCGCCGGCGAGGAAGACCGCGATCCCGGCGATATCGCGCGGCTCGCCGATTCGCTTGAGCGGCGTGCCGCGGAGCACGCGCTCGGAAATTTTCGGATCGCTCCACAGGGCTTGGGCGAAGTCGGTCTTGATGAGGCCGGGCGCGATGCAGTTCACCCGGATGTTGTGCTCTCCCCACTCGACCGCCAGATTGCGCGCGAGCTGGATTTCGGCCGCTTTGGAGAGACCGTAAATTCCGATACGCGGATTGCCGCGGAGCCCGGCAATACTCGAGATCAGAATCACCGCGCCGTCGCGACGCTCCGCCATCTGGGGAAGCACCATGTTGCACAGCCAGAACGCGCCCTTGAGGTTGACGGTCATGATCTTGTCGAAGGCGGCGTCATTGGCATCCGCCATCGGCCCATAGACCGGGTTGGTCGCGGCGTTGCACACCAGGATGTCGATACGTCCCCATTCGTCCAGGACGCGATCGACCAGCCGCCGCAGGTCGTCCTTTCGACCGGCGTTGCAGGCGATCGCCATCGCCAGGTGGCCGCGACCGCGGAGCTCCGCTGCCACCTCGTCGCACGCCTCGAGCTTGCGGCTCGAGATCACAACGCGCGCACCGGCGTGCGCCATTTCCTCGGCGATCGCCCGACCGATGCCGCGGCTCGACCCTGTGATGAGAGCGACCTTGCCCGAAAGATTAAACATTCGATTCATGCGCCTCCCGGCGCGAAGCGCCCGACTCTTTTTGCGGCCGTCGAGCACGGCTCCCGTGCCTTTCGCGCGCGGGTGGTGAAATTTCGCTTGCGAACCAGGCGCATTCTCCAACAATCATTGGAAAATACAACGTTCGCGCACATCGTCGGCCAGCGGGTGAACGAAGCGCGGAACCCAGGGAGGTAAAGTCGTGCGCGGCCTGATGATGGACTTGCCGCTTTCGATCACGTCGCTGATCGAGTTCGCGGCCAAATATCACGGCGATGTCGAAATCGTCTCGCGGACGGTCGAAGGACCGCTCCATCGCCACGGTTATCGTGACGCCTATGCCCGAGTCCAACAGCTGGCCCATGCGCTCACCAGCCTCGGCATCGGGACCGGCGATAGAATCGCCACCGTGGCCTGGAACGGCTTTCGCCATTTCGAGCTCTATTTCGCGATTTCCGGCATCGGCGCCGTCTGTCACACCATCAACCCGCGCCTGTTCCACAACCAGATCGAATACATCGTCAATCACGCCGAGGACCAGTACGTCTTCGTCGATTTGACGTTCGTCCCGATGCTGGAGCAACTCCAGGACAAATTTCGGTCGGTCAAGGGCTACGTCGTCATGACCGACGAAGCGCACATGCCCGAGACCAAGCTCAGGAATGCGATGTGCTACGAGACGCTTCTGGCTGGGCGGCCGGCTACGTTTAATTGGCCGGCGTTTGACGAGTGGACGGCGTCTTCGCTCTGCTACACCTCGGGAACCACGGGAAATCCCAAGGGCGTGCTCTACACGCACCGTTCGACGGTTCTGCACGCCTTCTCGGTCAACCTGACCGAAGGGCTCGGCATGACCTCGCACGACACCATGCTGCCGGTCGTGCCGCTGTTCCACGTCAACGCCTGGGGAATTCCCTACGCAGCGCCGATGATGGGCACCAAACTCGTCTTTCCCGGCCCCGCACTCGACGGCAAGAGCCTTTACGAACTCATGGAGGCCGAGCAGGTGACGATGACCGCCGGCGTGCCGACGATATGGTTCAACCTGCTCGATCACCTGAAGTCGATCGGCGGTCGGTTCAGCACCTTGCGTTCGCTGGTCGTCGGCGGGTCGGCCGCGCCGCGCTCGATGATCACGGCGTTCGAGGAGGAGTACGGCGTCGAGGTCATGCATGCCTGGGGCATGACCGAGATGAGCCCGGTTGGAACGTGCGGCCGCCTCAAGCGCGGCAAAAAGGGTCTCACCCGCGACCAGATTTATGCTTACAAGACCAAGCAGGGGCATACGATCTACGGCGTCGAGATGAAGATCGTCGATGGCGAGGGGCGCGCGCTGCCGCACGACGGGAAGGCATTCGGCGAGCTTTTTGTGCGTGGCCCGTGGATCACTTCGGGCTACTACAATGACCCCGAAGCCAACCCCGCTGCGTTCGACGAGAACGGGTGGTTTCGCACCGGCGACGTCGCGACGATCGACCGCGAGGGGTGGATGCAGATCGTCGATCGCAGCAAGGACGTGATCAAATCGGGCGGCGAGTGGATCAGCTCGATCGATATCGAAAACGCGGCTGTCGGACATGCCGAGGTGGTCGAGGCGGCGGTAATCGGCGTGCCGCATTCGAAATGGCAGGAGCGGCCGCTTCTTATCGTCGTTCGACGGGAGGGCAGCACGCTCAGCCGTGAGGCGCTGGTCGGCTTTCTCAGCGACAAGGTGGCGAAGTGGTGGTTGCCCGACGATGTCGTATTCGTCGCGCAGCTGCCCCATACGGCGACCGGCAAACTGATGAAGACGAAGCTGCGCGAGGATTTTCACGGCTACAGGCTGCCAACCGATTGAGTGGCGGCAGTGGCGCCGAAAGCCGCGATGGCGGCGAGCGTCGGATCAAATGAGGAAGAGAATGATCGGCTCGGCGATGCAAGCCGGCTTGGTTTCGCCCTCGATCTCGATGATCACCCGGGCCCGCAGGCGCGCCGCGTCCGCACCGACCCGCTCGACACCAAGGACGGCGAAGCGACCACGGATGCGCGCGCCGACCCGCACCGGGCTTGGAAAGCGTACCCGGTCAAGACCATAGTTGATCCGTGCACGCGCGCCCTCGAATCGCAGCATCCCGCCGACCAGGATCGGGATCAACGACAGGGTCAAATAACCGTGAGCAATCGTACCGCCAAAGAGTGATTCCCTTCTGGCGCGCTCGGGGTCGATATGAATCCACTGGCGGTCGCCGGTCACTTCGGCAAAACCATCGACGAGCGCTTGGGTCACGTCCAGCCAGTCGCTCACACCCAGCTCCGTTCCAACCAGGCGCTCAAGCTCTTCGGTATTCTTGACAACGCGCATCTGCTTTCTCGATTTCCTGCCTCGGTCGTTGGCTCAACCGAATCTTGACCCCGGATAATGCCGAGCCGCCAGCTTCTTTGCCACACCATCGCAATTCAAACCAAAACCTCCGCCGCCTAGCGGGGAAACGCCGGGGTCCGTAAGGAATGGCTGGAAATCTGATCGCGGCTCGGGTAAGGCCACCCCACGGCCTGCGCCCTGGATGGTGCCGTGTGCAGCAAGACTGATTGACGAAGGTGATCATGTCTCAGGTCGTGAGCTACGAGCGTGCCGGACGGATTGCGCTCATTACTGTCGACAATCCGCCGGTAAATGCCTCGAGCGCCGGCGTCCGCAAAGGCTTGGTCGATGCGCTCGACGGGGCGATCGCTGACAGCGAGGCGGCGGCCATCATTTTGATCTGCGCCGGCCGCACGTTCATCGCCGGCGCGGACATCCGCGAGTTCGGAAGACCGCCGACGCCTCCGGACCTCAACGAGGTAATTCGCCGTTTCGAATCGTCGACGAAACCGATCATCGCCGCGATCCACGGCACCGCGCTCGGCGGGGGGCTGGAGCTGGCCCTCGGCTGCCATTACCGCATCGCGTCGCCCTCGGCGCGGGTGGGGCTTCCCGAGGTCAAGCTCGGATTGATGCCGGGCGCCGGAGGCACTCAGCGGCTGCCGCGTCTCGCCGGGCTTGAGGCGGCGCTGCGCATGATTACGACGGGTGAGTTCGTGCCGGCGCCAGCGGCCGCGCGCCTTGGCATAATCGATCAAGTCGTCGACGGCGATCTTCGCGCGGGCGCGATCGCGTTCGCCGAACGCATGGCGGCTGGAAAGGGACCGCACCCGCGCGTACGCGATCGCACGGTCGATGCGGCGGCAGGCGTGTTCGATCGGGCGCGCCGGGAGGCCGCCCGAGCCACGCGCGGTCAGTTCGCGCCAGCGCGTTGCGTCGATGCCGTCGAAATGGCGACGCGAATTCCCTTCGATGAGGCCCTCGTGCGCGAACGGGCGATGTTCGTCGAATGCCTCGCCTCGCCGCAGGCGAAGGGCCTGATGCACGCCTTCTTTGCCGAGCGCGAGGCGGCGCAGATTCCAGACGTGCCGGCGAGCACGCCGACGAAGACGATCGCTGCGGCGGCGGTCATTGGCGGCGGTACGATGGGTGGCGGGATCGCGATGAACTTCGCCAACGCCGGCGTCCCCGTGCGGATCCTTGAGACAAGCCGCGAGGCGCTCGATCGCGGCCTGGCGACGATCCGCAAGAACTATGCGACGACGGTGTCCCGCGGGCGGCTCAATCAAGAGGAAATGGACCGCCGCGTCGGACTGATCTCCGGCACGCTCGACTACGCCGACATTCGCGACGCGGATATGGTGATCGAGGCGGTATTCGAGGAGATGGACATCAAACGCGACATTTTCCGAAAGATCGACTCGGTCATGAAACCCGGCGCCGTTTTGGCGACCAACACCTCGACGCTCGACGTCGACGCGATCGCCGCCGTTACGCGCCGTCCGGGGGACGTCATCGGCACGCACTTCTTCAGTCCAGCGAACGTGATGAAACTGCTCGAGATCGTGCGCGGGCGCGCGACATCCCAAGCGACGATCGCCACCGCCATGAAACTCGGGAAAACGATCGGCAAGGTGCCGGTGCTGGTCGGGGTCTGCGACGGGTTCGTGGGCAATCGCATGCTCCATCCCTACATCCGCGAAGCCGAGTTCCTGCTGGCCGAAGGCGCCACGCCGCAACAGGTCGACAAGGCGCTCTACGATTTCGGCCTGGCAATGGGCCCGTTTGCGATGCTTGATCTGTCTGGTCTCGATGTCGGCTGGCGTATTCGCAAGCGCCACGCGGCCACCCGGCCAAAGCATCTGCGCTACTCTGGAATCGCCGACCGCATCTGTGAGATGGGGCGCTTCGGACAGAAGACCGGCGCCGGCTGGTACCGCTACGAGGCCGGCAACCGTACGCCCATTGCGGATCCCGAGATCGAACGAATGATCGCCGAGGAAGCGAAGACCGCCGGCGTGGCGCGGCGGGCGATTTCGGACGACGAGATCGTCAAGCGCTGCATGTACAGCCTGGTCAACGAGGGCGCGTTGATCCTCGAGGAAGGAATCGCGCTCCGCGCCGGCGATATCGACGTAATTTATATCTATGGCTATGGTTTCCCGGCCTGGCGCGGCGGGCCGATGTTCTGGGCAGATACGGTCGGATTGGCGAACGTCTACGCCGACATGCGTCGATTCGAGGCCCAGCATGGCGAATTCTGGGCGCCGGCGCCGCTGCTTGCAAAGCTGGCGGCCGCCGGCAGCTCGTTCGCCGATCTGAAGGCCAAAGCTTGACGCCGCGGCCCGAGAATAACCGGACGCAGGCGTTCTGCACGTCCGATAGCTTACGGAGCATCACATGACGGAAGCGGTGATCGTCGCGACAGCGCGCACGCCCATCGGCAAGGCGTATCGCGGGGCGTTCAATATGACCCACGGCGCCACGCTCGGCGGACACGTCATCAAGCACGCGGTCGAGCGCGCCGGAATCGAGCCGACCGAGGTCGAGGACGTGGTCATGGGGTGCGGTTTGCCCGAGGGCGCCACCGGTCAAAATATCGCGCGGCTGGCGGCGACGCGGGCCGGCCTGCCGGTGACGGCCGCCGCGATGACGGTCAACCGTTTTTGCAGCTCGGGCCTGCAGTCGATCAGCATCGCGGCGCAGCGCGTGGTCACCGACGGTGTGCCAGTCGCGGTCGCCGGCGGCCTGGAATCGATCAGTCTGGTTCAGAATAACCTCAACAAGCACCATTTCGAAGAAGAGTGGTTGATGAAGCACAAGCCGGCGCTGTGGATGCCGATGATCGAGACCGCCGAGATCGTCGCCAAACGCTACAAGGTGAGTCGAGAGACGCAGGACGCTTACGCGCTGGAGAGCCAGCGCCGGACCGCCGCCGCGCAGCAGGGAAATCGCTTCAAGGATGAGATTGCGCCGATATCGACCGTCAAACAGATGGCCGACAAGGACAGCGGACGGATCTGGACCGAGGAGGTGACCCTGGCGAAAGACGAAGGCAACCGGCCCGACACGACGCAAGAGGGTCTCGCCGGGCTGAAGCCGGTGCTTGGGCCCGCGGGATGCATCACCGCAGGAAACGCAAGCCAGCTTTCGGACGGTGCGGCAGCGTGCGTGGTGATGAACGGCAAGCTCGCCGAGAAACGGGGGCTCAAGCCGCTCGGTATTTATCGCGGCCTCGCCGTCGCGGGGTGCGAACCCGACGAGATGGGGATTGGCCCGGTGTTTGCCGTCCCGCGGCTGCTGGAGCGGCACGGCCTTCGCATGGACGACATCGATCTCTGGGAACTGAACGAGGCGTTTGCGGTGCAAGTCGTCTATTGCCGCGATCGGCTCGGGATTCCGATGGAAAAGCTCAACGTCAATGGCGGTTCGATTTCGATCGGGCATCCTTACGGAATGAGCGGCGCGCGAATGGTCGGTCATGCGCTGATCGAGGGGCGCCGGCGCAAGGCGAAATATGTGGTTGTGACGATGTGCATCGGCGGCGGGATGGGCGCTGCGGGGCTGTTCGAAATAGCGTGATTTCGGTCATGGGCGCGAGCGGCCTATTTTCGAGGACGCGAGGCAGATGGACCTGAATTCGACCGCCGACGAAATCGCCTTCCGAGAGGAGGCGCGCGCGTTCGTGCGGGCCAATCTGCCCGATGCGATCCGACGCAAAATCGATAGCGGACGGCCGCTCACGAAGGATGACTACATAACGTGGCAGAAGATCCTCCATCGTCGCGGCTGGATCGCGCCGCACTGGCCGAAGGAGCACGGCGGTGCGGGATGGACGCCGATTCAACAATACATCTTCGAAGAGGAAGCCGCCGCCGCCAGCGCGCCGCCGGTGATCGCATTTGGCGTGCATATGGTCGGCCCGGTATTGATCGCTTTTGGCGACGAGGCGCAGAAGCGGCGCTATTTGCCCCGCATCCTCGCCAGCGATGACTGGTGGTGCCAGGGATTCTCCGAGCCGGGCGCCGGCTCCGACCTCGCCAGCCTCAGGACGCGCGCGCGCCGCGAGGGGGACATTTACGTGGTCAATGGCCAGAAAACGTGGACCACCTACGCGCAGTACGCGGACATGATGTTTTGCCTTGTGCGCACGGCCGAGAGCGGGAGGAAGCAAGAGGGCATATCGTTCCTGCTGATCGACATGAAGTCGCCGGGAATCACGGTCCGCCCGATCATTACCATCGAGGGGAAACACGAGGTCAACGAAGTGTTCCTCGACGATGTGCGCGTTCCCATCGCAAACCGTGTCGGCGAGGAGAACAAGGGCTGGACATATGCCAAGTATCTCTTGGGGTATGAACGCACCAACATCGCCGGCGTCGCACGCTCGAAACAGCAGCTTCAGCGTCTCAAGGCGATCGCAGCCGCCGAGCGATCGGCCGGCCGCCGGCTGATCGACGATATGCGCTTTCGTGAAAAGATCGCGGCGGTCGAGATCGAGCTGATGGCGCTCGAGGTGACCAATTTGCGAATTCTCGCCTTGGCCCGCACAGGTCGGGCTCCCGGGCCGGAACCATCGCTGTTGAAGATCAAGGGTACGGAAATCCAGCAGGCAATCACCGAGCTCCTTCTGGAGGCGATCGGCCCCTATGCCATTCCCTTCGTTCCCGAGGCGCTGGAAGAGGGCAGCAACGTTGCCCCGATCGGACCTGACTACGCCCTCCCGCTGGCGCCGCATTACTTCAATTGGCGCAAAGTGTCGATCTTCGGCGGGTCGAACGAAATTCAAAAGAACGTCGTCGCCAAAATGGTCCTCGGCTTCTGACGGCGCGGCGATGGACTTCTCGTTCACCTCCGAGCAGGACATGCTGCGCGACAGCGTGCGCCGGCTGATCGGCGACAGCTATAGTCTCGACAAACGCCGTGCGTACGCCGCAATGCCAAAAGGATTTTCGAGCGAAAACTGGCGACGCTTCGCAGAGCTTGGTCTTCTCGCAATTCCATTCGCCGAGGAGGACGGCGGGGTGGGCGGTGGTGGCGTCGAAACGATGGTCGTCATGGAGACATTCGGCCGCGGCTTGGTGGTTGAACCCTACCTGTCGACGGTCGTTCTGGGCGGCGGGCTGGTTCGCCTCGGCGCCTCCGAGGCGGTGCGCCGTTTGCTGATTCCGGATCTAATTGCCGGCGATCTGCTGCTGGCCTTCGCCCATGGCGAGCCGCAAGCGCGTTACACGCTGTCAGAGGTCGCGACAACCGCGCGCAAAGACGGCGGGGGCTACGTTCTATCCGGCCGCAAGAGCGTGGTTCTCAACGGCGACAGCGCGGACCGTTTTGTCGTTTCGGCACGCACCGCGGGATCGTCTGGCGATCGCGAGGGAATCACGCTCTTCCTCGTCGACCGAACGGCCGGTGGCGTCGATGTCCGCGGCTATGCCACCAATGACGGCGCGCGCGCGGCGGAGATCGCGCTCGACAATGTGGCGGTCAGCGCGGATCGAATAATTGGCGTGCCGGATGGCGCGCTGCCGCTCATCGAGCGCGCGGTCGACCAGGCGATCGCGGCGCTCTGTGCCGAAGCGGTCGGCATCATGGGCGCTCTCTATGAATTAACCACGGATTATCTGAAGACGCGCCAGCAATTCGGCGCTCCAATCGGCACCTTTCAGGCGTTGCAACATCGCCTGGTCGACATGCTGATTGCCTGCGAACAGGCGCGCTCGATGGCTTGTCTTGCGGCGATGACATGGGACGAGGTTGACGCGACCCGCCGCGCGCGGGTGATGGCGGCAGCCAAGACGACGATCGGCCGCAGCGGGCGGTTCGTCGGCCAACAATCGATCCAGCTCCATGGCGGGATCGGCATGACCAACGAATATATCGCCGGGCATTACTTCAAACGCCTGACGATGATCGACGTCCAGTTTGGCAACGCCGATCACCATCTCACCCGGTTTGCCGAGCAACTTCCGGGAGCCGAATAGAGGCTCAGACCGCGGATCCGGCGGGATCGGCCTGGTTACGGCAACGGGAAAGCGCTTCCAGTAGGTCGAGGAGACAACGATCACGCATCGCGGCGATCTTCTCGGTCGGCTGACCCGCGGTCGCCTTGCGCACCTGCTCGATCAGACGCCGCTGCAACTGGGGCGTCAATTTCGGCTTGCCGAGGTCTTCCCATCGCTCCGCCTGGCCGGGGCCGAACTGGTCGAAAAACGCTTCAAGCCCGCCGCCGCCGCCGCCGAGGTGGTAGGTCAAATACGGCCCCATGATTGCCCAGCGCAGGCCGGGCCCGTAGGCGACGGCGGCGTCGACATCCTCGACCGAAGCGACGCCTTCGGCGACGAGATGGATCGCCTCGCGCCACAGCGCGGCGGCGAGCCGGTTTGCAATGTGGCCGACGATCTCACGATTGAGTCGAACGGCGCGCTTGCCGAGACGGTTGTAGAAAGCGACGGTCGCCTCGACCGCCCTGGGATCGGTGCCTGCCCCTCCGACAACCTCGACCAGCGGAACCAGGTGCGGCGGATTGAACGGATGGCCGAGAACCGTACGCTCGGGATGGCGGCAGCGCGCCTGGATGCGGCTCATCAACAACGCCGACGAGCTCGAGGCGATTATGACTTCGCGCGGGGCGACGGCGTCGATCTTCCGGAAGAGATCGATCTTGGTGCGTTCATCCTCTCGCGCGCTTTCTTGCACGAAGTCTGCGCTATCGATCGCTTCCTCGAGCGCGGGCGCAAAGGTGAGTCGCTCGGGATCGGCCCCCGGCGCCGCGCCGAGCCGTAGCAGCGCGGGCCAAGCCGCGCGCACGAACGCGCGAAGCCGCTCCTCGGCGCCCGGCGCAGGATCGGTCGCGGTGACGGCGTATCCTCGCGCAAGAAAGAGCGCGGTCCAGCTTGCACCGATCAGGCCTGCGCCGACGATGGCGACGCGTCGGGCATCATGGGGAATACGGTAGGCGGTCGTCATGGTCATGGACATCTCCAGACGAACGTAAGGCGAGGCGCCGCGCGATCCCGACCCGACGGCTAACCCCCGGCTCCCGGTATCGTGGCCGGCCAAGCTCAGGAGATGACTTTGACTGGCGAACAAATGCAACCGGCTTCGCGCCGGTGAATCGCTGGTCGCGATATAACCGAATTCTATAGCGTGGAAGCGGATTAATTCAGTCCGGCGACCAAAGGCGCCGACAAGGCCCTAAAGATGAGGCCTCGGCTTACATGCGCTTAGCCGTAGAAGCGGTGTCGATAGGCAAGCGCATCATCGTTCTGTTGGCGGCGCTGTCGCTGAAATCTATATACGGCGACGAACGCGATCAGCAGGAGTATGGCGAGAAATCGCGACAAAACCGCCGGATTCGTGCTCCAGTGCTGCGGCATTGGCGCATCGCTTCCGATCGCGGATTGTAGTGAGCTTACCTTTCCGCCTGCCATCGACAGCGAGTCGTCGTTGTTGGCTTCGCGGACTTGCGCTTCAGAAGCTTCAGTCGTTCGGCGCCAGATCCCGTCGATCGCGCTTCTGTCGGGCGCCATCGAGGAAGTAACGATGTCGTCACCCGCGGCGATGGCTTGAGCGTTGCTCTCACCTGATCCGCCGCCGCTTGCGGTGTCGCCGCTGGCGCCGGCGGCGCCGGAAATGAACGATCCGCCGTGCGCGGCGCCCCCGGCATCGGCGAATTGGAACGTTTGATTGCCGATCGAACCATTCGATCGATCATCCACACCGGTCAAAGGACCCGAGCCGGACCCGACGGTGGGCGCGACGTTCCCGGGCCCCATGACGGAACGGCCATCCGATCTGCTGGATCCGGCCGATCTGCTGGATCCGGACGGGCCCGCACCGCCACGATCACTGGCGCCCGCTTCAGCCGATGCACCAGCCACCAGAGCGTTGCCAGAATCTCCGCCTG
>CAZLYV010000034.1:11081-14470 GCA_964563665.1 uncultured Acetobacteraceae bacterium
CGCCATCGGAGCCGGCGCCCGGCCAGGATCCCGAGTTGCGTCCGGCAAGCGGAGCGGGGGTCCGCGCGGCGGCGACAACCTCGCCGACGGTTCCAAATATCGATGAAAGCCTGAAGCCGAGAAGATAACCACCGGCGCCGATGGCCAGCGCGATCGTCGCAACCATCAATCCGTATTCAATGGCGGTCGAGCCCCGGCAGTCCGCCAGATGCGATTTTGGCGTGCCTGGCTGAGGCATCCGGGCCGAATTCCACTGGGAGCCAAACTGCATGGGAGTCATAAACCCACCGATCTTCGGCTCGACGGCAGAGCCATTCAGATTGCAGCTGAGCGATCCCCCCACACGGATTCCCCGAAGGGCGGATTAACGGGAGTCGTTGAACGCCTGGTTCGCGCCGCATCTTCCGCGCCGGCGATTTGGTGAAAATACGACCGAAGAATTAATGAAATATAAAATTTGTCGGTAATTCACGGCTAATCCGTCGTTAACGGCAATCTATCAAATCAATCCAGGGTCCTGAGCCAGTGCATTACCGGGCTGCTGTGCTGGGGAATGTGGCCTGCGGCCGAGGTCCGAAAGCCGATCCCGGAAATGCTTGCCAAGCTGGTTACGGTTGGCGCGAAGCTATTGATCGAGCCGCCGCGATGCGTGGCGGATCGCGCTGGCGGCGCCGTAGGTCGCGACGCAAAACGGAACGCAAAAGGTCAAAACAACCTTGATCCAGTCGAGGTTCTGGCCGCTGACCAGGCGATCGCCCTGGTTGATCAGGTTTAGAATGATGCCGACGATCGCGGCGACGAAGACGGACCGACCGGCAATCGGCCCGACCAGGGCCTGGCGTAGCGCGACGGCAAGCGATGTCTCGCTCATCGATTCTCCCCTTCCTGACAATGGCGGCGCCCGCCCGTGACGCACCGATGGTTAGGGATTATGCCGCTGGTCGGAAACACCTTTCCAACCGACAACCGCGCGTTCAGGCGCGATGTCACGAAATCGTGGTAGTCGGTACCCGAGGTGGGCGGTGCGCCACTTGTCCTGCGAGCGGTCAAACTTGTACCTTCAGGCTATGCGCACGCGATCCCCCCGACATCGGACCGGCGTCGTCTGGTTAACCCCCGATGGCAAGCCGGTCGCTTGCGTCGAGAAGCTCAAGGTGTTGGGCGAAAATCTCGAGGAAATCCGGCAGTTGGCCCAGGATGCGCTCGAGGATGCCGTGTTGATGGGCTGCGACGAAGCACAGTTCCGTGCGGTTCTCGCCGACCTGATCACCCGCCTCCAGAATCCGTACCCCGCCAAGGGCGGTTGACCGCGGGGCTACTCGAAGCGATGAACGGCGCCATAAGGAGATATCGATCCACCCGTCCGGCATCGAACCCGGGCGTCGTGCCCGTCATGACAGGGCGCATCGATTCGGACTACGGGATGGCCGACTGGTCGCGGAATTGGGTCGGCGTCGAAAGCTAATGTGCGATACATGCGCACATCTGGTAACGAGCGAATCGACATGAAATCCGGCGCCGCGACTCCCGTTCGAATTACATCCAGCGCCAACGTCCGATGACCCTTCCCTGGATCTGTGCTTCGCCCAGCGTCAACTCGTAGGGCAGGTATTTGGGATTATCCGAACTCAGCCGCACGCGCGGCGGATCGGATTGGGGGATATGCTCGACACGTTTTATGACGAGACCCAGCCCGTCATAAACCACGAATACACCAGGCGGCGAAGGGACTCGGTCGGTGGTGTCGACCACGACGCGGGCGCCAGCGATCAGCTCGGGCTCCATGCTGTCGCCGTAGATGGTGATGATGCGGAGCGCCGAAGGCGGCGCTGATGTCTGGGCGTGGAATAAATTCGCCGGAACCTGCCACTCCGAAGCGATCCGCTCGTTTTCGACGATCGATGCATTGCCCGCGCCGGCCCGCACGTCAAGCTCCGCCAGCGTCGCCATGCGGCCGTCCTCGGCGACGGGTGCACGCAAACGCGATCGAAGCGATCTTCCGATATCAAGTCCGGCGAGCGCATAAAGCTCCTCCTCGGCGACGCCACGCTGCGAGAAAACCGGGATCAGCTCCTTGACCAGCTCGATCGGCAGATAAGCCTTCTTGTATTTATCCTCGTAGGACGCATAGGTCGAAGGCGGTCGGTCGATCGCCGCCGCGACCTCGCGGACCGACAGATTGGCCCGCTCGCGCAACCGTTTGAGCTGCATTGCCACCGATGACTGATTGCCCATCGGGCGAGTCTGTACGACAAAAGCGTGCCCGGCTATACGAAATTATCGTTGACATAAATACGATAAGATCGTACGACCTGGCGGAGCCACCACACAATCGAGGATCGCAGCAATGCAAGACTATTTACCAACAGATGTTCGGCAGGCCGCCACGTCGGATGAGGCCGAATATGACGATACCGACTTTGCGCTGCGCACGACCAATCGCGCCGAGCGCTACCTGCGCGATCGTCTGGCCGGCACACGGTTCGAGGACGACGCACGCTCCGCCACCCCGCCCGGATCCACGCTCGAACGGCTGGTCCTTCCTTTTTCCAGCTTCTGCGGAACCGCGGCCGCACGGCTATTGGAGGTGTAGCCATGCGCGAGCGACACAACGAATCCACGGAAGGCGCGGCCAAGCGCGGCTCGGGCGCCACCGGATCAATGCTTGGACGCCGTGCGCCGCGGCAGAAGACCGGCGAGAGTGAGCTCAGAGCGATGCGCGCCGCGGCGTGGCATCGGCAGGGCGTTATCGTACTGCGACCGGACGACATCGCCGACGACTGGGCGCGCCAGGCGGTGGTCAACGAAGCAAATCGGCTTTACGGGCGGAGGGCCAAATGAAGGCACGGGCAAAACGAGCGGTGTCGGAACAGACCATCGAGCCACCGCCCGAGCGCCGGCGCCACGGCCGGATCGAGCGCGTGTCGCGTCAGATCGCCGACCAGCGGGGCGATCCCGCGCGCCCCTTTCGCGCCGTCGACACGCTGGCGGCGATGGAGCGGCACGGCACGATCACTTCATCGATGCGCCAGGCGGCCGACGATTTCCGGCGCGACTTCCAGATTGCCGGGCTCGACACGTTGCGCGCGATGCCGCTGACGCGGCTCGGCGGCTCGGGCGGCGCGCTCAGCGACGCTCGGCTCGATGCTCGCCGGCGGGTGCATCGCGCATTGACGGGGTTGGGCGGGCCGGGGAGTCCCGCCGGCTCGTGCCTCTGGCATATCGTCGGTCTCGAGCAGACGCTGAAAGGATGGGCGCTTCGCGAAGGCTGGTGCTGCGGCCTGGCGCTCGCCTACCAGTTCATCGCCGCGCCGATCGCGATCTGGATCGGCTTCGTCGTCGGCCACCCGGTCCCCAAGCCGCCGACGCTCGATGATAATCTGTGGCAA
>CAZLYV010000035.1:0-2700 GCA_964563665.1 uncultured Acetobacteraceae bacterium
CAGCCCAAAGATTTCATCGCAAGGGGCGACCCATGGGACTTTCGAATCAGGCTCTTAGATCACCCGACATACCGGCAGCCATTTGCGGCTTACGACGACCGATCACGGCGAGCATCACGTCACCATACCGGCGCATGCGACATTGCGTCTTGGAACGCTTGCCGCAATTCTTTCGGAGATTGCCGATCATTTCGGCGTCAGCCGTGAAGAAATTGCCACACGACTCTTCCGGTCCTGAGGTGGCTATGCGAACCCGTGGGGCCGCGGCTTTGTCGAATCACCATGGCGTCTTGAAATGACGGCAGGGCGATCATCGTCATCGGACGGATCCGACGCGCTCGCTACCGCGGTCATCAAGCGCGACCGTCGAGCACTTGCCCGCGCGATCACGCTCGTCGAATCGACCCGCGCAGATGACCGCGACCGGGCGGAATCTCTGTTGGCGTGCCTTCTCGCGAAAACCGGAAAGGCCGTCCGTATCGGCATTTCCGGCGCCCCCGGCGTCGGCAAGTCGACGTTTATCGAGGCGTTCGGCCTATACCTTCTGGCCAAGGGCCATCATGTCGCGGTGCTCGCCGTCGATCCCTCTTCGCCCCGCTCGGGCGGATCCATCCTCGGCGACAAGACGCGCATGGAGGAGCTCGCGCGCATGGCGAACGCTTTCATCCGTCCCTCGCCCACCAGCGGCACGCTGGGCGGTGTGGCGCGACGCACGCGCGAGGCGGGCCTGGTGTGCGAAGCCGCGGGGTTCGATATCGTCATCGTCGAGACCGTCGGCGTCGGGCAGTCGGAGATCGCCGTCGCCGACATGGTCGATCTGTTCATACTGCTGCTGCCACCGGCGGGTGGCGATGAGCTGCAAGGTCTCAAGAAGGGTATCGTCGAGCTGGCCGACATCATCATCGTCAACAAGGCCGACGGCGACCTCAGGGCCGCGGCCGCCCGTGCCGCCGCCGAGTACGCGGCCGCCGTCCCGTTGCTTCGGGTAACCGTCCCCGGCTGGAGTACGCCCATCCTCCAGGTCTCGGCCCTCGAGCGGCGCGGCATGGACGAGGTATGGGCGCAGGTCACGCGCTATCGACGCAGCCAAGGCGCCGCCCGGCTCGAGGCCAAACGCACCGGGCAGGCCAAAGCCTGGATGTGGAACGAAATCGAGGAAGGGCTGATCGCCGAGCTAAAGGCCCACCCCCGGGTGACGGGGCTTCTTGGAAAGCTTGAAAGTAAAGTATCTCAAGGAGTTATGACGCCAACCGCAGCCGCACGCGCGGTCCTGTCGGCGTTCCGGGGCGACGGCCCGGAGGCGGTCTTGACGCGCCGCACGAGCGCCCCTTGACGGGTCGGGACGCGAAGCCGTAAAACCCCCCTCTCGCTCGCGGGCCGGCAACGGCCCGCCTTGTTTTCTGGCCTGCCGTTTCGTCGCCCTGAGGTCGCGTACGGCCGGGTCGTTCAAGAAGGATCTGGTTCGATGTCCCGTCGTTGCGTCGTTACGGGCAAGGGCGTCCAGGTTGGCAACAATGTCAGCCACGCCAATAACAAGACAAAGCGTCGCTTCCTGCCGAACCTGCAGGTGACCTCGCTGCTCTCCGATACGCTGGGTCGCACCGTCCGACTGCGCATCTCGACGCAGGGCCTGCGCACGATCGAGCACCGCGGCGGTCTCGATGGGTGGCTTCTCGCTACGCCGGATGCGAAGCTCGACAAGGAATTGCGGCAGTTCAAGCACCAGGTTCAGCACGTGCTCGCCACGCGCGGAGCGGCTGCCGCTTGAGTCATAACAAGAAGATCGACGCCTTTTTCCGATGAAACTCAAGAGCCCGCTTCGGCGGGCTTTTTTGTTGCCCGCGCGAGCCGCCGGCTACTCGACGAGATCGAACGCGAGCAGCAGCGTGCGCTGGAGCAGCGAATAGTTATCGTCGGAGATGACGTAGATTCGAGTGGCGCCGCCGTTTTCGCGCCAAGCCGCCACGCCCTCGAAATTGTCGAGTGTCAGCGGCGGCTCGATCCGGGCCAGTTCCTCGCCCGCGAGCCGCGCGCCCGGCGTGATATCGCGCCTGGCCACGCGAACGAGCTGCGCGCCCGGACCGTCCCGGCGCGTGTAGCGGCGTTCGAGCACCAAGACATCGCCGTCGGGAAGCTCGGTCGCCGAGGTCGGTTTGTAGTCGACCGCGGCGATATAGCCGAGAGTCCTCCAGTCCTTGCCATCGCCGATCCAACCTACGTTCGCGCCATCGACGACCAATTCCTCGGCAAGGGCAAACATGCGTCCATCGGAGAGACGCGCCATCGCCTCGAGCCCGCCATTCGGCGGGGCGCGCGAAAGCTCCGGCGGCGGCGGAACATTCGTTGGCGCAATCGAGAACGGCGGCTCGGCCGGCGGATAACGCCAGATCCGATGCCGGCGCTCGAAGGCGACGAGAAAGCCGCCATCGGGCAGGCGCACCAGCGCCTCGGCGTCGGCGGCAAAGCCGGTGATCGGCCGGCCGTCGAGATCGATGAGGCCGCCAAGGCGCGCATTTTCGAGCCCGGACGGGGCGCCGCTCCAGTCGAATGTCAGGTTCGCCTCGAGCCAGAAACCGCGATCGGAGATCGCCATGAGATGCCGGCCATCGCGATCGAGCCAGAGATCCGACCAGCCGCCGAAGCGGCCATCGCTCGACGTCAACGATATGCCGCCGCGATAGCTGAGCTTTCCCACGCGCG
>CAZLYV010000035.1:2800-6324 GCA_964563665.1 uncultured Acetobacteraceae bacterium
TCGTGCAGCTCGTCGTCCTCGTCGAACATTTCGGCGAGCTTCTCCATCATGGTGCCGCCAAGCTGCTCGGCATCGACGATCGTCACCGCCCGGCGGTAGTAGCGCGTGACGTCGTGCCCGATTCCAATCGCCAGCAATTCGACCGATGAACGGGTCTCGACGTACTCGATAAGATCGCGCAAATGGCGCTCGAGATAGTTGCCGGGATTGACCGAGAGCGTCGAATCATCGACCGGCGCTCCATCGGAAATCACCATCAGGATCCGCCGCTGCTCGGTGCGCGCCAAGAGCCGGTTATGCGCCCAGAGAAGCGCTTCGCCGTCGATGTTCTCCTTGAGCAGACCCTCGCGCAGCATGAGCCCGAGCGATTTGCGCGCCCGGCGCCACGGCGCGTCGGCCGATTTGTAGATGATGTGGCGCAGATCGTTGAGCCGGCCGGGTCCCGGCGATTTGCCCGCGGCAAGCCAGCGTTCGCGGCTCTGGCCGCCCTTCCAGGCCCGGGTGGTGAATCCCAGAATCTCCACCTTGACTCCGCAGCGCTCGAGCGTGCGGGCGAGAATGTCGGCGCTCATTGCCGCCACCGTGATCGGCCTGCCGCGCATGGATCCTGAGTTGTCGATCAGTAGCGTGACCACGGTGTCGCGAAAGTCGGTCTCCTTTTCGCGCTTGTAGGACAGCGGATATTCGGGATTGACCACGACGCGCGCCAATCGCGCCGAATCGAGCAGCCCCTCCTCGAGGTCGAATTCCCAGGCTCGGCTCTGGCGGGCAAGCAACCGCCGCTGCAGCCGATTGGCCAACCGGCCGATCACGCTCTGCAGGTGCAGAAGCTGCTGGTCGAGATGGAGCCGAAGCCGCGTGAGCTCGTCGGGATCGCATAATTGTGCGGCTTCGATCGTCTCGTCGAACGCGGTGGTATAGGCGCGATAGGCGGGCTCGTTGGGTTCGTTGCTGAATGGACCGTGCGGCCGCCAGCGGCGGCCCGGCCGCTCCGGCCCTTCGTCGCCCATCCCCGCGGTCTCCTCGCCCTCGCCCTCCTCGCCCGACCCTTCGCTGGCCTCTTCGGCTTCGGCCTCGCGGCTCTCGCCGCTCATCGTGCTTTCGGCGGAAGCGTCGGCGCCTTCGCCCCGTTCGCCGGCCTCGGCGCCGCTCTGTCCCTCGTCTCCCTCCGCGGATTCCGCGTCGGGTTCGCTCGCCGCCGCGTCCTCGTCGCCAAGTTCGAGATCGGCGATCAAACGGCGTGCGGTTTGCGCAAATGCGTCCTGATCGTCGATCACCTTGGCGAGCGCCGCGAGATCGGAGCCCGCCTTGGCCTCGATCCACGGCCGCCACAAATCGACCATTCGGCGCGCTTCGGGCGGCGGTTTCGTGCCGACGAGCGTTTCGCGGGCAAGCAATGAGATTACATCGACGATCGGCGCCGATTCACGGTCGGCGACCCGGGCGAAGCCCCGGGCGCGGCACCGCTCCTCGAGCGCGGCGGCGAGATTCGCGGCGACGCCGCTCATGCGCCGCGCGCCAAGCCCCTCGCAGCGCGCCTGTTCGATCGAATCGAATATTGCGCGGGACATGGCGCCGCCGGGCTGCCGACGCGCGTGGGTTTTGTCGTCGTGATGTCGCAAACGAAGCGCCATCGAATCGGCCTCGCCGCGCACAATGGCGACCTCGCCGGCCGGCAGCTCGCGCGAGGGCAAGGGCAGCCGCGCTTCGACGCCACGAAGCGCCGGCCCCTCGGGGGCGAACGTCACGCTCAATTCAGGCTGGCGCGAGATCGCGCGCATCGCCGCCGCCGTCACTTGGCGGAAGGCATCGACCGGCCCGTCGTTCGGTTTCGCCATCGTGCTTGCGAGATCGCCCGCGCCCTTACATCAGGCGGGGCTTGCCGCCGATCGTCGGCGCCAATTCGACCCCGAAGCAGCGTTGATAATACTCGGCCACCGTCGGCCGTTCGACCTCATCGCACTTGTTGAGGAAGGTGAGACGAAAGCCGAAGGCGATGTCATTGAAGATTCGCGCGTTCTCCGCCCAGGTCATCACCGTCCGCGGCGACATGACGGTCGAGATGTCGCCGGCGATGAAGCCCGAGCGCGTCAAATCGGCGAGCGCCACCATTGCGCTCACCGTCTCGCGGCCTTCCTTGGTGTCCCACAACGGAACCTTGGTGAGCACGATCTTCACTTCTTCGTCGTGCGGCAAGTAGTTGAGCGTGGCGACGATGTTCCAGCGGTCCATCTGGCCCTGGTTGATCTGCTGCGTGCCGTGATAAAGGCCGGTGGTGTCGCCAAGACCGACCGTGTTCGCCGTAGCGAACAGGCGAAATGCCGGATGCGGCCGGATCACGCGATTTTGGTCGAGCAGGGTCAGTTTGCCCTCGACCTCGAGCACGCGCTGGATGACGAACATCACGTCGGCGCGGCCGGCGTCGTACTCGTCGAACACCAGCGCGCAAGGGTGCTGGATCGCCCAGGGAAGAATCCCTTCGCGGAATTCGGTCACCTGCTTGCCGTCGCGAAGGACGATCGCGTCGCGGCCGATCAGGTCGATACGACTGATATGACTGTCGAGGTTGATTCGGATGCACGGCCAGTTGAGGCGCGCCGCGACCTGCTCGATATGCGTCGACTTGCCGGTGCCATGATAGCCCTGGATGAGGACGCGCCGGTTGTAGGCAAATCCGGCCAATATGGCGAGCGTCGTGTCACGATCGAAGCGATACGCTTCGTCGACATAGGGAACATGGTCGTCGGCGTAGGAATACGCCGGAACCTCGAGTTCGCTGTCGATGCCGAAAGTCTGGCGTACCTTTACCTTGATGTCGGGTACGGCAGTGGCCGTTTCGTTGTTGGAGGTTTGCAGGGAGACCATAATCGCTTCGAATCCGTTCGCTGAGGTTTATCATGCGCCCAATTGGGCGTGGGTTAAGGCATCACCTTCCGCCGGCTCTGGGGTCAGCCGCCGGCGGAGAGCTTGACGTTATGCTCCTTGAGGACGGTGTACGCCTGGTTGATCGATTTTAGCCGCTCCTCGGCCGCCTTGTCGCCCCCGTTTGCATCCGGGTGATGCAGTTTGACAAGCGCTTTATAGCGCGCCTTGAGCTCCGCCTGTGTCGCGTCGAGGCCAAGATCGAGCGCGGCAAGCGCCTCCTCGTGCGGCGTCGGGGGACGTCGCGGCGGCTTGGGGGCCGCGCCAGGACCTGGAATCTCGGCGGCGCCGAACAATCCATTGAGCGCCGCGCGTAGCTCCTCGGGACGAAAATGGAATGCGGGACCCTGCCGCCCGAGCGGCCAGCTCGGCCGGCCGCCAACGATGTCCTCGCGCCGGCAGCGCTCGATTTCCGCTGGGCTCATGCCGCGATAGTAGTCCCAGGCCGCGTTATAGGATCGAACATGGTCGAGGCAGAACCAGTAATACTCGTCGAGCCGGTTGCGCGCGCGCGGCGCGCGGAATTCCCCCTCGGCGACGCATCCCGGGTGGTCGCAACCACGCAAACGCGCACTGGCCTCGAGGCCAGCCCAATCCAACGA
>CAZLYV010000035.1:6424-9475 GCA_964563665.1 uncultured Acetobacteraceae bacterium
TCGAAGAGCGGGCTCGCGGCGCGGAAGGCGAAGCTCCGTACCGACGCTGCCGGAATATGCGCTGTGAGCAATTCGAGGAGCAGCGTCGCGATCAACGGCCCGTGGACGATAAGCCCCGGATACCCCTCGATCTTGGTCACGTAGGGGTGGTCGTAGTGGATGCGGTGGCCGTTGAAGGTGAGCGCCGAATAACGGAACAGCAACACCGGATCGGGCGCGATCTCACGGCGCCAGACGGCGTTTGTGGGCGCGAGTTCGGGCGCCGGCGCCGGCGCGTCTGGCCGTGCCGCCCCGCGGTAGACGATGTCGTGCTCTTCCTCGACCGTCAGACCTTGCGGCCCCAAAACACGGTGCTTCACCAGCACGAAAACGAGGGCGCCGCTACGACCCTGTTTGATCGTGACGTTGCCGATTTCGGATTCGCGCCGCACCTTGTCGCCCACCTTCAGGGACGCGACGAATTTGAGCCGTCCGCCCGCCCACATCCGACGCGGCAGCGGCACCGGCGGCAGGAAACCGCCGCGCTTGGGATGCCCGTCGGGTCCGAGCTCGCTTGCCCTTGCGGCCGGGTTGAAGAACATCCAATGCCAGCCCAACGGCAACGGCGCGCCGGGCCCAGGCGCCGCGGCGCGATCGAGCGTCGCCGCCATCATCGCCACGCGATCGGCGGCGACGATGTCGTCCAACACTTGCGTGCGTCCGATCCATTTCTTCAGGCGATCGAGATCGGTCACGCAAACTCCTTTCGGATCCGCTCGCTGTGTTCGCCGATCGCCGGCACGCGGCCGAGCGTCGTCCGTTCGCCTTCAACCTGCGCCGGCGGCGCGGGAAGCTGCACCTCGCCCTGCGGCGTCCCAACGGTAATGCGCCGAAGTTGCGGATGATGCGAAAAATCGGCGACCGAATTCACCTCGCCATAGGCGATCCCGGCGGCGCGCAGCCGCACCACAAGCTCGTCCCGGCCGAGCGCGCCGAAGACCGCCTGCACGCGCCCGTCGACCAGCGCCCGGTTCTTGACCCGCGTGACGTTGTCCTTGCAGTCGGGATGCGTGGCCAATTCGGGATCGCTCAACACCTCGGCGCACAGCTTCGCCCATTCGCGTTCGTTCTGGATCGAGATGACGATGGGCTTGGCGTCGCGGCTGGTGAACACGCCGTAGGGCGCGATCGAGGGATGGGCGAGCCCGACGCGCGCCGGCGCCTTGCCAAGGTAATCGTGGTGCAGCAGCGGCACCGCCATCCATTCCGCCATGCCATCGAACAGCGAAACCCTGATGTTGCTTCCCTCGCCGGTTCGTCCGCGTTTCAATAGCGCCTCGAGAATCGCCATGTAGGCGTACATGCCGGCGCCGATGTCGCACACCGAAACGCCGACCCGCCCCGGGCCCTCGGGACGCCCGGTAACCGCGGCAAGTCCGCTTTCCGCTTGAACGAGGAGATCGTAGGCCTTCATCTCGGCGTAGGGTCCGCTGTCGCCATAGCCGCTGATGTCGCAAACGATGAGCCGCGGATTGCTTCGGCGCAACACGTCCGCGCCAAATCCCGCGCGCGCCGCCGCACCCGGCATCAGGTTCTGAATGAATATGTCGGCGCGCACCAGAATCCGGTGCAGGAGGGCTTGATCCTCGACCTTCTTGATGTCGGCGACGAGCGATTCCTTGCCCCGATTGAGCCAGACGAAGTAGCTCGATTGACCGCGCGCCGCCTGATCGTACCCTCGGGCGAAATCGCCCTCCGGCCGTTCGATCTTGATCACGCGCGCGCCCGCATCGGCAAGCCGCGAGGAGCAAAAAGGCGCGGCGACCGCTTGTTCCAGCGCAAGCACCAAAAGCCCATCGAGCGCGCGTGCCACCCTAGCGACTCCCGCTTTCAATACGAGCGCGGTAAGCCGAGCACATGCTCGGCGATATAGGCGAGGATCAGATTGGTCGAGATCGGCGCCACCTGGTATAGCCGCGCTTCGCGGAATTTGCGCTCGACATCGTATTCCTCGGCGAACCCGAAGCCGCCATGGGTTTGCAGGCACGTATCGGCGGCGCGCCACGAGGCGTCGGCCGCCAACAGCTTCGCCATGTTCGCCTGCGGTCCGCAAGATTCACCGGTATCGAACAGCCGCACCGCCTCGCGCACCATGAGCGCCGCCGCCTCGCGTTCGGCATAGGCGCGCGCGATCGGAAACTGGATGCCCTGGTTCTGCCCGATCGGTCGCCCGAAGACGACGCGGGTCTTGGCGTAATCGCTCGCCTTGTCGATGAACCAGCGTGCATCGCCCAGGCACTCGCAGGCGATCAGAATGCGCTCGGCATTCATGCCATCGAGAATGTAGCGGAAGCCCTTTCCCTCCTCGCCCACAAGGTTCTCGGCCGGAATCTCGAGATTGTCGAAAAAGACTTCGGTTGTCGCGTGGTTGATCATCGTCCTGATGGGCCGGATGGTGAGGCCTCGGCCCTTCGCGCGGCGCATATCGACCACGAACACCGAGAGCCCATCGGTTTTCTTTTTCACTTTGTCGCGCGGGCTGGTGCGCGCGAGCAGCAGCATGAGGTCGGAGTGCTCGGCGCGACTGGTCCACACTTTCTGTCCATTCACCACATAGCGATCGCCCTTGCGCACGGCGGCGGTCCGGATCGCCGTCGTGTCGGTGCCGGCGGTCGGCTCGGTGACGCCGAACGCTTGCAGCCGTAACTCGCCCTTGGCGATCCCAGGCAGCCAGCTCGACTTTTGCGCGGTACTGCCGTGCTTCAGGATCGTGCCCATGATGTAGATCTGGGCATGGCAGGCAGCCCCATTGCCGCCGCTCGCGTGAATCTCCTCGAGTATGGCGCCGGCCGCGGCGATGCCGAGCCCGCTTCCGCCGTATTCCTCGGGGATCAGCACCGCCAGCATGCCGGCGTCGGTCAACGCCTTGACGAATTCGGTGGGATAGCGCCGCTCGCGGTCGAGTTCGCGCCAATAGGGCCCCGGAAAGCGCCCGCAAAGGGCGCGAACCGACTCGCGGATTTGCGCCAGATCGTCGGCGTCCTTGACCATCATCTTTACCCTTTCCGTCCC
>CAZLYV010000035.1:9575-12026 GCA_964563665.1 uncultured Acetobacteraceae bacterium
GATGGTCGCCGATGAGACGTTTGTCGAGGGTGCGGGCGAGCGGTTGCCGTTTGCCGACGACTCGGCCGATGTCGTGATCTATATGAACGCGCTGCATCACGTACCCGTCGCGGCGCAGTCGGACGCGATCGCCGAAGCGTCCCGGGTTCTGAAGCCCGGGGGCACGTTGCTGGTCCTCGAGCCGTTGGCCAAGGGTGCGTATTTCGAGCTCGTCCGGGCGGTCGAGGACGAAACCGCGGTGCGCGCCGCGGCCTATCGGGCGATCGGCCGCGCAGGCGATGCCGGATTCCGCGCGGTGGCCGAAATCGTTTACGACGCGCCGCTGAAATTCCCCGACTTCGCCGCCTTCGAGGCGCGGATCGTGGCGGTCGACCCAAAGCGCGCGCCAATCGTGGCCAGACTGCGCGATAAGCTTCGGCACGGCTTTACCGCCGCCGGGCGGCGCGAGTCCGATGGCATCTATTTTTCGCAGCCGACGCGCGCAAACTTGCTCGTAAAAGCGGGATGATGCACCCGCCTAGCCGCCGCCGCGCCGAATCAGGTCCTTGTGCAGCGCGTCGGGAATAATGAGTCCGTCCTTGGCTGCTTTCGCACGAAGTTTGAGCCGCCGATCGCCGGGAAGGCGGGTGCCGGCCTCGGCGAGGATGGTGGTACAGAGCGTCTCCACGCGCTCGGCGAACCCGTCGCCGGCAAAGCGCTTGGGATCGAGCAGAACGAAGAACTGCCCGACCCGCGGCGGCGGTCCCTTGGCGTCGAAGAACGAGCTCGCCTCGTATCCGAACCGGGCGCCGGTGAGCGCGGCCGCGAGGATCTCGACCATCAGCACGAGCGCGTATCCCTTGGCATCGCCGATCGGCAGCATGGTGCCTGTCATCGCCGCCTTGGGATCGGTCGTCGGCCGTCCGTCGGCGTCGAGCGCCCAGCCCTCCGGGATCGGTTCTCCCTTTTGCGCCGCGAGCATGATCTTGCCGCGCGCCACCTTGGACAGCGACAGATCGATGACCAGCGGCGCGTGACCCGCGCGCGGGCAGGCAAACGCAATCGGATTGGTGCCGAACACGGCGCGCCGGCCACCCCATGCGGCGATGCCGGCCGGTGAGTTGCCGAATGCGAGCGCCAGCAGGCCGTCGGCCGCCGGCTTTTCGACGTGATACCCCGCGGCGCCAAAATGGTGCGAATTCGTGACCCCGATGCCAACGACACCCGCCTCAAGCGCCACCAATCGTGCGCTCGCCAATCCGGCCGCGATCGCTGGAAACGCGAAACCGTCGCGCGCGTCGACCATCACAGCACTTGGAGCCGTGCGGCGAATCTCCGGGACGGCCGATCCGTCGACTTTTCCCGCCCGAACCTGATCGGCGTAGGCGGGAAGCCGTGACAAACCGTGGCTTGCCAGGCCATCGGCCTCGGCGGCGACGAGCGCGAGCGCCACGGCCTCGGCGTTCGCCGGCAAGGTTCCGGCCGTGATGAGAACGCGGAGTGCCAGATCGTGCGCGGCCGAGAGGGCGAGGGTCACGCTCATTTGAGCGCGCCAAGTGCGCGGCGAACATTGGCGATGGTGAGCGAGGATACGCGGCGGTTGGCCTCCTGGGTCACGCCGGCGATATGGGGCGTAAGCATCAGCCGCGGCGTGCCGAGGAGATGCGAGTTCGCCGGCAGCGGCTCGCTTTCGTAGACGTCGAGCACGGCGCCGCCGAGCTCTCCCGCCTTGAGCGCCACGACAAGTGCGCGTTCATCGACGATACCGCCGCGCGCCGTGTTGATCAGAATCGCCGTCGGTTTCATCCGCGCGATCGCCGCGGCATCGATCAGGTTGCGTGTCGCCCCGGTTAGCGGGGTATGCACGCTCACCACGTCGCTCGTCGCAACAAGCTCCGCCAACTCGACCCGAGCCACGCCGAACTCGCGCCACGCCGGATGGTCGGCCGCCAGCAGCGGATCGCTTGCCACGATCTCCATCTCGAGCGCGCGGGCGCGCCTGGCGACGGCGCGGGCAATTTCGCCAAACCCCACCAGACCGAGGCGTTTGCCGGACGCCTCGTGGAACATGAGATCGTTGCGCGGCCACTTGCCGGCGAGCACAGCAGCATCGACATGCCAGATGTCGCGCAAGGCGATGAGGATTGCCGCAATCACATACTCGGCCACCGATACGGCGTTGGCGCCCGTGGCGAGGAACACCGTGATGCCACGGCGCGCGCACTCGTCCAGATCGATGTTGTCGAGCCCGACGCCAAGCCGGCCAATGACCTTGAGCCGCTTGCAGGCGGCCAGCACCGGCCCCCTCACCTGGGTGCGGTTGCGCACGATGAGGGCCGCAACGCCGGCCGCTACCTGCCTGATTTCGTCGGGCTTGTCGAACAGCTTGGGATCGTATTGGACGCGAAAGTCGCGGGCGAGATCGTCGAGCGCCCACTGATCGATGAATTCAGTGATGACAATGTCATGCAT
>CAZLYV010000035.1:12126-14257 GCA_964563665.1 uncultured Acetobacteraceae bacterium
GCGCGGCTCACCAGGATGAGATTCTTGAGGTTGAGCCAGTCATGCCAGGTGAGGTTGAAAGCGAGGTCGCTGTCCGCGACACCGATCGAATCGAGCTCGATGTCGAGCGCGCCGAGGCCGTCGAGCGCGCGCTTGAGCGACTTTTCGTCGCGGACGATGCCGACATCCTCCCACATCATATCGTGGAGCGCCTCGCGAATCGCCTCGACGTCGCCGGGGGCATGGGCAAGCGGCGTCCTGGCGCGCAAGGTCGCGCGCTGGATCGCCGCTTCGTCGACCGCTCTGAACCTTCCCGATACCTTGACCCAGCGCGCCATCGTATCGCCCGCAACGCCGCCGAACACGGTTGAATTTGCGACGCCGTTGCCGCCGAGCCGGTTGGCGCCGTGCACGCCCCCGGTATCCTCGCCGGCCGCAAACAGCCCCTCAAGCCCGGTCGAGCAATCGAGCCGGAACACGACGCCGCCCATCATGTAGTGGGCCGTCGGGATCACCTCGACGCGCCCGCCCGCAAGATCGAAGCCGCAGTCGGCGCAGCGCTCGACCATGCCTTTGAATTCCTTGCGCACGCGCTCGGGGCCGAGATGGTTCATCTGCAGATAGACCCCGCCAAGCGGCGTCGTGTGCCCTTTTCGGATCTGGTCGAAGATGGCGCGGCTCACCACGTCGCGGGTCGCGCGTTCGCCGCGCGGATCGTAGTCGGTCATGAAGCGGCTTCCGTCGCGATCGAGAAGCCAGCCGCCGGCGCCGCGCAAGCCCTCCTCGAGCACGGTGCCGGTCATCCGCGTGTCGGGTCCCGCCAGCAGGCCGGTGGGATGGAACTGCACCATTTCCATATCGCGTAGCCGCAGACCGGCGCGGAGCGCCATCGCCATGCCGTCGCAGCTCTTGTCGCCGGACGGCGTATGGTACTTGTACATCGTCGGGCCGCCGCCGGTGGCGAGCAGCACCGCTTTTGCCTGGACGACGACGAACTCGCCGGTGCGCATATCGATGAACAACACGCCGGCGAGGGCGTCGCCGTCTTGCGCACGGATCAATTCGATCGCGCGGTGCTCCTCGAGCCGGAAGATGCCGCGCGCCCACACCTGTTCGGCCAGGCGACTGACGATTTCGATGCCGGTCAGATCGCCCTTGTGGACGGTGCGATCGAAGGTCTGTCCGGCGAACGCTTTTTGATGGATCGTCCCGTCGGGATTGCGGTCGAAGAAACAGCCGAGCTTGTTTTCGAGTTCGCGGATGCAGGTTTGCGCGCCGGTCACCAGCGCCCAGGCGAGGTCCTGGTCATTCAGCCACTTGCCGCCCTCGATCGTGTCCATGAAGTGTCGCTCGATCGAATCGCCGGGTGCGAGCGCAACGTTGTATCCGCCCTGAACCATGCGCGTGCAGCCGGATTTTCCGAGCAGGCCCTTGACCGCAACCGTGATCTGGAGCGCGGGATCGGCCTCGTGCGCGTGCAGCGCCGCGAACAAACCGGCGCCGCCCGAGCCGAGAATGAGGATGTCGGTTTGTAGCCGCTTCACGCCTTGACGCCCATCCGGGCGAGCGCCGATGCACGACGCGATTTGGCCGTCGCCTGCACCTCCGCGTAGAGACTTCCGCCCACCGCGTCCATCGCCACCAGCAATGGACCGAATCCCTTGACGCGGAATTTCCACAGGCTCTCCGGATTGAGGTCGTCGAGATCGACGTCCTCGATCGCCTCGACCCAGGTCGTCTCGAGCGCGGCGGCGCCGCCGATGACCGCGAGATAGGCCCCGCCAAATTCGGCGAACGCAGCCGACGCCTCCGGCCCCATCCCGCCCTTGCCGATGATGAGACGCACGCCGTGCAGGGCCATCAGCGGCCGCGTGAAGCGCTCCATGCGCGCGCTCGTCGTGGTGCCGACGCAGACCGGAGCATAACCCGCCGGATGCTCGGGCGACTTCGCCACCTTGCGCACATTGGGCGCGGTATGGATTGCCGCGTGGCCGTGGAGATCGAAGCGCGTGGTTCGTCCGCGATCGAACATATGGATATGTGTGGCGTCACGGATGCCGAACAGAGTCCCGTTGAGCGTGACCGTGTCGTTGGCGCGAAGAGCGCGCGCCTCCGCCTCGGTGATCGGCGTGGTGAATTCGTGATGCATCGC
>CAZLYV010000036.1:0-11769 GCA_964563665.1 uncultured Acetobacteraceae bacterium
CCGCGGGGACAGCGGCGCGGCTGCCGGGCCGCTCGTTTGTCGGCGTGTTCGTCTCGGGCTGGGCGGCGCCGCTCGGCCCCGGCTGCCGTTCGTCGCGCCGAGGAGGCCGACGATCATCGCGGCGGTCGGGGGTATTGCCGATGTCGCGCGGCGTGGGCGCTGGAGCGGCCTTGATATCGGGCTTGGCTGCGGAGTTGTCAGGCCTGGCCGCCGGCGCGGTGTCCGGCTTGACCGCACGGTTGTCGGGTTTAGCCGCAGGCGTGGTGTCGGGCTTCGCCGCCGAGCTGTCAGGCTTGGCCGCGCGGTTGTCGGGTTTGGCCGTGTGGCTGGTGTCGGGCTTGACCTCGGATTTAGAGGCGTCGGTCCGCGCGGGTGGCGGGTCGATGCGTCCGCGCGACGGCTGGTTGATCGAGGCCGCATTCGGCGGGGTCGTATCGCGCATGACCGGGCGACCGCCAGCGCCGGCGCTCGGCGGCGGGCGGAGCGCATCAGGCCGGTCGACTGGATGGGAAACCTCCTGCCGTCGCACCGCAGGCGCGGCGCCGGTAATCAAATTGCCCTGCCGGAAGGTGGCGTCATCGATCGACCTCGCGGCCACGCGCGTTTGCGCCGAGCCGAAGCCGCTCGCCGGCATATGGCTCACGGCGCGCCGTACCTGCGGATCCTCGATCGCGCCCTTGATCGAAGAAAACTGACCGCGCTGCGGCGGCGCCAGCGGCCGAATCGCCGCGACGCCCGACACCCGGGTCACCTGGGTGACATTGATGTTGGTTACATTGACGATATTCGTCGTGCGGATGTTCTGAACCACGATCGGGCGCGAGCCGATGTGCCGCCCCCACCACGGATAGCACCAGTCGGCCGGTCCCAGCGGCAGCCAGCCGACGCTGCCCCAGCTTGAAACGTGACCGAAGCCGAAGAAAGCGACATAGGCCGGCGCCCAGACCGGCACGTAGCTCACGGTGACTGGACCCGGCCACCACGCCCAGTACCCATCGACGAACACCCAGCGGCCATAATGGTAGGGGGCCCAGCCCCACGGCTCCAAAGATACCCAAGTCCAACCCCAGTAGGGCTTCCACACCCAATGGCCGGCGCGGTATGGCGCCCAGTCGGGCTCGACCGCTTGGGGAACCCAGACTCGGCCGTAATCGGGTACGCTTCGCCACTGGCCGTAGCGGTCGAGATCCTGGGCGCCCGAATAGTTGCGGTTGAGATTGCGCCAGCTACGCGCGTTCAAAATTTCGTGATCGCGCTGGTCGGCCCAATTTTCCCAAGCGTCGGCGACCGGCGCGGGGCCGATACGGACGTTCGCGCCATCGCCTCCCGATACCGTCGCCGTGCTTCCTTGGCGGACCTCGGTCTCGCCGTTTGGCGTCGAAACGACGCCGCGACCCTTGCGGACGGTGATGCGCGTCTCGTTGCCATCGGCGGTGTCGATCGTATAGAGCCCGCCCTCGATCGGCCGGAAGATCGCATCGGGCGTGGCGATTTCGACCACGACCGGCGGCGGTCCGTAGACGGAGTAGGCCATCCGTCCGCGCGATGTCTCGATGCGAATCCGATCGCGTGAGAACACGCCGATCCGCCCTTGCGAATCGCCGTCCAGTCGAATGACGTTGTGGGAATCGAGTTGAATCTCGGCCCGGGCGCGGTTGCCGGTCGATACCTCGTCGCCGGCGACAAGCGGCACATTTACCGTGCCGGCGGTCCATTCGCCGGTGCCGCCGTCGGTCACCCAGACATCGCCCTCGATGACGCTCAAGCGAGCCACGTCCGATTGCTGGTTCGGCGGAGCGGCATCTTGACCGCGGCCGGGCACCGGCATTGTCAGTGCCGCGGTGCACAAAAGCGCAACGAACAACGACGAGAATCGGGGCATGGCACACCTCTGGCCAATAACGACCGGCCCTACGGATTATTCCCGATTGTGGCGTAAATTCGACCGGCCGAAAACCGGAGTGTTGCTACCGGAGGTGAAGCAATAAAAACCGGACAGATGACGAGCTAACGACACCACAGCGTTCGTGTACCGGACACGGGGTCGTCACCTAATCTGGTGGTTGGCAGCGAACGTGCCGGGCCTACTTATCTAATGACAGTATTTTCCGCCACGGCGTGCAACGAGTTCACGAAACGCCGGCGCGGGCGACGATCGCATGGAGCAGCACGTTGGCGCCCGCCGCGATATCGGCCGGCGTCGCGTTCTCGATTTCGTTATGGCTGATGCCGCCCTCGCAGGGGACGAAGATCATCGCGCTCGGGGCCACGCGCGCCATGTAAACCGCGTCGTGGCCGGCGCCGCTGACGATTTCCATATTCGAATATCCGCCGCGCACGGCCCCCTCGCGCACGCTTGCGATGCAGTCGCGATCGAAGGGCGTCGGGGCGAAATACCAGATCTGCTGCAGATCGAGCGTAAGGCCGAGTTGGTCGGCGATCTCCGTCGTGGCGCGGCGCAGCTCGGCATCCATGGCCGTGAGATTGTCATCGACCGGGTGCCGGAAATCGACCGTGAAGAAAACCTTGCCCGGGATCGTGTTGCGCGAATTGGGGCTGACCTGGACCATGCCGACGGTGGCACGGCCGAACGGCTTTTGATCAAGCCCGATACGGTTGACCTCGCTGATCATCCGCGCGGCGCCCACCAGCGCGTCCTTGCGCTGGGTCATCGGCGTCGGGCCGGCGTGTCCTTCCTGGCCGGTCACCGTGATTTCGTACCAGCGCTGACCTTGCGCGCCGGTGACGACGCCGATCGTCTTCTTCTCGTTCTCGAGGATCGGCCCTTGCTCGATATGCGCCTCGAAATACGCCCCGACTTCGCGCCCGCCGACCTCGGCCGGTCCGTCGAATCCGATCCGGCGCAGCTCCTCGCCGATCGTCTTGCCCTCGATATCGGCGCGGGCGCGGCCATAGGCGAGATCGAACACGCCGGCGAACACGCCCGAGCCGACCATCGCCGGCGCAAAGCGCGCGCCTTCCTCGTTGGTCCACGCGACGATCTCGATCGGCGCCGTGGTCTTGATCCCGAGGTCGTTCAATGTGCGTACGACCTCGAGCCCGGCCATCACGCCGTAGGCGCCGTCGAATTTGCCGCCTGTCGGCTGGCTGTCGATGTGACTCCCGGTGATCACCGGCGGCCGGGTCTCGTCGAGGCCGGGACGCCTGGCGAAGATGTTGCCGATCTTGTCGACCTCGACGCTGCAGCCGGCGGACTTCGCCCAGGTGATGAAAAGCTCGCGCGCCTGGCGATCGAGGTCGGTGAGCGCCAGCCGGCAGACCCCGCCCTTCGCGGTCGCGCCGATCCGCGCCAGCTCCATCAGGCTTCGCCATAGCCGCTCGGCGTCGATGCGGAGATTTTTCGAAGCAGTCATTTGGTTCATCCTAGCGGGGGCCGCGCGAACGGCCGTGCCGCCTCGAAGGCGCGCGCCGCCCGCAGCACGATCGCTTCCTCGTGCAGACGGCCGACAAGCTGCAGGCCGATCGGCAGTCCCTTGGCGGTGAGGCCGCACGGAACGTTTGCCGCCGGCTGGCGTGTCATGTTGAACGGGTAGCTGAACGGCGTCCAGTCGATCCAGTGCCTCTCGCGGGTGGGATCGTGAAGGTCGTACCCGATGGGAAGGGCGGGGACCGCCACGGTGGGCGTGAGCAGAAGTTCATAGCGGCGATGGAACGCGGCCATGGTCTGTCCAAGCGCCGCGCGTACTGTATCGGCATCGAGCCAATCGAGTGCGCTTTTGGTGGCGCCGAACGCCGCGGCCTCGCGCAATCCCGGGTCCATCTCGCCGTGACGGTTGGCCGGCAGGCCGGCCAATAGTTTTGCCGCCCCGGTCGTCCACAGCGTCGTGAAGGCGTCGCGGGGCGAGGCAAATCCCGGTTCGGCGGCCTCGACGGTCGCGCCGAGTTCGGCGAACGTTTCTGCCGCGCCGGCAACGGCATCACGCACCTCGGGCTCGACATTGGCGTAGCCCAGCGTCGCGCTGTAGCCGATCCGCATTCCGCGCACGCCGCCCTCGAGGCCGACCGTGTAATCGCGTCCGTCAGCGGGGAGCGAGTAGGGGTCGCGATCGTCATAGCCCGCCATCACGCTCAGCATCAATGCGGCGTCGGCGACCGTGCGCGTCATTGGCCCGATATGCGCCACCAAGCCGAAATAGCTCGGCGGATAGGCCGGCACCCGCCCGAACGTCGGCTTGATGCCGAAGATTCCGGTGAAGCAGGCCGGAATCCGGACCGACCCGCCGCCATCGGTGCCGATATGAAGCGCCCCCATGCCCGTCGCCGCCGCGACCGCCGCGCCGGCGCTGCTGCCGCCCGGCGTGTGCGCGAGATTCCACGGGTTGCGGGTGATGCCGGTGAGCGGGCTATCGCCCAGCGCCTTCCAGCCGTATTCCGGGGTGGTCGTCTTGCCGATGAGGACCGCGCCCGCCGCGCGCAGCTTGGCGACTGCCGGCGCGTCCTCGGTCCATGGCTGGTTCCGCTCGACGAGTTTCGAGCCGCGCAGCGTCGGCCAGCCCCGCGTCAGCAAAAGGTCCTTGACCGAGGTCGGGACGCCATCGACGGCGCCCATCGGCTCAGCCCGCATCCAGCGCGCCTCCGACGTTCGCGCCGCGGCGAGCGCGCCATCGGCGTCGACCAAACAGAAGGCGTTGAGCTTGGGATTGAGCGCCGCGATGCGCGCGAGGACCGCCTTTGTCGCCTCGACCGGGGAAAGGCTCTTTCGCCGGTATAGATGAAGCAGCTCGATCGCCGAGAGATAAACGAGCTCGGACGTCGACGAAGTCATGTATTCGGTTCCAGCCATTTGCCGCCGACAACCGCGCCCAGCGATACGAGTCGGCGGTCGCCTTTTACCACTTCGCCGACGACGTCGAGATAATCATAGGACCCGCTCGCCAGCTCGAGCACCGAGGCATCGCCGGCCGAGCCGGTGGCGAGCGTGCCAAGATCCTCGCGGCGGAGCGCCGCCGCCGGCGCCGAGGTGGCGCACCGCACGACCGCCGGCAGCGTCATGCCGAGACATAAGAACTTCGACATGGTGACCAGAAGATCGTAGGCCGGTCCGTCGATCGAGAGCGCATGGGCATCGCTGCTGATCGTGTCCGGCTCGAATCCGTGGGCGAGCGCCGCGCGCGCGGTCGCAAATCCAAACGAACCGCCGCCATGGCCGATATCGAAAATCACGCCGCGCGCGCGGGCGGCCAGAACCTCCTCGCGCACCCGCCCGTCGCCATGCACCGGCGCGTTGGGAAAGGGGCGAAAGCAGTGCGTCAGCACGTCGCCCGGCCTCAGACGTGAAAGCACTTCACGAGGCGAAGGCGGCGGATAGTCGAGGTGCGCCATGACGGGCAGACCCAGCGCATCGGCCGCGTCGAGCGCGAGATCGAGCGGCGCCACCCCGGTCCCGAAGCTCGCCACGCCACCCACGCGGACTTTGACCCCAACCACGAGATCGGCGTGCTCGCGCGCCACCCGCACGCATTCGGCTGGGTTGAGCAGCCGAATATCGCTGCATTCGCCCACCATCACCGGCCGGCTGAAGGCAAAGATCCCGGCGTAGGAAATGTTGATATAGGGCAGCACGCGGATCGGCGAGCGCTCGATGACGTGCCGGCGAAAGCCATGAAAATTTCCCGGGCCGGCGCTTCCGGCATCGACCAGCGTCGTGACCGCGCTCCGCCGCGCCAAATTTTCAGGCTCGACGCCGAGCGAGGTGCCGCCCCAATAGACGTGCGTATGCAGATCGATGAGGCCCGGCGTGACGATCTTGCCCGCGACATTCCTGATCTCGGCGGCGCCTTTTGCCGCCAGCCCCGGTCCGACATTCGCGACGCGACCTTTGGCGAACGCCACATCCGCAACGCCGTCCAATCCGGCCGCGGGATCGATCACCCGCCCACCGCTCAAGACAAGGTCGTAGCTCATCTTCGCGCCACCCATGATCCGGGAGTATTGGCGGTCAAATACAGCATCGTGCGCCGTCTGAACACAGTTTGTGCTCTCTTGCCGTTCGCTGGGCGATATGCCTTTAATCGCGGCAAGCGGTTGCGTTCTCGGCTCGATGGCAGCGCTTCCGCAAGGGACGACGGGTTGGCGCGTATTTTGCTGAGTAATCGGCAAAACCACGGTTTGCGGGTGCGGATTCGACAATGACCAAAGCATCATGGCGGCGAAAAACGGTTCGCAGGTCGATCCGCCGAAGCTGTCGCGCCACCGCCCGTCCTTGAATTCGCCACCAGCGGCGCTCATCGGTCCGGTGATCGGCCATTTGTATTGGGAGGGAGTCGAACATGAAGCAAGTCCTCAACTTGATTCTCAAGGTTGCCGCGGTTGCAGCCGTCGCGGGCGTATTCGCGCCGGCCGATATCGCCGCGCAATCCAGCGGCAAGACGCTCAAGTTCGTTCCGCAGGCAGACTTGCGAATTCTCGACCCGATCTGGACCACGGCGTACATCGTGCGCAACCACGGCTACATGATCTACGACACGCTGTTCGCGACCGACGCGAACTTCAAGGTCCAGCCGCAGATGGCCGATGGCTACAAGGTGAGCGCCGACGGCCTCACCTACACCATCACCTTGCGCGACGGCTTGAAGTGGCACGACGGACAACCGGTGAAGCCGGCCGATTGCATCGCCTCGATCCGGCGCTGGAGCAAACGCGACGCCTTCGGCCAAAAGACCGCCGAGATGATCGCCGAGATGACGGCGCTCGACGACAAGTCGTTCACGATCAAGCTCAAGGCGCCGTATCCCGCGCTGATCGAGAGCCTCGGCAAATTGTCGAGCAACGTACCCTTCATGATGCCCGAGCGCGTCGCCAACACCAGCGCCGACGAGCAGATCAAGGAGGTCGTCGGTTCCGGACCGTTCAAGTTCGTCAAGGACGAGTGGGTTCCGGGCAACAAGGTGGTCTACGTCAAGAATCCCGACTACGTGCCACGCAAGGACGCGCCGAGCTGGGCGGCCGGCGCCAAGGTGGTCAAGGTCGATCGGGTGGAGTGGCTCTACATTCCCGATCCGGCCACGGCCGCGGCGGCGCTCGCCGCCGGCGAGGTGGATATATGGGAGTAGCTCCATCCCGACCTCGTGCCGGTGTTGAAGCGGAGCAAGGACATCGTGGTCGACAACATCGACCCGCTGGGCAGCATCGGGATCGTTCGCTTCAATCACCTTCAGCCGCCGTTCAACAACGCGAAAATGCGGCAGGCGCTTCTCTATCTGGTCGATCAGAAGGATTACATGACGGCCGTGGCGGGCGATCAATCGAATTGGCAGACCTGCTACGCCTACTACACCTGCAACACGCCGTTCGCGAGCGAGGCCGGCGCCGACGTGCTCAAGGGCGCGCGCAATCTCGAGAAGGCGAAGCAGCTGGTGAAGGAGTCGGGTTACAACGGCGAGAAGATCGTCGTGCTGTCCGCTACCGATCAGCCGATCGTGCACAACCAGGCGCTGATCACGACCGAACTGCTGCGCAAGCTTGGCGTCAACGTCGAGCTGCAAGCGAACGACTGGGGAACGCTGATCACCCGGCGCGCGTCGAAGGAGCCGATCGACAAGGGCGGGTGGAGCATCTTCCACACCTGGTGGGTGGGGCCCGACATGACCAGCCCGGCGCTCAATTCGGCGCTGCGTGGCCAGGGCGGAACGGCGTGGTTCGGCTGGCCGACCAACCCGAAGATCGAGCAGCTCCGCGACCAGTGGTTCCAGTCCCCCGACTTGGAGACCGCGAAGAAGCTCGCGATCGAGATTCAGGCGGAGGCGTACCAGGCGGCGCCATATATTCCAACCGGGCAGTTCAAGATCCCGACCGCCTACCGCAAGAACATTTCCGGCCTCATTGTCGCGCCGGTCGCGTTCCTGTGGAACATCGAAAAGAAATGAACGACTGATACCGGGCGCGGCGGTTACGTGTTCGCGTACGTCGTCCGGCGATTGATCGCCACCATCCCCGTCATGGGGGTGGTGGCGTTATTCGTTTTTTCGCTCCTCTACGTTTCACCCGGCGATCCGGCGGCGGTGATCGCCGGCGATCTCGCGACCGAGGACGATATCGCCCGCATCCGCGCCAAGCTGGGGCTCGATTTGCCGTTCCACATCCGTTTCGGGACGTGGCTGTGGGCGATTCTGCAAGGCGACCTCGGGATCTCGATCTTCACCAACCTGCCGGTCGCCAGGCTGATCGCACAGCGGATCGAACCGACGCTCGCTTTGTCGATCACGACGCTCATCGTCGCGGTGGCCGTCGCCGTTCCGCTTGGCATCGTCGCGGCATGGAAGGCCGGAACGTGGATCGACCGCGCGGTGATGGCTTTTGCGGTGCTGGGCTTCTCGGTCCCGGTCTTCGTGCTGGCGTATCTTCTCATCCTCGGGTTTTCGATCGGCCTCGAACTGCTGCCGGTCCAGGGCTACGTCAGCATCCGTGGAGGCTTCTGGCCCTGGCTCGAGCGCCTGATCTTGCCGAGCATCGCGCTGGGGCTGACTTACGCCGCGCTGATAGCGCGCATTACGCGCGCGAGCATGCTCGAAGTGCTCGCCCAGGATTACATCCGGACCGCGCAGGCCAAGGGCCTCGCCGCCGACAAGGTGTTGATCGGGCACGCGCTCAAGAACGCGGCGGTGCCGATCGTCACCATCATCGGCATCGGGGTCGCGCTCCTGATCAGCGGCGTCGTGGTCACCGAGACGGTGTTCGCCATACCGGGGATCGGCCGATTGACCGTCGATGCGATCTTGCGGCGGGACTACCCGATCATCCAGGGCGTGATCCTGATTTTTTCCGCCGCCTACGTCCTCGTCAACCTGGCGGTCGACCTGAGCTACACGCTCCTCGACCCGCGCATCCGCTACTGACAATGGCGACCGGCGCCGCCGACATCGCCGCAGCCGTTGCTCGCGCCGCCAGTCCGCGTGGCTTCATCGCCGAGACCGTTCACCGCCACCCGACGATGCTCATCGGGGCGATGATTCTCACGCTGATGATCCTGATGGCCACACTCGCGCCATTTCTCGGCACGATCGATCCCCAGGCCTTGTCGCCGGTCCACCGCCTTCGCCCGCCTTCGGAGGCGAACTGGTTCGGCACCGACATGTTGGGCCGCGACGTCTACAGCCGCGTCGTCTACGGCGCCCGGATCTCGCTCGCCGTGGGACTGAGCGTCGCCGTTCTCAGCACGCTCGCCGGCCTGGCGCTCGGCCTCGTCACCGGGATCAGCCGCCTCGCCGACGCCGTACTTATGCGAGTGATGGACGGTCTGATGTCGATTCCGCCCGTTCTGCTGGCGATCGCGCTGATGGCGCTGACCCGGGCGAGCGTCGAGAACGTCATCGTTGCAATCACCATCGCCGAAGTGCCACGCGTGACGCGGCTGGTGCGGGCCGTCGTCTTCACCTTGCGCGAACAACCCTTCGTCGAGGCGGCGACTGCGTCGGGCACCGGGCTCATCCGCACGCTGGTGCGCCACATTCTGCCCAACACGGTGCCGCCATTGCTGGTCCAGGGAACCTACATCTGCGCCTCGGCGATCATCACCGAGGCTATCTTGAGCTTCCTTGGCGCCGGGACGCCGCCCAACATCCCGAGCTGGGGCAACGTCATGGCCGAGGGCCGCAGCCTGTTTCAGGTCGCCTATTACATCATCCTGTTCCCCGGTATTTGCCTCTCGCTCACCGTGCTGGCGGTGAACCTGCTCGGCGACGGAATGCGCGACGCTCTCGACCCACGGCTCGCCCGGCGGATGTGACGGCGCCACGCCGATGGACGCAAAGTCGCTCGCAACCGCGCCGCTGCTCGAGATCGACGACCTCAAGACCTATTTTTTCACCCGCGACGGAGTGGTCCGCGCGGTCGATGGCGTGTCGTACACCGTCTTTCCGGGCGAGACCCTCGCCGTCGTCGGTGAATCCGGGTGCGGCAAGAGCGTGACCTCGCTCTCGGTCCTGCGTCTCATTGCGAGCCCGCCCGGTCGCATCGTCGGCGGCGCGATCCGTTTCCAGGGCGTCGACCTGGTCGGCGTCGAGGAGGCGGAGATGCGGCGCATCCGCGGCAATGAAATCTCGATGATATTCCAGGAGCCGATGACCTCGCTCAATCCGGTGCTGACGATCGGCCGGCAGATCGGCGAGACGTTGCGGCTCCATCAGGGTCTCGATGCCAAGGCCGCAACACGACGCGCGATCGAGATGCTGTCGCTGGTGAATATTTCGGAGGGCGAACGGCGCGTCGGCCAATACCCCCATCAGCTCTCGGGCGGGATGCGCCAGCGGGTGATGATCGCGATGGCGCTCGCCTGCAATCCGAAGCTGTTGATCGCCGATGAGCCGACGACCGCGCTCGACGTGACGATCCAGGCGCAAATCCTCGATCTCATGCGCGAGATCAAGAAGAAAATCGGCGCGGCGATCATACTCATCACGCACGATCTCGGCGTGGTGGCAGAGATGGCGCAACGGGTCGTCGTGATGTACGCCGGGCGCAAGGTCGAAGAATCGCCGGTGGTGCCGCTCTTCCGGCGGCCGTTTCATCCCTATACGCGCGGGCTTCTCAATTCGGTGCCGCACCTGGGGGCCACGCTGGGCGGTGGCCCGCGACGGCGGTTGATGGAGATTCCCGGCATCGTTCCCTCGCTCCGGGAGGAAATTCGGGCCTGCGCGTTTGCGCCGCGTTGCCCGTTCGCGACCGACCGCTGCCGCAGCGAGTCGCCCGCGCTCGAGGAGCGCGAGCCCGGTCGGTTCGTCGCCTGCTTCGAATGGGAAAGGGTGGCGGCGGCATGAACGCAGCCCCACAACAGGCGGTCGCCACCGCCGATGCGCCGTTGCTCGAGGTGAGCGACCTTCGCAAATACTATCCAGTGCGCAAGGGCGTGCTCTCCCGCACGGTCGGGTTCGTTTATGCCGTCGATGGGATCTCCTTCACGATCGACAAGGGCGAGACGCTGGGCCTCGTTGGCGAGAGCGGTTGCGGCAAGTCGACCGCCGGAAAGACAATCCTCCGACTGATCGATCCGACCTCCGGCGCGATCAAGCTGCGCGGCCAGCGAATCGATGGCCTGTCGCGCCACGACATGCGGCCCTATCGGCGCGAGCTCCAGGTGGTGTTTCAGGACCCGTATTCGTCGCTCAATCCGCGCATGACCGTGCAGCAGATCGTCGCCGAACCGCTGGTGAATTACGGCGTCTCGCGGGGACAGGAACTCGTCGACCGGGTCGCGACCCTGTTCGACAAGGTGGGGCTGCGGCGCGAGCAAATGAACCGCTATCCGCACGAGTTCTCGGGCGGCCAGCGGCAGCGTATCGGCATCGCCCGCGCGCTGGCGCTCAATCCCGAACTCATTGTTTGCGACGAACCCGTCTCGGCGCTCGACGTTTCGGTGCAGGCGCAGGTCATCAATCTGCTTGGCGATTTGCAGGCCGAATTCCGGCTCTCCTATTTGTTCATCGCCCACGATCTGGCGGTCGTCGAGCACATCAGCCACCGCATCGCGGTGATGTATCTTGGCAAGATCGTCGAGCTCACCGACAAGGTGTCGCTGTTCAAGACGCCGCTCCACCCCTATACCGAAGCGCTGCTCTCGGCGGTGCCGGTGCCCGAGCCGGAGGCGAAGCGCCACCGGATCATTCTTGTCGGCGATGTGCCGAGCCCGATCAATCCGCCATCGGGCTGCCGCTTCCACACCCGTTGTCCCTACGCCGAGGCGCGGTGCCGGGTCGAGGAGCCGGCGATGCGCGAGGTGCGGCCGGGCCATTTCGTCGCCTGTCATCTGCGCGA
>CAZLYV010000036.1:11869-14046 GCA_964563665.1 uncultured Acetobacteraceae bacterium
GACTGCCATTTCCAGAGCGCCGTGCATGGCAAACCGACTGTCGTTACCGGCGACCTCGAGACCGTGATGGCGGGGTTGGCGTGCGGCGAGGTGTCGCCGATTGCCTGGCGCGTGCTCGACCGGGGCGCCGATGCGTTCATCACCATCCCGGACGAAGGCGCGCTGGCGACGGTCCGCCTGCTTGCCAATGGCGAACACGGCGATACGCCGGTGGTTGCCGGAGAGACCGGCGTCGCGAGCTTGGCTGGGCTGATCGCTGCCGCCAGCGATCCCGCAGCACGCGCAAAGCTCGGACTTGGGCGCGGCTCGTGCGTTCTAACCTTCGGCAGCGAGGGCGACACCGACCCCGAGATCTATCGCCGTATCGTCGGTCGCTCGGCCGAAGAAGTGGCCTCGGCATGAGCCCCAGCAATCATCGGATCGATCGCGCGGGAATTACGGTGTGCTCGCCGGTCTGGGCATCGTGCGCACGCTGAACGTGTGCGCGATAACGCCCCGGCGTCCGCTCGCCGTCGCTTTCTTTACCAACGAGGAGGGCGCACGATTTGCGCCCGACGTGCTGGGCTCGCTAATCTGCGCCGTCCGGCTCGCCCGCTTCGAGCGATGTCGTGGCTGTCCCTGGTGAGCGAGCGAGTTTTCAGGGAGATCGAACAATGACCCGGAACGTGACCGTGGGCGCCGCCCAGCTTGGACCCATCGCACGCAACGAAAGTCGTCAACAAGTGGTCGGGCGGCTCATCGAGCTGATGCGTCAGGCGAATGGCGCCGGCTGCGATCTGATCGTCTATCCCGAACTGGCGCTCACCACGTTTTTTCCGCGCTGGCACATGGAGGACCAGGCCGAGATCGATTACTTTTTCGAGCACGACATGCCGGGACCGGCGACGCGACCGCTGTTCGAAGAGGCCCGGAAGTTGGGGATGGGCTTCTGCCTCGGATACGCCGAGCTGGCGCGAGAAGAGGGCCGCACCCACCGGTTCAACACCGCAATCCTGGTCGACAAGAGCGGGCGCATCGCCAGCAGGTACCGCAAAATCCACCTTCCTGGCCACGCCGAGTACGAACCATGGCGCGCCTTCCAGCACCTCGAAAAACGCTATTTCGAAATCGGCAATCTCGGCTTCCCGGTGGTCAAGACGATGGGCGGAAACTTCGGTATGTGCATATGCAACGATCGCCGCTGGCCCGAGGTCTATCGCGTCATGGGCCTGCAAAGCGTCGAGATGGTGCTGCTCGGCTACAACACGCCCGTCCACAATCCGCCGGCGCCCGAGCACGACAATCTCTCTAACTTCCACAACCACTTGGTGATGCAGTCGGGCGCCTATCAGAATGGCACCTGGGTCGTGGGTGTCGCCAAGGCGGGGAAGGAGGAGGGGGTCGACCAGATCGGCGGCACCGCGATCATCGCGCCGTCGGGTGAAATCGCCGCGCAGGCGCTGACGCTCGGGGACGAGCTGGTCGTCACGCGCTGCGATCTTGACCTAACGCAGTCATACAAGTCGACGATCTTCAATTTCGCCAGACACCGCGTGCCGGAGGCTTACCGGCTGATCGTCGAACAAAAGGGCGCGATTCCGCCGTCCTAACGCGGCGCCGCGCGGGCGCCCGCGCGACGCTCGCCGAGATCAACATCGAGGGCGGCGAACCAGCCGCAGTCCCAGACGAAATGGGCGGCGCTGTCGAAGTCGTTAGGGTTATCGCGCTGCGTCTTGCCGTCGACATAGGCCATGTAGCCCTGGTCGTATTCCTTGGCTTCGGCGATCTCAGCCTCCGCGTCGCCTTCGCTTAGGCGATGCTTGGCCGTCGCCTCCAGATAGGCGCGAAACTCGGCGAATCGTTCGAGGATCGAATCGTCGATGCCGGTGCGGTGCTCGGCGAGCATCTGGCGACCGCGTTCGGTGATCGCGAAGCGGTCGGGTGGAAGTCCGCGGAGCAGACCCGCCGCAAGCATATGATCTCTCGCTTTGGCGAGATGCGCAACGATGTCGGCCGGTTCGACCTCCGGATGTTCGTGAGCACGATCGAGCGTGCGATCGAGCGCCGCCACGCAATCATCGAGCGTGGTTGGCCCGGCCGACGCCGTTCGCAGCACGGTCAGCATCAAATTCGGCATGTTGAGAAGTGGAAATTCCTCGAATTCCATGGCCCGCACCCGACAGCTCGTTTCCGCCACA
>CAZLYV010000037.1:0-13791 GCA_964563665.1 uncultured Acetobacteraceae bacterium
GGATCGACGCTGCCCTGCCAGGGGCGGTTGAACTTTGCGAGCTTTTCCTCGGCCGGACAACGGCCCGACTCGGCGATCTCGGCCAGTACGTTGACGAAATGAGATTCGTCGTTGTCGCCGGAGCGGTTCCGTTGTCCCCGCCGACGCAAGCCCTCGCGCGTGATGGCGACGACCTGTTTTGCGACATCCTGCACCGTGCCGTCGCGAAACGGCGCTCTCAGCGCCAGGCGCGGCACGTCGATCCGGAGCCGGCGCATTTCCTCCACCGACCAGTCCTTGATCAGCTCGGCCGCGGCGTCGAGCGCCACGCCGTCGTAAAGCAATCCGACCCATAGCGCCGGCAGTGCGCATAGCCGACCCCACGGGCCGCCATCGGCGCCGCGAAATTCAAGATAGCGCTTCAGGCGCACCTCGGGAAACGCCGTGGTCAGATGATCCGCGAAATCGCCGATCGTCGGCATCTGCCCCTCGAATCCGACGAGACGACCGGCAAGGAAATCGCGAAACGAGCGACCCGAGACGTCGATGTACTTGCCGTCGCGAAAAACGAAGTACATCGGCATATCGAGGATGTAATCGACATAGCGCTCGAAGCCCATGCCCGGCTCGAAGACGAAAGGCAGCATGCCGCAACGATCGGGGTCGGTGTCGGTCCAGATGCGGCTGCGCCACGACATATGGCCGTTGGGCCGCCCTTCGGTGAAGGCTGAATCGGCGAAGAGCGCGGTAGCGATCGGTTGCAGCGCCAGGCCGACGCGGAATTTGCGCACCATGTCGGCTTCCGACTCGAAATCGAGATTTACCTGCACGGTGCAGGTACGCAGCATCATGTCGAGGCCGAGATTGCCTTTCTTGGGCATGTAGGCGCGCATGATCGCGTAGCGCTCCTTGGGCATCCACGGGATATCGGCCCGGCTCCATTTCGGATTGAAGCCCATGCCGAGAAGCCCGACGCCAAGCGGTGCGGCGACGCGTTTGACCTCGTCGAGGTGCGCCTGCACCTCGTCGCAGGTCTGGTGGAGCGTCGCCAACGGCGCACCCGACAGTTCGACCTGGCCGCCGGGCTCGAGCGTGACGTTGCACTCGCCGCGCGTGAGGGCGATCGTGTTGCCGTTCTCGCGGACCGCCTGCCAACCGAACTGCTGCAATCCCTCGAGCAGCGCGCGGATGCTGGCGCTCGCGCCGTCAAATGGTAGCGGCCGCAGATCGTCGAGGCGAAAGGCGAATTTCTCGTGCTCGGTGCCGATGCGCCACTCCGCGGGCGGCTTGCCGCCCGATTCGAGATAGGCGACGAGCTGCCGGCGATCGGTGATCGGCGCGCCGCTGGATTTGGGCGGTGCAGACATCGAGCGCGGACTCCTGAAGCTGAATTTGCTTTCACTCGGCCGGAGCGCTACGCGGTGGCGGCGGCTTCCGGCGGTCTTGCGCCAGCGCCTGGAACACGGCGAGTGCCGCCAGCGCCGCGGTATCGGCGCGCAATACACGCGGACCAAGACCCAGCGCGCTAACAAAGGGCAGTTTCTTGAGGGCGTCAAGCTCCGCAAGCGCAAATCCGCCTTCGGGTCCGGTCAAAATCGCGTGGGGTCCCGTCGTACCTTCCCGGGTCAGAACGTCGGCAATCGGCGCGCCGCCGCCCGATTCATCGCAGACGAGGAGCCGGCGCTCGCTCGGCCACCGGGCGAGCACCGCATCGAGGGTTTCGGCGGGAAAGATGCGCGGGATGGTCAGGCGCTCGCATTGCTCGGCCGCCTCGATCGCGATCGCGCCAAGGCGTTCCTCGTTGACGCGGGCGACCGCCGTGTGCCGGGTGAACACCGGCCACAGCGCGGAGGCGCCGAGTTCGGTCGCCTTCTCGACCAAGAAATCGATTCGCGCCCGCTTGATGGGTGCGAAGACGAGCCACAGATCGGATTCGGGCGCCGGCGCGCGCCGCTTGGCGCCGATAGCGAGCGTGCACCAACCTTTGCCGAATCCCTCGATACGCGCCAGATATTCGCCGTCGCGCTCGTTGAACACGGCGATCGCATCGCCCCGCTCGAGTCGCAGAACATGGCGCAAGTAATGCGCCTTCTCCGCCGCGAGCCCAACGGTCTGCACGTCGAGCATGCCGGGGACGTAGAGCCGCGCCTTTGCGCGGTCGCTCACGGTCATGGCCGCTTTCCTTTCCGCCACGGCATGCTGGTAGAATGCGACGTCATCCCGGGATTACGCCATGGCACGCCCAAGCGACACAAGCGCGAGCGATATTCCGCGCCGACGCTGGATCGACCGCTTCGTCCCCGGCGCCTGGCGGCCGTACCTGCGGCTCGCCCGCATCGATCGCCCCATCGGGACCTGGCTGCTGCTGTTTCCCTGCTGGTGGGGCATCGCGGCGGCGAGCGAAAATTGGCCGAGCCCCCGGCTGCTGCTGGTCTTTGCCGTGGGCGCGATCGTCATGCGCGGAGCGGGGTGCACCTACAACGACATCGTCGATCGCGACTTCGATGCGCGAGTCGCCCGCACCGCCGACCGGCCGCTTCCCTCGGGCGAGGTGAGCCTGCGCCAGGCGATCGGCTTTCTCGTAGCCCAGCTCCTGCTCGGGCTTTTGATTCTCCTCACCCTGAATCGCACCGCGATCGCGCTCGGCGTGCTCTCGCTGGCGCTTGTCTTCATCTACCCGCTGATGAAGCGCGTGACCTGGTGGCCGCAATTTTTTCTCGGCCTCGCCTTCAACTGGGGCGCGCTCATGGGTTACGCCGCGGTAAGCAATGAACTCGCGCCGCCCGCGGCGCTGATTTATATCGCGGGCATCCTGTGGACGCTCGGCTACGACACGATCTACGCCCACCAGGACAAGGAAGACGACGCGCTCCTCGGCATCAAATCGTCGGCGCTGCGGTTGGGCGACCGCACGCGCCCCGCCTTGTACGCCTTCTACGCCGGCGCGATTCTGTTCCTCGCCGGCGCCGGAGCGCTGGCCGGGCTCGGGTGGATTTACTTCGCGATGCTCGCCCTCGGCGCCATCCAGCTGTTCTGGCAGGCGGCATACGTCGATCTCGATCGACCGGCCGATTGCCTCGCCAAGTTCAAATCGAACCGCCTGTTCGGATGGCTGGTGCTGGCCGGCGTCGTCGGGGGAAGGTTGTGGCCGATTTGATCGATGATCCACCGCCCGTAAATCCCGCCGCCTTCGTGCGCGCCGAGACGATCGTCGCCGCACCGCCGCTGGTGCCTGAAATTCGACTCCACCTTGCAACGGAAATCACGCCGCTGTGGCAGGCGACGGAAGATGTCATCGCGCGCGCCAATCTGGCGCCGCCCTATTGGGCCTTCGCCTGGCCGGGTGGGCAGGCGCTGGCACGCTATGTCATCGAACATCCCGCGACGGTCGCCGGCCGGCGCGTGCTCGACTTCGCGGCCGGCAGCGGGCTCGCCGCCATCGCGGCCGCGATAGCCGGGGCACGCGAAGTCACGGCAAACGACATCGACGCCTTCGCCGCCGCGGCAATTGCGCTCAACGCCGAGCTCAACGGCGTGCGCTTGATGCTCGACACCAACGATCTGACCAGCCGTACCGACGGTGGCTGGGATGTCATCCTCGCGGGCGACGTATGTTACGAGCGGCCGATGGCCGAGCGCGCGATCGGCTGGCTCCGCGCTTGCGCCGCCGCCGGCGCCACCGTCCTCATCGCCGATCCGGGTCGTACCTATTTGCCCAAAGACGGGCTCACGGCGCTCGCGTGCTATCCCGTGCCGACCTCGCGCGAGCTCGAGGACCGCACGCTATGGGAGACGACGGTCTATCGGCTGCTGGCCTAGCGGAATGCAGCGCCGGTCGTTAGCTCACCCGGATGATGCCCATCAGCCCGGAGTCCTGGTGTTCGAGGATGTGGCAGTGGAACATCCAGTCGCCGGGCGCCTCGGTGCGAAACGCGATCTCGGCCCGGCTGCGGGGCGCCAGAGTGTAGGTATCGCGGAACTCGCGGCGCGGCGGGCGCGTGCCGTTCTCGTGCAGCACCTCGAAGAACATGCCGTGGAGGTGCATCGGGTGATGCCAGGCGGTGTCGTTGAACAGCGCCAGGACGGCGCTTTCGCCGCGCTCCAGCGACAGAAACGGCGGCGGGTGGTGGTGGTCTCCGGCAACTTCGCCGTTCAGCGCCCACATCTTGTGCCTTTGGAACAAGGCCCGCGCGTCGAGTTCCCTGCCGTCGAGACGGGCGATGCGCAAATTTCCCATCATGCCGCCCTCGATACGCATCTCGACGCGCTCGGCGCGGCTCGGCTCGGCGCGCGGCCACGGATTGTCGGCGAGGCGCGCCGGCTGGGCGCGCGCCGTGCGGCCGAGCGGCGGAGCGATCCCATAAACCAGATCGACAAAGCGGTAAGCCTGGCGCGGATAAAAATCATCGACCACCGCGAAGCGCTCGCCGGGCTCGGCCGGGCAATCGAGAATGAGATCGACCCGCTCGCCCGGGCCCAGCACGACGCGGCCGTCGCGCGGCGCGAAGAGGTCGATCGGCTGTCCGTCGCGCGCAATCACGTAAGGGCGGTGTCCTTCGAAGCGTAGCCCAAATATCCGCGCATTGGCGACATTGACCAGCCGCAAACGCAGACGCTCGCCGGCGCGCACGGCAAAGTCATCGGGCACCCGCCCATTGAGCGTCACCGTGTTGCCGATGCGCCCCGCATGCGCCATGTCGTGCGGATCGCCGAAATCGGCGACGATTTGCGCCCTGCCGTCGAGCCGCCAATCGCCGAGCATCCAGACCAGGTCGCGCTCGACCGCCGGCGGGTCCCGCTCCTCGACGATCAACGCGCCGGCAAGCCCGCGCCCGACCTGCTCGGCGCTGTTGGCGTGCGGATGGTACCAATAGGTTCCAGCGTCGAGCAGATCGAATTCGTAGACGAAGCTTTCTCCTGGCTGGACGGGCGGCTGCGTCAGGTCGGGAACGCCATCCATTGCATTTGGCACTCTGATCCCGTGCCAATGGATCGAGGTCGGTTGCGCCAGGCGGTTGTCGAGCACGATCAGCGCCCGCTCGCCCTGCCGGTAGCGGAGAGTGGGTCCGGGCACCATGCCGTCATAGGCCCACACGCGCGTCGGCGGCTCGTCGCGACCGACCAGCGATACCTCGGCCGGTGCGGCGACGAGCCGCACGATGCCTCCTGACGCCGCGCTCGCCGACGCGATGCTCAGTCGGGGCAGCGCAAGAAAACCGGCGGTAGAGCAAAGTAGACGACGTCGCGAAAGGGTCATGGCGCGAACTTTGGTCCTTCCCGTCGGGGAAGGTCAACCGCGATCGATCGTCAAGCGTAAAGAAACGTTCCCAGCACGACGAAGCGGCGCGCCATGCGCGAGCTATCTCTTCTTGCCATCAAGACCAAACTGCTTGAGATAAGCCCACAGATCGTTAGCCTCGCGTTCATTTTTTATGCCGGCGAATACCATCTTGGTGCCGGGGATCTTGGCTTTTGGGTCCTTGATATATTCCTTAAAGCTAGCCTCGTTCCAGACGATGCCGGAGTTTTTGTTTGCATCGGTGTAGCTGAACCCGGTGACGGTGCCAGATTTCCGACCGTCGAGCCCGTTGAGCACCGGTCCGACCTTGTTTTTCGCGCTCTCCCCGACCGCGTGGCACGCGAGGCATTTCTTGAACGAAGTCTCGCCCGCGGCGACATCTTGCGCGAGCGCCGCCGCAACCGATGCGACGAGCAATGCCGCTGCGGCCGATAATTCCTTCAGCATTCTATTTGATTCCTTGTCATTATTTTCGTGGATGCGACGGAAGTGGATCTTCGAGGGGTACGTTCTTCCGTCGGTCGGATTAGACGATTGGCCGGGGTTTCAATGACATTGCCGTCAGATCGCGTTTCCACGGCGATGGACCCACGCGGCGCAAAGCGCCACGCCCGAGCTTGTAGCGGTAATTCCCCGAAATTGGATCGGGCACCGCATGACAAAGTCCATTTGCCATGGCTTTGCCCATATTGAACTGCGCTTTGGCGACACCCGACCGGATTTCGTCGGAAACGATGGCGACGAAGCTCATTCGCCCCCTTCCGGTCTTGATGTGGCCGGTTTCCATCAATTTGGTGAAAGTCAAGTCGGCGCCTTCGACACCGACTGGCGCACCGGTCTGAATGTAGACTGTGTCATTCGTAATCTCCACGAAGTCACCCGACTCGATTCCGTGGGGTCTGGCGTCGTCTGGATGAATGACGATGTGCGGGTACGGCCAGCGCTTGGCGAGATATGGTTTGCGGATATCGTCGAATCCGGATTGCCACGTCTCGTTGACGCGTCCGTTCGTGACCCAGATCTCACCCTTTTCCTTGCGTGGTTTGACCGCTTCGTAGAAGTCGTTCCAGCCCGGGAACCGCCACGATGTACGCAGCAACAGCGCCTTACCAGAATGGGTGTCGAATTCGTAGAGCCACCGCGCGTCATTGGTGACATCTTCGATCTCGCCCCAGTCATTCGAAGGATCGTGCAGGCGCTTCGTGCCAACGAGTTTCCCACCCTTGACACGAATCGGCGTTTGGATCCCCTCCGTCCCAAGCTTGGCGAGGAAGTCGTGCGCACGCATCTTCTGTTTCTTCGCTGCGGACACGAGCGCATGGTACGAGAGCACGTTGCCGCGCGAGAATCGCGATGACTCCTCGAATATTTCGTTTGAGTCTTTCCAGTCGTACCCCTCGAACCCGATCTTCTTCCCGAACTGAGCTATCGCCCACCAATCTGGCTTTGCCTCGCTTGGCGCGTCGTTGAATTTCGAATAGAACCGCAATCGTCGCTCGCCGTTGCAGCGTGTGAAGTTTTCTTCGCCCCAGCCGGCTGCTGGCAACAGGATATCGGCGTACACGGTGTTGAGCGGGTCCACCGGATAAATGTCCGAGTCGACAAGCACCATCCCGCCGGCGTCTGTCCGAGCGATCAACATGTCGATGACGTGCTGTTTGTCGAGTCGATTCGGCTGCATCTGGTGATCGGCCGTCAGTTCGCGCACGCGAGCCGAGAGTTCCTGGCTTGCCACCATCGCCGGGAACCAAGTGACGCCGATGGTCCAGAAGAACCGGACCTTGCCGTCCATTACCCATCGGTCGACATTGAGCGCCTTCTTGCGGCGGCCGGGGTATTTCTCGGGCGAGAGCCACCAGCGACCGCCGCCGGCGCTCATCCAACCGCGTTGGTGTCCGCCGCCGCGCGAGATCATTCGCCCCGACCGGTTGCCGGCGCCGCAAATCAGGCCGAGCGATCCAAGCGACGCGGTATTCATATAGTTATTCGACCAGTAGTTCCCCTTCTCCAGCATGAAAGAGGTCTTTGGCCGCGTGCCGTCGGGCTTCGGCTTGGCAATCATTTCAGCGCATTTTTGAATCAGTGCTGGAGCGAGCCCCGTAATCTTTGCCGCGACGTCGAGCTTCGCCGCCTCCTCGTTCATGATGAACTTCTTGTAGTCCTCCCAGTCCGACTGGATCGTCCCGCCGAAGGTCGTGCGCCACTGCCAGCGCGTGTTGCGCGTGCCGCGGCCGTAGCCCGCCTCGATATCCCACTTGTTGGCCACCCACTTATCGATGAATTCTTGGTCCTGCCAATTGTTCTCGATGATGATCCGGGCGAGCGCGAGGTGAAGCGCCGTGTCGGTCCCGGGCTCCACCGGCAGCCACAACCCGCCGTTCTCCAATCCGAACGCGACGCCCATCGTGCGATGCGGCGTCACGAAGATGAGCTTCTGGCCGTTCATCAGCCAGGAGGTGAACAGAACCGTCTTCGTCTCGTAGGGATCGACACCGGAGAGAAAAGCGACCTCGCATTGTCCCCAGTCTTCGTACGACGCCGCGAAGGAGTTGAGACCCGCGTCATCTAGACCGGCAGCGTCCTCCGCCGCCTGCGGCTTGTCGTGCGGCGCGTAAACCGGCGTCCCAATCGATACGTCGACGAGCTTTGCGATCGCATAGGTATTCTCGAAATACTCGTACGAATAGGTTTTCATGCCCCACGCATGGACGCCGTGATTCTCGAGCACGTGCTTCGACACCGCCGCCATGACGTCGGTCGCGAAATCCCACGAGACGCGCTCGAGCTTTCCGTTCACGCGCACTGCCGGATACTGCAAGCGTTCGCGCGTCGGCGTATCGGGATTGAATATTCGCTGGGCGAGCGTGCCGCCCCGGATCGAATGATTGCCGTTCGGGTTCACGACCTTCGCTTCGAAATCCGGCACCACTAGGAAATTGTGGGGCTTACCCTTGTGCGAGCCGATTCGATGTTGCGACGTGCTGGCCCACGGCATCATTGCCCCGCCGTTCGGAAAGTCGATTCCGAAGGCATTGTCCTTCGCCTTCTGTCCTCCGTTTTGGCCGACGGGCCAGCGATAGACCTTGTAGCCGCACGCAACCGTGCAATACGCGCACGCGGTCGTGAACACAGCCGCGCTTTTTGGCGGGAGCGGTACGGCATCCATGAAGTCGATTGCTGTCGGTGTCGTTGCCATGGCGCGCCTCTCAGGCTTTCGGGTTGGCGGCGTAGCCGTAGACAAGCCCCATCATCCCGACGGCGACGATGTCGCCACCCCGGACTTCGAGCATTACTTGCGGCAGGGCGGACGTGGCGTGACCGGACACGACCATTCCGTGGCGTGTCAGGTCGAACGTGGTGAGGTGCAGCGGGCACGGCCCGAGCACCTTGTGCTTGGCCTTATAGGTTTCGGCGCCGACGACGCCCCCCATATGCGTGCAGACCGTGTTGAAGGCGACGATGTCTTGCTGCGGCCCGACGCCGGCGCCGGCAACTTCGCCAAGCTTCACGAGGACGTTTTGCACATCCTTATTCGGATACGCGAATTCGATCGGAGTATCGACGGCGAGGTCGGCGATCTTGCCGATCACTCGCGCCGGGTATTTCGAGCCGACGAGTTTCACGTCTTGGCCAAGAACCTCGGTCGCATCGAACGACGCGATCACGGCGACAGCTGATCCACCAAAGATGAGAAGGTGACGCCGGGAAATACACGCTGGTCCATGTCCAGTATCATTCTGTTCGTAATGATTGGTATGCATGGTCAATTCCCCGTCCAAAGGGGTTTCGTTTCGGGTAGCTTCGGCTCCGCTACTTTGAGCGGCTCGTCCATGCTGAGGGCTTCGAGAAAGGCGATCAGATCCTTCTTCTCCGGGTCCGTAAGGCCAAGCGGCTTGAGCTTTTCCGCTCCCTTGCCGCCACCCTTGTTGTAGAAATCGACGACCTGTTCGAGCGTCTCGAACGCACCGTTGTGCATATAGGGCGAAGTGTACTTCAGCTCGCGCAGAGATGGTGTCCGCCAACGGCCAATGTCCTGTGGACGCTTGGTGACATAGTAGAGTCCCTGATCGTCGGAGGCGGCGCGGTATACGCTTTCGGATACACCCTTCTGATAGACCTCCCAGCGAAACGTGATCTGATACTCCGGCGTCTCGGTGAACTCCTTCGCCACAGGCACGCCAGTTCGGTAGAACTTCTGGTCGGATGCAAGGGGCCCGTTGTGGCAGGCGATGCAGCTTGCCTTGCCGTTGAAGAGAGCGAGCCCGCTTTTTTGCGACACGTTGAGCACCTCCTTGTCCCCTCGCGCGTGGCGATCGAATGGCACCTTCTTCGGGTCGGAGACGATGGTTCGCTGGAACGCCGCGATTGCCCGCCAGGCGTCATAGAGCATTGGATAGTCGGTTCCAAAAACTTTCTTGAACGCATCCCGATATTCAGGGACGAAGGCGAGACGCATTTCCATCATCGCATCATCGCCATTGCCGGCGACGGCGCCACCAGCCGCAGAAGGCGCCTGCGCCTCGAGGCTGGTGACGGCGCCATCCCAAAACAGCTTGTTGTAATGGGCGCTGTTGAGAATGGTCTGCGAGTTTCGCCAATGCGCCGTTCCGGGATAGCCGAAGGAGATCGGACTCCCGGTACCCCATCCGAGGTGGGGTTGGTGACACTGCACGCATGGCATCGCCCCGTTGCCCGATAGGCGGCCGTCCCAAAAGAGCTTCTTGCCGAGTTCTATCTTCTCCGGCGTCTGGGGGTTGTCGGCTGGAATCGGCACCGGCGGAAGCGCTGCGAGCGGCGGATACTTGGGAGATTGCGCGGCCGCGGTGCCGACGATGGACACTGTCGCAACGATACCGATGACAAAGTAACGCCGTTTCATCACCAGCCCCCTCAGTTCTTGCCGTGCTCGCGCATCGCGTAATCCGGGAGCTTCGGAGGCCCGATGGTCGGTTTGTCCCCAGTCAGGCTCTTCAGGAATGCAATCAGCGCCATTTTCTCGTCGGCGCCGAGGCCGCGCGGTTTGATCAATGCCGATTTGTTCGGGGTGTTGGCGCCACCCTTGTCGTAGAACTCGATGACCTCCTCGAGCGTGGCGAAGACGCCGGAATGCATGTACGGCGCCGTCTGTCCGACGTCCCACAGCGATGGCGTCAGAAACTTGCCGATATCCCGATCATCCTTCGACACGACGTAATGGCCGAGATCGGAGCGTCGGTTCATGAAATCCGGCACTCCCATCGTCGAATAATGGCGGAGCATCGTGATCTGCCGTTCGGCGTTCGCACGCGAATCAGGATGATCGGGAACACCAAGAGCATGGACCTTGCCGTCCGACAACGTCGCGCCGTTGTGGCATGCGGCACAACCGGCCTTGCCCGCAAATAGTTCCATCCCTTGTCGCTGCTGGCCGTTCAGCGCAGCGGCATCGCCGCGTAGAAACTTGTCGAAAGGAGCGTTCGTAGTGCGGATCGTCTTAAGGAACTCGCCGATCGCGCCATAGATCATGCCGCCGTAGGGATCTCCGCCGTAAGCGGCTTTGAACGCTTCAAGATATTGCGGCACCTGCTTCAAGCGCTCCTGCACCATGCGCGTGTCGGCGTTCATGGTGTGGGCCTCGGTGATCATGTCGCGGACGAGCGTACCCTGATCCGCGCCGTCGAGCCGAGCGTCCCAAGTGAACCGCTTGCGCGCGAACGCATTGAAGAGGGTGGGTGCGTTGCGGAAGTACTCGACGCTGGTATACCCGGCCGAGAGCGCCTTACCGTCGGTCCATCCCTTGGACGGATCATGGCACGAACCGCATGAATTGCCGGTGTCCCCGGAGAGGCGTGTGTCGAAAAACAACAACTCGCCAAGCTTGGCACGCTTTTCGTCGACCTTCGGGAGATCGGGCAGCGGGGCAAACGCCGATGCGGCGGGCGGAGGTGCTGGCGGCGATGTCTGTGCCAGCGCGGGCGGTGCGGCGCAAAACAACGATAGAGCAGCGCTTAGGCTAATCGCTTCAATGGCATGAGGCCGATGGACCCACTCCAAAAAGAATTGCAACTGGTCCATATTGATCGGCCTCTCCGGTCTATGTTCCGGAGGCGAAATTGGACGAGGCGAGTGTCTTCTACATTGATCTATGTCAATCGCTCAATTGATTATTTGAATTCAAATACGATCAGTCGTTAAGCTGGCGACGATAACCGAGGGTCATAACGATGACCCACCCAAAGCGCGTGATGTTCGGGTTCGTGGCGGAGACGACAAAGGCGCTGGCGAGCCCTGTCCGGGTCAAGATTCTGGATCTGCTCGCCCAAGGCAGCCGTTCGGTCGAATCGATTGCGGCAGCGGCTTGCCTCTCCGTCGCCAACGCCTCGCAGCACCTCCAGCATTTGCGTCGCGCCGGGTTTCTCACTGCGCGCCGGATCGGCAAGCAGACGCTGTACACTCTCGCTGATGACAAGGTCGTCGACATGCTCCGCACCGTGAGCATGTTTACCGAACAGCACATGGCAGAGGCTGAAAAAGCTCTGTCAAATCTTTATCGAAATCGTGATCGGATCGAGCCTGTCACCGGCGATGAACTTTTAAAGCGCATCGCCGACCGATCGGGGATCACGATCGACGTGCGGCCGGAGCTGGAGTTTCGCGCAGCGCATATTCCGAGCGCGATCAATATTCCCGTCGAGCACCTGCCCAAACGCCTGGCCGAGATACCCACCGGCCAGGATATCGTCGCCTACTGCCGCGGCCCGTACTGCGTTTATGCGTACGAGGCGATCGAAATTCTTCGTCCGGCGGGACTGTCTGCGCGGCGCCTGTTTGGCGGATTCCTGGAGTGGCGGCGGAAAAATATGCCGATTGTTGGCGGAGAGACGCCGGATCGGCGAACCCCACAAGCGCCTGCCTGAGAGTCCGTTTCGAAAGTCATGAAGCGCGCGCCACACGGCGAACAAGCAGCATGACCGACGCGGCATAGAGGAAGGCGCGCGCTTGAGTCGACCGTGGCCTCGAAGTCTTCGGCGAGCCGCCGGTTGCGGCCGATCCAGGCGAAGAATCGCTCGACGAGCCATCGGCGTGGATCAACGGCGAACCCGACCTGATCGGGGTTCTTGCGCACGATCTCGACCGCGATCACGGTTGCTTTGACGCCGCGTTCGCCGATGCGATGCTCAGTCGGGGCAGCGCAAGAAAACCGGCGGTAGAGCAAAGTAGACGACGTCGCGAAAGGGTCATGGCGCGAACTTTGGTCCTTCCCGTCGGGGAAGGTCAACCGCGATCGATCGTCAAGCGTAAAGAAACGTTCCCAGCACGACGAAGCGGCGGGCGGTGCGTGCATGGCCAGGTTTTGCGATGAGCGGCGTGGTGTAGTGCCAGAACGGCAGTCGATAGATCGTGATCAGGCCGGGCGCCGCGACATCGACGATCTCGCTCAAGTGTCCGCCACGGGCGTAGACCAGATACTGGTGCGCCACGGCGGGATGCCCGAAGGAGATGTGAAAATCGACGTAGCCATCGCGCGCCCGCTCATCCTCGGGGTGATGGTCGGTATGCGGACCGGCGTAGTCGCCCGGACCGTAGGCCAACACCTGGCGGCCAAACTTGCGATCGAGCGGGCGGCCGGCGATCACCTCGGCGAAGCGGCGATAGCTTGCCGAGCCCATCATCCCGATGAGCCCGCTGCGCTCTGCCGCGGCCCACGCCGCCGTGCCGCGACGCTCCAGATAGGCCGTGCGCAGCCGCGCCACTTTCGGCAGGCGCTCCTGGTAGTTGCGCGTCTGTCCGGTGATCGATCGCGGCGGTATCGCCGCCGAAAGGCGCGTCATGTGCGGCGCGAGGTGGCGCGCGATCAAGCCATGCACGCGAAGCGCCGTTTCGCGCGAGATCGCGCCTTGAATCACGGTGAAGAAGCGATCCGGGCCAACAAGCGCGCCTTGCATCTCGCCATCCGCGCCATCGAGGATGCGCCGTCCCTTGGGCGTCAGCAGATCGGCGAATTCGGCGGGGAACCCGGGCATGTGCGCCCGAGTGTAACCTCTGCCCTCGCCGGGCGCGACACGAGGAACGCGCATCGCCGTCTCCTAGCCGGAATGGCGCCCCGGGCGTTATGATGTTTCCGTCGTCCAGTTCATCGGCGGGGGATCGATGACCGACTCGAGCGCGACGAACCGATCGCCCAGAAATGGATGCGCGAGAGGAGCGGTATCGATCCGCTGATCGTCGAGGCGCTGCTCGCCGAGGAATCCCGCCCGCGGGTGGAAGCATCGGAGGACGGCCTGCTCGTCGTCCTGCGCGGGGTTAACGTCCAGGAGCAGGGTGCGCCGGTCGGTCTCGTGCCGATCCACCTGTGGGTCGATGCCTACCGGGTGATCAGCCTGCGCGACAAGAATCATCTATTGATGGCGCTGCGCGACATTCGCGAGGCGCTCACCATCGGTCGCGGCGCGCTCGGCTCGGGGCAGCTTTTTGCGCTGATCGCCGCGCTCCTGCTGCCGCCGAGCCTGTTCGCCGGGATGCTGGGCATGAAT
>CAZLYV010000038.1:0-3080 GCA_964563665.1 uncultured Acetobacteraceae bacterium
GGGGCCATCGACACGATCGATACGGCTGAGCGACAGCGTATCGATGGTCAGCGCCAGCGCCGCTTCGGGCGCGAGATCGAGCGCCTGGGCGAGTGCGGCGCGGATGGTCCCGCCATGCGCCACGATCACCACGTCGCGCCCGACATGCGCCTCGGCGAGGCGGGCGACCGCGGGCGCCACGCGCGAGATTACGTCGACGAAACTCTCGCCGCCCGGCGGTGTCGTCGCCGCCGGTGCGAGCCAAAAGCGATGCCCGTTGTCCGCATCGGGGCCACGCCCGTAAGCGCCGATTTCCTCGTAGGTCAGGCCCTGCCAGTCGCCGAAATTTTGCTCGATCAGATCGTGCTCGATCACAAGTGCTGGCGAATTCCCCTCGGCGCGGCCCATCGCCGCATGAATCGCCGCCGCCGTCGCCTGGGTGCGGCGAAGCTGGGTGGCGATCCACACCGCCTCCTGCGGCAAGCGCCGTGCAAGGCCCTTGAAAGCGGCGCGGTTCGAGGTATCGGCCAGCACGTCGCGCTGACCATAGATACGGCCCTCGGGGTTGATCACCGGGGCGTGGCGGATCCACCAGAAACGCGTCACGTTCATGAGGGTATGGCGAGAAAGGCGAGCAGGATGGCGAGCTCGGAAATCTGCTGGACGGCGCCCAGCGTATCGCCGGTAAAGCCGCCGAAGCGCCGGCGTGCGAGCAGGGCCACGGCGCTTGCGGCAAATACAGCCGCCGCGATCGCCGCCACGGCCGCGATGGGCCCGATCACCAGTACGATTACCGTCGCGCCGATTGCGCCGGCATCGACCACGCGGCGATGGTCGGGCCGTCCGGCGTCATGCCCCAGCCCGTGGGCACGGGCGGGGTCGAGCAGATACATCACGGCTGGAAGACAGGCGCGCGACCCGGCGGCGGCCGCGATCAGGAGCCGGAACGCCTCGCCCGACCATCCGACATACGACAATGCATCGACGCGCAGTCCCACGGCGAGCACCAGCGCCAGAACGCCGAACGCGCCGATCCGGCTGTCGCGCATGATCGCGAGCCGTTGCGCTAAATCGCGCCCCCCGAGCCCGTCGGCGGTATCGGCAAGCCCGTCTTCGTGCAGCCCGCCGGTCAGGCAGACCATCGTCGCAACCGACAGGAAGGCGGCCAGGCTCGCGGCGAGCCCGATGAAATCGACCAGCGCATAGACCGCCCCGCCGGCGCCGCCGATGACCACGCCCACCAGCGGAAAGGCGCGCACCGCCGCGCCCACCGGCTGGCGGGCATCCTCCTCCGACAACGGGATCGGAACCACGGTCAAAAATGCCGCGGCGATGCGCAGCTCGGCCCGCCAGCCGAGCAACGGCATCGGCCCTGGGCCGGGCGGCGTGGGATCGGCCGCGGCGGGGACGGGGACGGTCTTGGCAGGTGATTCGGACTCGGGCATCGCTCGTCGCGGCGCGCGCCGGAAATTCCCCGGCGTCCTTTATTGGGTTATAGGACAGTCCTGCCCGCATCGCCAACCGATGCTGACGATAATGCAGCGCCCAATTTGAACACAGAACCTCGAAAACCAATGCCCGACCGCCGCCCACCGGTACCACAACCCCGCACGCTTGCCTCGTTTGGCGAAATTCGCGCGCTCATCTCAATATTACCGGGACCGGACCTCGACGCCGGCTCAGCGGCGGCGGCGCGCGAGGCCCAGCTCACCAAGCCCGCCGGCGCGCTCGGCCGGCTCGAGGAGTTGGTTGCTTGGCTCGCCACCTGGCAGGCGCGTCATCCGCCGCGCCTCGACCGTCCACGGGTCGCCGTGTTTGCCGGAAATCACGGCGTTGCCCAGCGCGGGGTCTCGGCCTATCCGGCGCAAGTGACGGCGCAGATGGTGCAGAACTTCATCGCCGGCGGAGCGGCGGTGAATCAGCTCTGCAAGGCGGTGGACGCCGATCTCCGCGTCTATGAAATGACGCTCGACCAGCCGACACGCGATTTTACCCGCGAGCCGGCAATGCACGAGGAAGAGTGCGCGCGCGCAATGGCGTATGGGATGATGGCGGTCGAACCGGGCCTCGATGCGCTGGCGCTTGGCGAAATGGGTATCGCCAACACGACCGCGGCTTCGGCGATGTGCCTGGCGCTTTTCGGCGGCACCGCGGCTGACTGGACCGGACCGGGAACCGGCGTGGCCGGGACCGCGCTCGAGCGCAAGATCGCCGTGGTCGCCGAAGGTGTCGCGCGCCACAAGGACGCGCTCGACGATCCGCTCGAGGTGCTACGACGCCTCGGCGGTCACGAGCTTGCGGCGATTACGGGTGCGATTCTGGCGACGCGGCTCGCCCGCACGCCCGTGCTTCTGGATGGATTTTCGTGCACCGCCGCGGCCGCGATCCTGCATCGGCTCGATCCGCATCTCCTCGACCACTGCCTGGTCGCGCATGTCTCGGCCGAGCCCGGACACCGGCGGCTGCTGGCGGCGATCGGCAAGACGGCGCTGCTCGATCTCGGCATGCGGCTGGGCGAGGCTTCTGGCGCAGCACTCGCCATCGGCATCCTGAAATCGGCGCTCGCCTGCCACACCGGCATGGCGACTTTTGCCGAAGCCGGGGTCAGCGGGAAGGCGGACTGACCATTCCAGCGGCGCCGCCCCGCTTCTCCGCTCACTTCAAGAGATACGCTCCAAGGATGCGGTCGATCGTTCCGTCGTCCTTGAGCTTGGCGAAGGCGCGCTGCCAGTCAGCGGATTGGATGCCGGGCGAGTTCTTCGACGCCGCGACGTAGAGCGGCGCCGAATCGAGCTTGGCGCCCCACACCGGCGCGCCGGGCAGCTTGAGGGTGGTCCAGTTGAAGCCGATTTCCGGGGCCGGCGCATACCAGGCGTCGATCCGGCCGCTGGCCAACGCGTGCGCGTTCTCGTCCGGCGACTTGACGATCACGAGATTGGTGAAACCGCGGTCCTGCAAATCCTTTACCATCGGCGATCCCTCGCGAACGCCGATGCGGGGCAGCGACTTCGCCTCGGCCTCGCTCGTCACCGGCGGCCGGCCGGCAGCCGTCGCGAACAAGACGTCCATGTCGAGCAGCTTCTGGATCCATATGTAATGCG
>CAZLYV010000038.1:3180-13599 GCA_964563665.1 uncultured Acetobacteraceae bacterium
CCCCGGATGCGCGCGCTGCGAAACGCCAACAGAAAGATCGCGAAAGCGACGACCAAATAGACGATATCGAGCGCCAGCGCCCAGGCCATCAGGTCGACTCGCAGCGTATGGTCGAGCACCAGCGCGCGCATGCCCTCGAAGACGTAGGTCGAGGGAATCGTCAGCGCGACGCCCTGGAGCCAGACTGGCAGGGTGTCGAGCGGATAATAGACGCCGCTCACCGGCGCCAGCGCGAAAATCGACGCCCAGGCGAAGCTCTCGGCGGCGAGGCCGACACGCAGCAGAAGAGCTGCGATCAGCAGGCCCACCGCCCAGCTCAGCATGGTGAGGAGGATGTAGAACGCGATGAGCGGCAAACCGATGTCGAAGACCGAATAGGCGAACATCGGGATCGCCAGAAGCGCCGCCGGAGCGACGCCGACGATCGTGCGCATGACCGACATGCCCATCAGGGCAAGGGCGAACTCATACGGCCGCAGCGGGGTTACGAACAGATTGGCGAGATTTCGCGACCACATCTCCTCGAGCAGGAGGAGCGTCATCCCGAACTGACCGCGCACCATCACGTCCCACAGTATCACCGCGCCGATCAGCATGCCGCCGGCCTGCGCGACGAACGATGAATTGCGGCCGAGAAAGACGGTGATGAAGCCCCAAACCACCATCTGCAGAAGCGGCCAGTACATCAGGTCAAACAGGCGCGTCCACGAACTGCGCATCAGGTAGAAATGCCGCAGCTGCATTGCGCCGATGCGCCGGGAAGCGCCGGCGAGCCCGTGGGCGAGGACGGGCGCGGTCATTGCGCCGCCTCGCGCGTCCGCCCACCGCGCACGATGTCGAGGAAGACCTGCTCGAGGTTGGTCCGCCCGTAGCGCGAAATCAGATCTTCCGGCGCACCGCGGTCGACGATCTTGCCGGCCTTCAGCATCAAGACGTCGCGGCACAGCCGCTCGACTTCCGCCATGTTGTGCGAGGCGAGCAGGATGGTGGCGCCGGTGCGGCGCTGGTAGTCTTCAAGGTATGTTCTCACCCAATCCGCGCTGTCGGGATCGAGGCTCGCCGTCGGCTCATCGAGCAGCAGCAACTCCGGCTGGTTGATCAGCGCCTTGGCCAGCGCGACGCGGGTCTTCTGGCCCGAAGACAATTTGCCGGTGCTACGCTTGAGGAGATCGCTGAAATCCAGCGCCTCGGCAAGCTCGGTGATCCGCGCTCGCGGGTGGCGCACGCCATAGAGATTGGCGTAGACCATCAGATTCTCGAATACCCGGAGACGGTGCGGCAGGTCGACGTAAGGCGAGGAAAAATTCAGCCGAGGCAAGACGCGAAAGCGATGCCGCGCCATGTCCTCGCCGAAGATCTGGATGGCGCCCGCGCTTGGCACCAGGAGCCCGAGCAGCATGGAGATCGTGGTCGTTTTGCCGGCGCCATTGCCGCCCAGAAGCGCGCTCGTCATGCCGCGCGCTACCGTAAACGTGACACCGTCGAGCGCGGTCACGCTGCCGTACCGCTTGACCAGCCCCTCGACTTTGATGACAGGGATTTCCATAGCCGGTTATACCAGATGCCTCGAGGCTCGTTTGCCCGGCCGCGCCGGGTGCGTGGACGGCAGCGCGGCTCCCTAGGAGCGGACGATGGACGTCGAGATTTCGACCAGGCGCGTAGCGGAAAATCGCCTCGGCGATCGTGCGGCCGTGCCGTTCGGCCGCGTGCGCGTGCGCACGCTCATCCTCATCCGCTGGCTCGCCGTGGCGGGCCAGGCCGCCGCCCTATTCATCGTCAAATTCACCCTTGGATTCGACCTGCCGCTCAATCCCGCCTTGGCCGCCGTCGCCGTCTCGGCGCTGCTCAACCTTGTCCTCACTCTATACCGTCGGGCGGTGCGTCTGGGCAACCGCGGTGCGACGGCGTTTCTTGTTTTCGACATGGTTCAGCTCGCCGTCCTGCTTTATCTGACCGGCGGGCTGACCAATCCGTTCGCGCTTCTGATGCTGGCGCCAATCGCCATCTCGGCGACCATTCTCTCGCGCGGCAGCACGCTGCTTCTGTGCCTACTGGCGGTGATCTGCTTCTCGGTGCTCGGCGTCAGCTACCGGGAGCTGCCATGGCATGACGCCGGGCTCGAATTTCCGACGCTCTATGTCGCCGGGATCTGGGCGGCGCTCGTGCTCGGAACGCTGTTCATCGCCGTCTATGCGGGAAGCGTATCGATCGAGTCGCGCCGGATGTCGGACGCGCTTGGCGCGACGCAGATGGCGCTGGCGCGCGAGCAACGCCTTTCCGCGCTGGGCGCGCTTGCCGCCGCCACTGCCCACGAGCTCGGCAGCCCGCTTGGGACGATCGCCGTCGTCGCCAGCGAGATCGCGCGCGAGATGCCGAAGGAAAGCCAGCTTGCCGACGATGCGAAGCTTTTGCTCGCCGAGACGCGTCGCTGCCGCGATATCCTGGCCCAGCTCGCCGCCCGTCCCGAGGCCGACGCGGGCGCGCCGTTCTCCGAGCTTCCGGTCTCGGCGCTGGTCGAGGCGGCGGCGGCGCCCCACCGGCGCGAGAATATCGCGATCGATTTCGAATCGGCGGCCAGCGGACCCGGTGGTCCGGCGGAGGAGCCGCGCGTCCGGCGCAGTCCCGAACTCATCCACGGGCTGGGAAACCTGATCCAGAACGCCGTACAATTCGCCCGCACGCGGGTCGAGCTGCGCACGGCGTGGGACGCCGGGGCGATCGAGGTGACGATCACCGACGACGGTCCGGGGTTCCCGTCGACCATTCTCGACCGGCTGGGCGAGCCGTACCTGTCGACGCGTGGCGTCGAGGGAGAGCACATGGGTTTGGGCGTGTTCATCGCCACGACGCTGCTCGAGCGTACCGGCGCCAGGGTCGAATTCTTCAACCGCCCCGGGGGCGGCGCGGTGGCGCGGGTTCGCTGGGCGCGGGCGGCGCGCGTGGCGGGGGCGCCGGAGGCGGGCGAATGAGCAGTCCGGCAACGCCGGCCGCGATCGCCAGGCGCCTGCTGATCGTCGACGACGACGAGGCCTTCCGAATTCGCCTGGTCCGCGCCATGGAGAGCCGCGGCTACGCCGTGGTACAGGCGGCGAGCGTTGCGGCGGGGGTGATGGCGGCCGCCGGAACTCCGCCCGAATTCGCGATCGTCGATCTGCGGCTTGGCGATGGCAGCGGACTCGACGTCGTGGCGGCGATCCGCAAGGCGGCGCCGGCGGCGCGCGTCGTCGTGCTCACCGGTTATGGCAACATCGCGACCGCGGTAGCGGCGATGAAAGCGGGAGCGATCGATTACCTGCCGAAGCCGGCCGATGCCGACGCCATCGAGGCGGCGCTGATCACCCGCGACCGGCCGCTGCCGCCGCCGCCGATGCAGCCGATGTCGGCCGATCGGGTGCGCTGGGAGCACATCCAGCGCGTCTTCGAGCAGTGCGAGCGCAACGTCTCCGAGACCGCGCGCCGGCTCAACATGCACCGGCGCACGCTACAGCGCATTCTCGCCAAGCACGCGCCGAGGGAGTAACGACGGAACCGCTCCGGCCCCGACCGGCCGGCGTGCGCCGGCGTCCACGCTCAATACGCGTTTTTGTTGATGAAGCCGACGAAGGGCGTCAGCAGCAGGATTTTCAGGTCGAGGTAAAGCGACCAGTTGTCGATGTAATAAAGATCGTACTGCACGCGCCGCCGCATTTTCTCAGGCGTATCGGTCTCGCCGCGCAGCCCGTTGACCTGCGCCCAGCCGGTGATCCCGGGCTTGACGCGATGGCGCGAGAGATAATCGTCGATGATGTGGGCGTACTGCTCGTTGTGCGCCACGGCGTGGGGGCGGGGACCGACCAGCGACATCTCGCCCTTGAGCACATTCAGCAGCTGCGGCAGCTCGTCGAGGCTGGTGCGGCGCAGGAACGCGCCGATACGCGTCACCCGCGGGTCGTTGCGCGTCGCCTGCGGCACGGCACGCTCGTCGTCGCGCGGGCGGTCAAGCATGGTCCGGAACTTGAAAACGGTGATCCGGTTGTTGTTGAACCCGTAACGCTTTTGGCGGAACAGAACCGGCCCGGGGCTGTCGAGCCTGATCATCAGCGCGATGACCGCGAGCAACGGCAGGAACAACATGAGCAAGATCGAGGCGAGCAGGCGGTCCTCCAGGTTCTTGAGCACGAGGCTCCAGCCCGACAGCGGACGCTCGAGAACCGAGAGCATCGGCACGCCGGCCAAATTCTGGAAGCTGCGCGCCGGCAGCGACCAGCCGACGTAATCGGGGCACAACTTGACGTTCACCGGCACCATCTTCAAGCGCTTGACCAGCTCCTCGAGATTCGAGGTCGCGCGCCAGGGCAGCGCCACGATGATCTCGTCGAGCGGGTGGCGTCGGGCGAAACGGATCAGATCGTCGACCGTGCCCTGGACCCGGTATCCCTCGATCTCGGCCGGTACGCGGCTCTGCCGGTCGTCGAAGATGCCGACGATCCGATATTGCCCGTCGCCCTGCGCGCTGATCTGGCGGACGAGGTGCTGGCCCACTTCGCCCGCGCCGACGATCGCGACGTTGAGCGACAAGCGACGGTCGTGCCGCCAGCGATCGATCTGCAGCAGGACCACAAGCCGGACCAGGATGAACCCGGCGAAGGTGAGGGCGAACCAGCCAAGCACGAAGGCGCGCGAGAACGCGACCGAGGTCTGGGTGAAATAGGCGAGCGCGATCAAACTCAAGATCACCGCGGTCCACGTCATCGACAGACGGCCGAGATGGTTCACGAACCGCTCGAGATGGGCGAAGACGTAGAGCCGCGCCATCTGCATGTAGGTCGCCGTGAGCAGCACGGCGAAGATGATCGCGATGACGTACAGAAGCGGAATGTTCAAGGTGTTATGGCGCAGCACGAAGGCGAGCACCGCCGCCAACGCCACGATCACCAGATCGGCGGTCCGCAGCGCGCCGAGGATCAGCGTCTGTAGGTCGGTTGCAAAAACGCCGCGCCGCAGCAGCATGGGTTACCGAACACCGTTCGCCAGTTACGCCCGACAACGCGCCGGCGCCGGCGGAAATTCCGCCCGGACCCTCGCGCGATGAAGTGACGCCTCTCGAGCCTCAACACCCCGCTTCACGGGCGCACGGCCGAAATTAGGGATACCCCCGACAAGGGAGCAGAGGATATCGAATATCGTCAGCCGTCGCAAAGCTTGTGGAGCCCGGAGCGGCGGATGGCCCAAAATCGTCCGGCAAACGCTTTGCACGGAACCGCGGTGCCGGCGACCCCCGGAGCGGGCTACCCCATCACGGCGTAGCCACCCGGTGGAGCCACCAATGCTCTTCGTTGATCGAGTAGATCGGCCGGTAATGGCGGACCTTGGCGGCCGGGACGACCTTGGCCTGCTGGTTGTCGAGGACCAACACCTCACCCTCGAGGTAGACGACCAGTATCGCGTGCGCGACTCCCAGGTTTAGGTCATCGAGAATCACGATACGCAACTGGTCGTTGGTAAATCCGAGCTCCCGCAGGGAAATGAACTTGGCGATCGCATAATCTTCGCAATCTCCGTCCTTGTTCAGGAACTGAAGCGGAGTCGCCCAATAGTCGGAAACCCGGTAGTTGACCGGGTCGATAATGTAGGGCGCCCGGTTTATGAAGCGGTTGACGGTGTCGGCCTGGGTTCGCCGGTCTTTGCCCTGCAAGCTCGTGAGCAGGGCGCGCCACTCCTGGAGATGGCAGCGGTTGAACCGTAGCGCCGAGCACGGCCCCTCGTAGAGCGCCGATTCGTTGACTTGGCGCTCGATCAGGCCAGTCCATTTGGGAAACGGGGCGAAGCTGCTGCCGCGAATTTCGCGGCTGCCGAACAATGGGGGGTAGACTGGCGCGGCGGAGAGCGTAATGGCGGCGGCCGCTGGCGGTGCCGCGGCGATTGCCTTCGAGCGCGGCTCGGTCGTATTGCGTGGCGCCGAGCGCGGTATGGTTGCGGGCGCGCCGTTGGCGAGCGGGGTGACAACCTTGGAGGCGGGGTCTGGCGATTCGGACGTGGTGGGTACGGCTGGCGTTGCAAGCACGGGTTGATCGGGCGCAATCGGCGCCTGCGCTTCGGCTGCACCGAGAAGCGCCGCCATGACGATCGACCACGCGAGCCCGCCCGTCGCGAACATGAAACCGCGCCAGCGCAACATTTGGTGCCATTTCCTCCTATCCCGCCGCGGCCCTCGTAGCGCGATCGACGGCAGGGTATTCGCTAGCTTGGGCAGCAGGAACTTAATAAATTGCTAATTATACTGGTGTTCGATTCGTGCCTGTCGGGGCAGGCGACCGGTCAATTGCACGAGGGGACGTCTGGATGCTCGAGGGCTTGCGTTGGCCATCGGACAACGTCCGCAACGCGACGCGCAACGTCATAATTCTCGGTGGCGTCTTGCTGCTCTCGAGCGCGCTGGCGCTCGAGGTCGCCTATCGCTACGTCGCCGAGGAACTCGACCGCGAGGTCAGCACCTGGCAGGCGCGGCTCGGCGTGCTGGCCGACGCACGGGTCGCATCGATCAACGACTGGGTCGCGCTACAGGTGGCAAGCGTGCACGCACTTGGCGTGAACACGTCGGTCCAGCTTTATCTCACCGAGCTTGCCGCTGCCGGGGGCGATCCGGCGCGCATGACCGATGAGCCCGGGCAGGCGGGATATCTCGCCAATCTCCTGCTGGCGACTGCCGATCGGACCGGCTTCCTGCCGCCGCCGGCGCCGCAGATACCGGCAAATCTCGAGCGGCGACGGATTTCGGGCGTTGCGGTGCTCGATGCGCAGACCCGGATCCGCGTCGCCACCCCGGGCATGCCGCCGGTCGTCGGTCGGCTTGCGGCGCTGGCCAAAGGAATTATCGATCCCGAGGTCGCGATCGAAGATATGTATCTCGGCGAGGGCGGCCGGCCGACCATGGCGTTCGCGATCGCCGTCTATCGGGTGCACGCCGACCAAACCAGCGAACCGGTCGGCTATGTGCTCGGAGTGAAGGATGTTTCGGGCGAGCTCTTCGCCCTCCTCAACCGACCGGCGACGGTCGAAACCAGCGACGAAAGCGTGCTCGCGCGGCGCGAGGGCGACGCGCTCGTCTTTCTCTCGCCGCTCCTCGACGGAACGCCGCCGCTCTCCAAACGGATTGCTGCCGATCCGACCAGCAACGCCGAGGCGGCCGCGCTCGCCGCCGCCGCCGGCTTTGCCGAGGGCCGGGATTATCGCGCGGCGGACGTGCTCGCGGTGGCGCGGCCGATCGCCGGCCGGCCCTGGACCCTCGTCCATAAGATCGGCCGCGCCGAAGCGCTCGGTCTGGCCGAAACCAGGCTCAGCCGGCTGTTCGCGGTCGTCGTTCTCGCCATTTCTTTCATCGTGCTCGCGATCGTCGCCATCTGGCGCCACGCCGCCTCGCGGCGCGCGGCCGATGCGGCGGACCGCTTCGAGGTGCTCGCGCGGCGCTTCGAGAGTCAGAGCCGCCTCCTGCGTCTGGTGACCGACAGCCAGCCGGCGACCATCTTCATCGCCGACAAGGACGGCCACGTCAGGTTCGCGAACAAGGTCGCCGCGACGCGTAGCGAGACGACGCCCGCCGAGATCATCGGCAAGACGCTAGCCAACGTCTTTGGCGCCGCCGAGGCGCGTCGCTATGACCGCTACATGCGCGAAGCGCTTGCCGCCCAATCGACCCAAGCCTCGGTTCATCGCGCCGAAAGCGACGGCGCGCCCCGCATCGTTCACGCCGAATACGTGCCGCTGCCGGCATCCGAGGAATCGCCCGAGGGCGTTCTGGTGGTCGAGGTCGAGATCACAACCGCGATCGTCGAGCGCGAGCGGCGCGAGCGGACCTTGCATCAACTCGTCCGCACATTGCTCGCCGTCGTCGACCGGCGCGATCCGTTCGCCGCGCACCATTCGCAGCGTGTGGCCGCCGTCGCGCGGCGCGTCGCCGAAGAGATGAGTCTCGACCCGGCCCTTGTCGAGACCGCCGAGATCGCCGGCAGCCTGATGAACCTCGGCAAGATCCTGGTGCCGGCGCAAATCCTCACCCGCTCGAGCAGCCTGACCCAGGACGAACGCCAGCAGATCCGCGAGAGCCTCAAGGCCGGCGCCGATCTTCTCGACGGCGTCGAGTTCGACGGGCCGGTGGTGGAAACCTTGCGGCAAGCGCAGGAGCATTGGGATGGCGGCGGGCCCCGCGGCATCAGGGGTGTCGAGATCCTCGTGACGGCGCGCATCATCGCCGTCGCCAATGCGTTCGTGGCGCTGGCGAGCGCGCGCGCGCACCGGCCGGGCTTCGAGCTCGATCAGGCGGTCGAGACGATCATGCAGGAGGCGGGGACGATCTACGACCGGCGCGTGGTGGCGGCGTTGCTCAACGATATCGAAAACCGCGGCGGCCGAAGGCGCTGGGCCGAATTCGCGACGTCGCCGGCGCGAACCGGGACGGCGATGCCGGCCTGAACGAGGGCTCTCGCGTGGCGCTCGAGCGTTCTCTCGCCGTCTGGTCCGCCGCGGCGCCAGCGTGATACCGTGCTGGCGTCATGATCTCCGAGGCAACGCGAGCAGCCGCGACGGGCGAGCGTCGCCGGGCCGCCGTGCCGGCGGGGTGCCGGATCTATGCGGTGGGCGACATTCATGGCCGGCTTGATCTCTTGACCGCGCTCACCGTCACAATCGTGGCCGACGCGCGCGAGGGCGCACCCTCGCGCCGGCGCATCGTCTATCTCGGCGACTACGTCGATCGCGGCCTATGGTCGCGCGAGGTCATCGATCACCTGCTGGCGGGTCCGCTGCCCGAGTTCGAAGCGATCCACCTTCTCGGCAACCACGAAAGCATGATGCGCGAATTTCTCGACGACACGGGCGTCGGGCCGACATGGATGATGAACGGCGGCGACCGGACGCTGTCGAGCTACGGCGTAGCGGCCGACGATGCGCTGTGGGCGCCGCGCAGCGCCTTCGAGCACCTTCAGGCGGCGTTTCGCACGCGGCTGCCGCGGGCGCACCGCAAATTCCTCGAGTCGCTTCGCCTGATGCACATCGAGGGCGACTACGCCTTCGTCCATGCCGGCGTGCGGCCGGGCGTGGCGCTCGATCGGCAGGTCGAGGAGGACCTGATCTGGATCCGCGAGCCGTTCCTGAGCTCGATCGAGGATTTCGGAAAAATCGTCGTGCATGGCCATACGATCACGCCACGACCCGACATGCAGCCGAACCGCATCGGAATCGATACCGGCGCCTACAGCTCGAACCGGCTCACCTGCCTCGTCCTCGAAGGCGACAAGCGCCGCTTCCTCTCGACATAGAACGCCGGCGATATTTCCAAAGCATCCGCTCGCGACAACCAATGAAGGATAATAACCATGGGTCCTCGCAAACGCGTCCTCGTCACTGGCGGCGCGGGATTTCTCGGCTCGCATCTCTGCGAGCGGCTGCTGGCGGACGGCAACGACGTGCTCTGCGTCGACAATTATTTCACCGGCACGCGCGACAACATCCTGCATCTCCATGACAACCCGCATTTCGAGATGATGCGCCACGACGTGACCTTTCCGCTCTATGTCGAGGTCGACGAGATCTACAACCTCGCCTGCCCCGCCTCGCCGATCCACTACCAGTTCGACCCGGTGCAGACGACCAAGACCTCGGTCCACGGCGCCATCAACATGCTCGGGCTCGCCAAGCGCGTGCGGGCGAAAATCTTCCAGGCCTCGACCTCGGAGGTCTACGGCGATCCCACCGTTCACCCGCAAGACGAGGCGTATCGCGGCAACGTCAACACGATCGGCCCGCGCGCCTGTTATGACGAGGGCAAGCGTTGCGCCGAAACCCTGTTTTTCGATTATTGGCGCCAGCACAAGCTGGCCATCAAGGTCGCCCGCATCTTCAATACCTATGGCCCGCGCATGCACCCCAACGACGGACGCGTGGTGTCGAATTTCATCGTCCAGGCGCTCAAGAACGAGGCGATCACGATTTACGGCAAGGGAATGCAGACGCGCTCGTTCTGCTATGTCGACGACCTGGTCGAGGGGTTCGTGCGGCTGATGGCGACGCCGGACGCGGTGACCGGGCCAATGAACCTGGGCAATCCGGGCGAATTCACCATCCGCGAGCTCGCGCTCAAGGTGATCGAGCTCACCGGATCGCGCGCGAAGCTCGTCTTCCGCAAGCTTCCGGTGGACGATCCGATGCAGCGCTGCCCCGATATCACGCTGGCCAAGAAGACGCTGCATTGGCGGCCCGGGATCGCGCTCGCCGAGGGCTTGACGCGCACCATCGCTTACTTCGACAAGCTGCTTTCGGTAGACAAGCGCGTGAAAAAGCGCGCGGCAAGACGCTAAAGCCAATTCCGCGTGGATCGAATCACCCCCCACCCCGGCGACGCATGCGTCGCCGCCTCTCCCCCACAAGTGTGGGGGAGAGGGTTGC
>CAZLYV010000039.1:0-13262 GCA_964563665.1 uncultured Acetobacteraceae bacterium
GGCGCGCGCGAGCGAAAGTTGTCGGAGCATGTACCGCAGGGGTACAGTCGGCCGCGAAGGGCATTTCAAGATGTGCCCGAAATCATGGAGATCACGAATCATGGAGATATTGTCATCGTGTCAGCGTTCCGTCTGAGCGAGGATTTGCTGGCGGTTGCGACCAGCGTACGGCGCCTGGTCGAGACCGAGATCACGCCTGTCATCAAGCGCTACGAAGCCGAGGGGCGCTTTCCCCACGACTTGATCTTGAAGATGGGCGAAGCGGGCTTGTTCGGCGCCGCCTTTCCGGAGGGCGTTGGCGGCACGGCGATGGGTTTCGCCGCCGTCGCGCTGATTGCCGAAGAGATTTCGCGCCTCCGCCCCGAGTTCGGATACGCCATGAACATGCAGGCGATGACGTGCCCGTTCACGATCCTCAATTGGGGCACCGCGGCGCAGGTCCAGGCGTTCGTTCCCGATCTCATCGCCGGCCGCAAGATCGGCATGTTTGCATTGAGCGAGAGCGGCGGCGGCTCGGATCCGGCAGGCGCAATGAAGACCGTCGCGAAACGCAAAGGCGATCGCTACGTCCTCAACGGCGCGAAGATGTGGATCACGTTCGCCGATCAGTGCGATGCCGGATTGCTGTTCGCCAAGACCGATCCCGCGGCCGGACATCGCGGGATCACCGCGTTCATCGTCGAGCCGAAGCGTTACAAGGGGTTTTCCGCCAAGCCCATCGCCATGCGCGGGCTGTCGCCGATATTGTTGAGCTCGGCCGTCTATCTCGACGACTTCGAGGTGCCGGCGGAGAACCGCCTTGGCGCCGAAGGCGAAGGGTTCACGATCGCCATGAACGCGCTCGACTATGGCCGTCTCACCGTATCGGCGCGGCTGGTCGGGCTCGCCCAGGCGTGTTTCGATCTCGCCGTCGCTTACGCGCGTGAGCGTGTCGTCGGCGGCCATGCGCTTGGCCGATACCAGATGGTTCAACGGGAGATCGCCGATATGGCGGTCGAGATCGACGCGGCGCGCCTGCTGACCCGGCACACGGCCTGGATGATGGATGAGGACGAGCCGGCGACGCGCGCGGCGTCCTACAGCAAGTACGCTGCATCGGGCGCGGCCAGGCATGCCGCCCAGGCGACGGCCGAAATCTTCGGCGGCTATGCCCTCGCCGACGATTATCCGGTTTCCTATTATACCGCCTACATCAATATGTTGAACGTGGGCGAGGGGGCGCCTAACGTACAGCGGATCCTGATTGCGGAGGACGCGCTTGGCTACAAGAACGCCGATCGGCACCGGATCCGGAGATTTGGTCCCGCGACTGCGCGCGATGGTGGTTCCGGGCCCAGCCAAACGGTATAGTCGCCCGCACGAGAAAACCGGCGCCGCGTCAAGGGCGCCAAATTGATATGCGGCAGGGAGGACTGATGAAAATTTTCATTCGCGGGCTGGCGTTGGTCATCGGGATGGCGATGGCTGTGCCTGCCGACGCGCAAGTCAAACAAAATCTGTCGATCGTGACCGGGGGAACCGGCGGCGTTTACTATCCGCTGGGAGGCGGGCTCGCGAACCTCTTATCGAAATACGTTCCCGGCTGGCAGGCGACGGCGGAGGTCACCGGCGGATCGGTCGACAATTTGAAGCTGGTGGGCGCGGGCAAGGCCGATATCGCGTTCACCATGGCCGACGTCAGCCTGGATGCCGCGCGCGGCCAGGACAAGTTCAAGGACCAGAAGGTGCCGCATTTGACGCTCGCCGTGCTCTATCCCAACCGGATGCATGTCGTGACGATCGAGGGAACCGGCATCGCAACGATGAAGGACCTCAAGGGAAAACGCGTTTCCACCGGCTCGCCCGGCAGTGCAACCGAGGTGATGGCGTTCCGCGTCATCGAAGCCGCCGGGCTCGACAAGGACAAGGACTTGAAGCGCGAGCGCCTTGGCGTTGCGGAGTCGGTGAACGCGACCAAGGACCGCAAGATCGACGGATTCTTCTGGGTGGGCGGCCTGCCGACGGCGGCAGTAACCGATCTCGGCGCGACCCCGGGCGTGAAGATCAAGCTCGTCGATCACGGCGATACGATCAAGGCGATGAATGAAAAGTACGGGCCGCTTTATTCGTCGGGCGTGATTCCAGCCAAGACCTATCCGGGACAGGACCGCGACAATCAACAGGCCACCGTCTGGAACATCATGGTCGTCCACGAGAAGATGAGCGACGACACGGCCTACAACATCGTCAAGACGCTATTCGACCACAAGGCGGAAATGGTGACGGTCCATAAAGAGGCGGAGAGCTTTTCGCTCGACAACCAGCGACAGGCGAATTCGCCGATCCCGTTCCATCCCGGTGCGCTGCGCTATTTCACGGAAAAGGGCGTGAAAGCCATCAACTAGTCGCAGCGAATTCTCACTGAAGGATCAAGTGCAAGAGCCCGCCCGGCCGTATCCGGCGCGGGATCATTCATCTCCGGCAAACCTCGAGCGAATGGATCGATCCAGCCACGGCGTGGTTGAAGTAAGACGACGGGGACGGCGCCGACACCGCGCGCCGCACATCGAATGACGAGCGAACACCAGCCAAACGCCCAACCTGCCTCGCCGCAGCAATCGAGCGAAGCGCCACGGGTCACCGATGAGGCCCTGAAAAAGGCCGAGGAGTTCATCGAGGCCGAAGAGGGGGCGACGAACCGGCTGGCCGGCATGATTGGCACGTTGGTGACCGGTCTTGCGGTCGTCATGACGCTATTCCACCTCTATGCCGCCTATTCGATCGTGCCGACGCAAACGCTGCGGCCGGTGCATGTCGGCTTCGTACTCGTTCTGATTTTCCTTCTGTTTCCCATCCATCCGCGGTTCCGCAACCGCATTCGCGTGTGGGACGTGGTTCCCGCCATCGCCTCGATCGCCGTCATCTATTACTTGATTCAGGGCGGCGACGACTTGACCGATCGCGCCAGCCTGCCGAATCAGACCGATGTTGTTTTCGGCATCCTGTTCGTCGTCCTGGTGCTCGAGGCGGCGCGCCGGGGCAATGGCTGGATCATGCCGTTCATCTGCGTCATGTTCATCGCCTATGCCATGGCCGGACCGTTTCTGCCGGCGCCCTGGACGCATCGCGGCTACGACGTCGCGCGGCTTATCGGGCATCTTTATATGACGCTCGAGGGAATTTTCGGCGCGGCTGTCGACGTTTCATCGAGCCTGATCATTCTTTTTACCATCTTCGGCGCGATCCTTCAGTTCTCGGGCGCCGGAAAATTCTTCATCGACTTTTCATTCGCGGCGATGGGCGGTAAACCGAACAGCGCCGGCCGTGCGATCGTGCTGTCGTCATTCCTGCTCGGCGGACCCTCGGGCTCCGGCGTCGCCACGACCGTGACGCTGGGCTCCGTCGCTTATCCGCTGCTGGCCAAGGCGGGCTATGGCAAGAACGACGCTGGCGGACTGCTCGCCGCCGGAGGGCTAGGCGCCATTCTGTCGCCGCCGGTGCTCGGCGCTGCGGCGTTTCTGATCGCCGAGTTTCTGAAGATCTCGTATCTCGACGTGATCTGGATGGCGACCATCCCGACGTGCCTCTACTACTTGGCGCTGTTCGTGATGGTCGAGCTCGACAGCAGCAAATTCGGCATGCGGATGGTGACATTCGAGCGGCGGCAAAGCCTCTGGCGACTGACCAGGGATCACGGATTTCACTTCATTTCGCTCATTTCAATCATCGTCTTCATGCTGCTCGGCTACTCGCCGATCCTTTCGGTATTCTGGGCAACCATTCTTGCCGCCGCGGCGAGTTTCCTGCGCCGCGATACGGCCCTCGTGCCGTCGCGGCTGATTAAGGCGCTGTCGGCCGGCTCGGTCAGCATGCTCAATGTGGGCGCCACCTGCGCCGCCGCGGGCATCATCGTCGGCGTGGTGACGTTGACCGGTCTCGGTCTCAAATTCAGCGCGATCGCGCTGGCATACGCCGGCGGCAGCCTGTTTCTGACGGCGATCTACACCGCGCTCATCGTCTGGGTGGTCGGGCTCGCTGTGCCGGTTACCGCCTCGTACATCATCTGCGCCGTGATCACCGCGCCGGCGATGATCCAGCTCGGCGTGCCGGACTACGCCGCCCACATGTTCATCTTCTATTACGCGGTGCTGTCGGAGGTTTCACCGCCGACCGCGCTCTCTCCGTTCGCGGCGGCGGCGATCACCGGCGGCGATCCCTATAAGACGACATTGCAGTCCTGGAAATACACGCTTCCGGCCTTTCTCGTTCCCTTCGTCTTCGTGCTCGATCCCGATGGGATTGGCTTGCTGCTGCGCATTCCGGCGGGCGGTTCGTGGGTCGACATCGTCTGGATCAGCCTGACCACCGCGATCGGCATCGCCGCGCTTGCCGCGACGGCCCAAAACTGGTTGCTGCGGCGCTTCACGCTGGTTGAACGCGCGGCCATGTTTGTTTCGGGGACGCTTCTGGTATTTCCCGGGCTGCTCGAGGCAATTATCCAGTCGCTTTTTGGTCGGGGCTTTGGGCACGCCAAGTTGATTGGAATTGCCATCGCCCTGCTTGTCGCGGCGGCGCAAAGATTCCGGCCGGCGCCCGCAAACGCCTGAGGTTCGCGCTCCGCCTGCCGGCCGCTTTGCTCGACATCGCGGCCTGCTGTCGGTAATCTTGCGATCAATCGCTTTGCAAAGCGGATGGCGACCCGTCGTGGTTCAATATTCGCGTAAATTCAGGAGGGAAACGATGATCCAGCGCAGTCTGATGACGGGACTATTGGTGCTCGCCCTGGCCGTGCCCGGGGTCGTCTCCGGGCAAACCGTTCCCGCGAGCTATCCCGCCGGATACAAGGACGTCATCGCGGGCGCCCAGAAGGAAGGCAAGGTCGTGATCTACGCCACGACCGATTCGGCAAGCGCGGAGCCGCTGCTCAAGGATTTCAAGATGCTCTATCCGTTCTTGAGCGTCGAATACAACGATCTCAACTCGACCGAGCTCTACAACCGGTTCATAGCCGAGACCGCGGCGGGCGCCGGCACCGGCGACCTGACCTGGAGCTCGGCGATGGATTTGCAGATGAAGCTGGTCGCCGACAAGCTGGCGCTCACTTATGAATCGCCCGAACGGGCGGGACTTCCGGCGTGGGCGGTCGCCGACAACCAGGCCTATGGCACGACGCTCGAGCCGCTGGTGATGGTCTACAACACGCGCCTTCTTCCCGCCGACGCGGTGCCGAAATCGCACGCCGATTTGGTGAAGCTGCTCGGCGCCAAGGCCGAACTGCTCAAGGGCAAGGTCACCTGCTACGACACCGAGAAGAGCGGCGTCGGCTTCCTGCTGACGACGCAGGACTTCGGCAACTGGCCGCAATACTGGGATCTTGCCGCGGCGTTTGGAAAGAGCGGCGCGAAATACTACACCTCGGCCGGGGCGATGGTGGAAAAGGTCACCTCGGGCGAGCACCTCATTGCCTATAACATCTTCGGCTCGTACGCGCTGCTCAAGCAGCAGAAATCTCCCGAACTCGGCATCGTTTACCCATCCGACTACACGCTGGGGCTGTCGCGCATCGCCTTTATTTCCGCCAAGGCTAAAAATCCGAACGCGGCGAAGTTGTTCCTCGATTATCTGCTCTCGAAGCGCGGACAGACGATCCTCGCCAACCAGTCGTTGCTGTTCTCCATCCGCTCCGACGTCGAAGGACCGGCGACCGCCGGAGCGCTGCAAAAGCAGCTCGGCGAAAAACTGAAACCCATTCCGGTGAGCGCCAAGTTGCTCGAGTATCTCGATCCGGCAAAACGTCTCGAGGTTCTCTCGAAGTGGAAGCAGACGGCTCGCGCGAGTTGAGGCGCGCCGGCGCGACGACTTAGGCGGGAAATCGCGAGGTGCAGGCGCATCCCGTCCGAATGACGGGGGTTGCAGTCGTCGCCGCCGTCGTCGCCGCGCCGCTGGGTCTCGTCATTTATCAGAGCTTTCTTGACGCGCCGTTCTTCATGCCGCAGGTCAAGGCCAGCCTTGGCGCGTATCGCTACGTCCTCGCCGATTCCGACTTCCACACCTCGTTCCTGACCTCGCTCGTCGTCGCCTTCGGCATGGCCGCGATCGCCATTCCGCTCGGCGGCATCCTCGCTTTCCTGATGACGCGGACCGATATGCCGGGGCGTCGTTGGCTCGAGCCGCTCCTGCTCGTGCCGATTTTCCTTTCGCCGATCGTGATCGCATTCGGTTACGTGGTCGCCGTCGGGCCGGTCGGATTCTTTACCCTGTGGATCAAGCACCTTGTGGGCTTTGCGCCGTGGGACCTGTATTCGCTGGGCGGCCTCGTCGTGATCGCCGGCCTGACGCACGTTCCGCACGTTTATCTCTATACGGCCTCGTCGCTCAGGGCGATGAACCCCGAGGTCGAAGAAGCCGCGCGCACCGCCGGCGCCAGCGTCTGGCGCGTCGCGGCCACCGTCAGCCTGCCGCTCATCATGCCGGCGCTCGTCTTCAGCGGCGTGCTGGTTTTTTTCCTCGGCTTCGAACTTTTCGGGCTGCCGCTGGTGCTGGGCGATCCCGCGGGCCTGCTCGTGCTGACGACCTATCTCTACAAGCTCACCAATCTTCTCGGCACGCCGTCGTATCACCTGATGGCGGTGGTGGCGGTGGCGATCCTCGTCGTGACGCTGCCGCTCGTTTACCTGCAACGTCATCTGCTCAAAACCGCTCAGCTCTACGTCACCGTGCGCGGCAAGGGAATGGCGGGGCGGCCGCTTCCGCTCGGCCGTTACCGCTGGCTTGCGCTGGCCATCGTATTCATCTGGCTGTTCGTCACCGTGGTCGTTCCGTTGAGCGGCGTGGTTTTGCGCTCCTTCGTGCAGAGCTGGGGCGAAGGGGTGAATATTCTTAAGGTGCTGACGCTCGATCACTTCGTCGAATTGCTGCAGTACCCGAATCTCGTGCGCGGCATCGTCAACACCCTGTTGATTGCGAGCATCGGCGGCGCGCTCGCGGTCGCCTGTTACGCCGCGATCGCGCTGATCGCGCATCGCTGGCCGAGCCGGGGCGCCACCACGCTCGATTATCTGGTGATGGGGCCGCGCGCTCTTCCGGGCCTGATTGCCGGCCTGGCGTTTCTTTGGCTGTTTCTGTTCTTCAAACCGCTTGCCCCATTCCGCACCACGTTGTTCAGCCTCTGGCTCGCCTACACGGTCGTCTGGCTGGCATACGGGTTGCGGCTCATCTCCGCCTCGCTCTACCAGGTGGCGCCGGAGCTCGAGGAAGCCGCGCGGGTCGCGGGTGCAGGGCAGGCCAGGGTCTACCGCGACGTGACGATTCCGCTGATCCGGTTCGGCCTGCTCGGAAGCTGGCTGCTGATCTTCATGATCTTCTGCCGCGAGTATTCGACCGGCGTGTATCTTCTCGGGCCCGGAACCGAGGTCATCGGCTCGCTCATCGTATCGCTGTGGGGAACCGGGGCGCTCGATCTCATCGCGGCGCTTTCGGTCGTCAACGTGGCGATCATCTGCGTCGCTCTTGCGATCGCTTTGCGTCTCGGGGTGCGGCTCCATGCCTGAACTCGCGATCGAAGATATCCAGAAGAGCTTTGGCGCGAACCGCATTCTCAAGGGCGTCTCGTTGACGTTGGCGCGCGGCGAGGTGGTGGCGCTGCTTGGCCACTCAGGCAGCGGCAAGACGACGATCTTGCGCTCGGTCGCCGGGCTCGAGACGCCCGATAGCGGCCGGATCGCGCTGGGCGACACGGTGTTCTTCGACGCCGGCGCCGGGATCGACGTGCCGCCGGAGCAGCGCGGGCTTGGCCTCGTCTTTCAGTCCTATGCCTTGTGGCCGAACCGCACGGTTTTCGACAACGTGGCGTACGGTCTCCGACTCCGGCGCGTCGCCGACGACGAGATGCGCCAGAGAGTCGAGGCGGTGCTCGCACGCCTCGGCCTCGATCAGCTTGCCGCACGATATCCGCACCAGCTCTCGGGCGGGCAACAGCAGCGCGTGGCGCTCGCGCGTGCGCTCGTCTACCAGCCGTCCGTCCTCCTGCTGGATGAGCCGTTGTCGAACCTCGATGCGAAGCTCCGCGAAGAGTCACGCGCCTGGTTGCGCGAGCTCATCGTACAGATCCAGATCAGCGCCCTCTACGTCACGCACGACCAAGTGGAGGCGATGGCCGTCGCCGACCGCATTCTGTTCTTGCGTGATGGCCAGATCGAGCAGGCCGGGACGCCGCAGGAGATCTACGAACGCCCGGCGACCGCGGTCACCGCCGATTTCATGGGCAGCAATAATGTACTGACCGGGACCATCGGCGCGGTCGCGGGCGAGCGCGCGCGCCTCGACGGGCAGGGCTGGAGCCTTTGGGGCAAGCGCTGCACGGGGGCGCAAGCCGGGGAGCAGGGCAAGGCGTTCGCCCGCGTCGAGCGGACACGGATCGTCGAGGGACCCGGCGATAACCGGCTCGGCGCCCGGCTGTCGACGTCCCTCTATCTCGGCGAGCGCTGGGAGCATGTGCTGACGGTTGGTGGCTTGCGTCTCCGCGTTTGGGGGCCACAAACGACGTCAAAGGGCGAGCATTGGATCGAAATCGCCCCGGACGATCTTTGGCTGTTTTGATGCCTCTCTCCGTTGCGCTTTCGGGGGCTTCGACATCGCGGCGCCCTCGTCGTAATCTCGAAGCCGTGCGATTCTCCAGGCCAAACCTATGCGTCATCAACACCAAGCCACCATTCCGGGCATCGACCTGAGCGGTCGCCGCGACCTCGCGACGATTCGGCGCCTGCTGCCCTATCTCTGGCTCAAGGGGCCGCTCGCCGTTCGGGCGCGGGTGGTGATCGCGCTTGCGTTTCTGATCGGCGCGAAGCTGGTCACCGTCTACGTTCCGCTCTTCTACAAGGAGGCGGTCGATGCGCTCTCGGGAAAGTCGGGCGCGGTTGTGGCGATTCCGCTCGGCGCGTTGCTGGCCTATGGCGGCGCGCGCATCCTGAGCCAGCTATTCTCCGAAATTCGGCAGATCGTGTTTGCCCGTGTGGCGCAAAACGCGATGCACGTCGTGGCGCTCGAGACGTTTCGGCATCTTCATCGCCTCTCGCTGCGCTTTCACCTCGAGCGCCAAACCGGCGGGATGTCGCGCGCGATCGAGCGCGGGATAAACGGCATCGACAATCTGCTGCATTTCCTCATTTTCCAGGTAGCGCCGACAATCCTCGAGATCGCGCTGGTCAGCGCCATCCTGTGGAACCTTTACGATTGGCGTTTCGCCGCCGCCACATTCCTGACCATCGCGTTTTATATCGCCTATACGTTGGCGGTCACCCAATGGCGTCTCACCTTTCGGCGCCGCATGCTCGAGGCCGAAACCGAGGCGAACACCAAGGCGGTCGACAGTCTGCTCAACTACGAAACGGTAAAATACTTCGGCAACGAGGGGCACGAGGCGCGACGCTTCGACCGTGCGCTCGCCGCATACGAAAAGGCCGCCGTGCTCAGCGAACGCTCGCTGTCGTTGCTCAACATCGGGCAGGGCACGATCATCGCCATCGGCGTCACCCTGGTCATGTTGCTGGCGGGTTATGGCGTCGCGGCCGGAGCCATGACCGTCGGCGATTTCGTGCTGGTCAACGCCTACCTGATCCAGCTTTACCTGCCGCTCAATTTTCTTGGCATGGTCTATCGCGAGCTGCGCCAGGCGCTCATCGACATGCAGTCGATGTTTCGGCTGCTCGAGGCGCCGATCGAGGTGCACGATCGCGCTGGCGCCACGTCCTTGCGCGTCGCGGGCGGTGCGGTCGAATTCGACAACGTCGTGTTCGGCTACGACCCGCGCCGTTCGATTCTGAAGGGCGTGTCGTTGGCGGTCCCGGCCGGCCGGACGGTCGCGATCGTCGGTCCGAGCGGCGCCGGGAAATCGACCGTGTCGCGGCTGCTGTTCCGATTCTACGACGTCGATGAGGGTGCGATCCGGATCGACGGCCAGGACATCCGCGACGTGACCCAGGCGAGCCTGCGCGCCGCAATCGGCATCGTTCCCCAGGACACCGTGCTGTTCAACGACACGATCTATTACAACGTCGCCTATGGCCGACCGGGCGCCTCGCCCGCCGAGGTCGAACACGCCGCCCGCCTGGCGCGGATCCATGATTTCATCATGACGCTGCCCGACGGTTACAACACGACGGTCGGCGAGCGCGGCCTCAAGCTTTCGGGCGGCGAACGCCAGCGCGTGGCGATCGCGCGAACCATCCTCAAGGCGCCGCGGTTGCTGCTGTTCGACGAAGCGACATCGGCGCTCGACACCCGAACCGAGAAAGAGATTCAGGCCTCGCTGCGCTCGATCTCGATCGGCGTCACGACCCTTGTCATCGCGCACCGGCTGTCGACGGTGGTCGATGCCGACGAGATCATCGTGCTGGAAGGGGGGAACATCGTCGAGCGAGGCCGTCACAACGCACTGCTGGCGAATAACGGAATTTACGCGGCGATGTGGGCCCGGCAGGCCGAGGCGCAAGGGAGCGAGCGCGAAGCCGTTGCGGACGATCTGGCGCTCGCCGTCGAGCGCGACCCCACGGCGTAGTTTCTTGCGGCATAGCTTCCGGGATTCGAACGGCAATGGTAGCCGGCCGATTTCACCAGCAAAGCGACCCGTGGGACTTTCGAATCAGGCTCTAACATGCGCACGATCACCCGCCGTTCAATCCTTGCCGCGATCGCCGCAATCGCCGTTTTCCCACGCGCGCTTGGCGCTCAATCGCGGGTATCGTTTCCGACCTCGGAGCTGATCATAGAGAGCGGGGCCAAGCGGCATCGTTTCGCGATCGAAGTCGCCGTAAACGACGAGCAGCGCGCTCTCGGCCTCATGCACCGAACCCAGCTCGCGGCCGATTCCGGAATGTTGTTCGATTTCCAGGCTGATCAGGTGACCGCGATGTGGATGCGCAACACGCGCATTCCACTCGATATGCTGTTCATCGCCCACGATGGCCGGATCGTCAACATCGCCCAGCGCACGGTTCCGTTTTCGGAAGCCAGCGTCTTCTCCGATGGCCCGGTCCGCGCGGTGCTCGAGCTCAACGGAGGAACGGTGTCGCGCCTCGGCATCCGGCCGGGTGACCGCGTCGTTCACCCGATCTTCAAGTCGGCGCCCTGAAGCGTCGGCGTGATTGGTTCAAGCGCCGCGGCCGCTCGCGGCGATTTGCGGGTGCGACTGCCAGTGCTGACCGGACGCGATCATGCAGCTCATCCCATTGGGATACGAAACCAGGATCGTCCATGTCGCACCATCGGCCGCGGTCAATACTTCGATGAGGGCGCCGTCATTGCCGAGCCCCATGGCGATCGGCTTTTCGGTGTAACCCCCTTCCAACAATCTCAGCAATTCGGCGCGCTTGCCGCAGGGAGCGCCGGGCTGCGCCGCGGCGATACCGATGAGGCTGAGTGTAGCGGCGGTTGCGGCAAGCAGCGCCCCCGCCCGAAGCGCGGCCTGGATCAACAACTGGGCTCGAGACATGGCGCGGACTCACTTTGCAATGGTCCCGTCCGTCGTCGACGCCGCCCATGTCCCTGCCACCGGTCTTCTCGCGGATCGTATGCCGGCGATCCTACGCATATGATGGTGAAAGAGGGCTTAACGGCCGCGCCAAGCGGTTGCGAAAAAAGAACAAAACTTTTATCGCTTGCGCGCGAGCGTGATGCCGTCGCCGATCGGCAGAAGGCTCAAGCTGACCCGCTGATCTTCGTGAAGCTTTGCGTTGAGCTTGCGAAGCGCCGCGGTTTCGCCGTCGTCGACCTTCGGGTCGGCGACCTTGCCGAACCATAGTACGTTGTCGATCGCCATCAGACCGCCGCGGCGCAAGAGCTTGAGCGTCTGCTCATAATAAGTGTCGTAGTTCTCCTTATCGGCGTCGATGAAGGCGAAATCGAAACCGCCTTCGGCGCCCTCGGCGATAAGCCCATCAAGCGTCTTCGCGGCATCGTCGAGCCGAAGATCGATGCGCTCAGCCACTCCAGCCTCGCGCCAATAGCGCAAAGCGACCGCTGTCCACGCCGCATTCCTGTCGCAGGCGACGACCTGGCCGTCTGGCGGCAGCGCGAGCGCAACCGCAAGCGTGCTGTAGCCGGTGAAGACGCCGATTTCAAGGTAGCGGCGCGCGCCGATCGCTTCGGCGAGCAGCGCCATGAACTGCCCCTGTTCGGGCGATATCTGCATGATCGCGTATTCCATGGTCGCGGTTTCCTCGCGCAACCGGCGCAAGATGTCCGGCTCGCGAAGCGACACGCGGCGGACGTAAGCCTCGAGATCATGGGTCAATTCGATCGAACGGCTGCGCATGGGTGCAGATGGTGGTCGGGGCGCGGGAGCGAGTCCTTGCCGGTGCGTCGGGTATCATATATCTGATACGCACCATCCGCCCAAAGGGCATTTGAAATCGGGGCGTAGCGCAGTCTGGTAGCGCATCTGCTTTGGGAGCAGAGGGTCGCCAGTTCAAATCTGGCCGCCCCGACCATCCACCGTACTACCCGCGAATCAGTCTTTTATGAAGTTGAACCGGCGGCCAGTTTCTCGTGATGATAGAGGTAAGCGCCGTGGAAGCACGTATCTTCAAGCCAGCCAGGAACGCGATGCAGTCGGGCCGCGGGGGGTCCCTCGACTGGATCCTGGAGTTCGAGCCCAGTGAAGCCAAGCGGCTGGACCCGCTGATGGGCTGGTCCGGGTCGTCGGACACCCGAGGGCAAGTGACGCTTCGCTTTGCCACGCAGACCGAGGCGGTCGCCTATGCGAAGCGGCGCGGCATCGCCTTCACGCTGCCAGCACCGCATTTGCCGAAGCCACGGCCCAAAAGCTACTCGGAAAATTTTCGCTATCGCAGACCCGATTAGGTTTGGCCGGGCGGTCTCAAATCACCGCCGACAATGCGCCCTTAGCTCAGTTGGATAGAGCAACAGCCTTCTAAGCTGTAGGTCGCTGGTTCGAGTCCAGCAGGGCGCGCCAACCAGGCAGGCCTATTTGTGCGGCAACGGTTGAGAAATTGCACCGAGAACGGCGACAACCGAAACGCCGAACGCGCACGCAAAATTCAGCCGACCGGAGAGTTCCGCGCACGGCCCCGCGTCACAGGGCCTAAAATATGAAGCACCGTACGCACCAGAATCAGCGTGACGCCGAGGCTGCACCGGCGACCGCTTCGATCGCCTCAGGCGCCCGCAGCCGTCAGCGGCGATAACTCAGATGCAACTCGTGACGCTCGGCGCGGCGATGCAACCTGCGACATCGGAAAAAAGCGAAGACAGGTTCTCGCCAACGA
>CAZLYV010000040.1:0-13178 GCA_964563665.1 uncultured Acetobacteraceae bacterium
CCGCTCTGGCGAACCAGCTCGTTCAGTCCAAGAAGCTGGGCGGTGCGCTGCGGTGTATCGAGAAACTGGACGCCGATCCGATCATCGCTCCGCCACACCACGCGTGCCGGAAGGTAGCCGAATTGCTCGACCCGCAGGACGATGAGCGTATCGATCGCGATGTCGTGCTTGGCCACAATCAGGGCACCGCTCGCAGAGATATTCGCGATCACGCCGTCGACGGCCTGGGGCCCAAAATGAATCGTCGCCGACCAGGTGGTCAGGATACGCTGGCGGCGCCGCCGCTCACTCGCCTCGGCGTGGGGCTCGTCACGGTAATCGTGCGCCGGTTGATACGGCGATCGTCCTGTCGAATTCGACATGGTCGAGATCCGCTAATCGTTGATCGGCCTTGAGGTCGTGCCCGGAAAGCCTACGACGGAATGGTTTACTCACGGTTAACGTCGAGCGTCGGGCCCGGCTTCAGCCAAGCGCCCGCAATAAGAAACTTGCGCCGGTCGCGAGATAAACCGCGAGCAGGATCCGATCGAAGCGCTGCTGATGAAGCCGCGCGCGGACCCGCTGGCCCAGCCAAAGACCGAGGAACACCGGGAGGCAGGCGAGCGCGGACAGGCCGAAATCGCCAGCGTCCATGATTCGAAAGGAAAACAGCCCGAGGCCAAGTCCGACCGAGCCCATGAAATAGAGCAGCGAGATTGCCGGAACGAAGTCGTCTTTGGCGAGCCGCAGACCCGCGACATAGACCATCAGCGGCGGACCGAAAAAACTCGAGACGCCACCGACAAAACCGGCGATGACGCCGATCACCGGCCCAAGCCATCGCTCCGGACCAGACCGGATGCGCAAGGCCGGCCGGAAATGCGCCAGCAGCGGAAATCCGATCACCGCCGCGCCGATGATCGCGTAAAGAATCTTTTCCGGCACCAGCACGAGGGCATTGGTGCTGATCGCGATCGTCGCCACCAGGGTTACGATGACCGGCCAGAAGCGCTTCAGCATCGAGCCGATTCGGCCGCCCTGAAAGCTCTGCACCAGATTCGAGGCGATGGCCGGGACCACCAGCAGACCGACCGCGGTCTTCAGGCTGACGAAGGTGGTCAACAGCGGCAGGGCGACGAGGGGAAGGCCGAGGCCGGCGACGCCCTTCACCGCGCCGCCGGCAAAGAGCGATAACGCAGCGGCGACGAGGGAAGCGAAATCCATCGCGCAACTCTATCCGCGTCCGCCGCGCCGCACCATCGCGTCGGCGAATCCGCCAATCCGTGAGTACCGCGCCAGCCGATTGCGCACCGACGATAGTTGGTTGCAGGCCGCAAGAGCCTTCGCTAGATTGCGCCTTCCATGCCGACGATGACACGATCCTTGCGACGACGACGTATTTCGACCGCCCGCTGACCGGTGGGCGATTCCGGCGAATTCGCCGGAAAAACTTATTTCGACTGTCGATCGCTTCAAGGAGAACATGTCGTGTCGCGGCTATCCATCTTCGTCAATTTGCTCTCCAGCCTCTCGCAGTTCGTCGTTTTGCGGGAACGGGTCTGCGACCTTCCGCCCTACCTGCGGCGGGATGTCGGGGTCTGGGTTCGATGACCCGGCGTCGCTCGACCCGAGACAAAGAATCGCCTTTCAGATCGAGCTGAGCCGGATCTGACGAAGCGCGAGCGGCTTCGTCCCGGCAGGGCAAAGCGTTCTTCGCCCATGCCGGCTGAGCCGGGTCGGCGTCACATCAACATGCCGGTCACGCCGGCGTTTCCGTCACATCGCTGTGATTAACGGCGAGTTGACTGGCGCTTTGACGCGCGACAGCGCCAAAGTTTGGCGATAGGGACAGCAAGCGGAGGCCGTATCATGCGCGCGATCAAGCTCGTCTCGTATGTACTAATTTTGGCGGCGTTCGCGCTCTTTGCGCCGGCGCGTGCCGAGCCATGGTCCGAAGCCGATCTCGCCATCTACAACGACAGTCGGAGCGTCATTTTCGGCGGTCCATCGGAGGCGCGGCTGGCGCTCAAGCGCCTGCGCGAATTGAAGCAGCCGGACACCGCCGCGGCACTCATCCTTGCGACGCGGTTCAACCGCCAGTTCGATTCCGAGATATCGGGCGCCTTGCACGAAATAACCCACGAACCGGCAGCCAGCGGCTGGTTCGACTGGATGGTGTGGCAGGAGCGGCATCCCGAAATCAAGCCGCATAAAAGCTTTTACCGCCTGGCGCACGAAATCTTCGTCCGCATCGACCCCGATTTCACCCGCTTCGTGTCGCCCACGTTGCCGCGCGAGATCCGCTACGAGGAGATAACCTGGGGCGGAGTGGAGGTGGACGGCATCCCGGCGCTGATCAATCCCAAGCACATCGCGCCCGGCGAGGCGACCTATCTGTCGCCCGAGGAGCTCGTCTTCGGCGTGGCGATCAACGGCGATGTGCGCGCCTATCCGCTGCGGATCATGGACTGGCATGAGATGTTCAACGACGTGGTGGGCGGGGAGCTGGTGGCGCTGGCCTATTGCACGCTGTGCGGCGCCGGTATCCTGTTCGAGACCAAGGTCGAGGGGCGGAGCGAACCGTTCGTGTTCGGCTCCTCGGGCCTGCTCTATCGCTCGAACAAGCTGATGTACGACCGCCAGACCGACAGCCTGTGGAACCATTTCACCGGCAAGCCGGTCGTCGGCGCGCTGGTCGGCTCGAGGATTCAACTCAAGATGCGGCCGGTGACGATCACGAGCTGGAAAGCGTGGCTTGCCGCCAATCCCTCGACCAAAGTGCTGTCGCTCGATACCGGGCACGAACGCGATTACACGCCGGGCCGACCCTACGGCCGCTATTTTGCCAGCCCCGATCTGATGTTTCCGGCGGCGGTCGCCGATCGCTCGGTGGCGCAGAAGGACTACGTCTTCGGCGTGCGCGCCTTTGGCGGGGCCAAGGCGTGGCCGGTCGAATCGTTCCGCGACAAGCATGTCGTGAACGACTCGGTCGGTTTCGTCGACATCGTTGTCGTCGGCGACGCGGCGACGCGCACGGTGCGTGCCTATCGGCGCGACGGGCGGAGCTTCGCCGCCGGGGCCAAGCCCGGCGAGATCGTCGAGGGCGGCCGAACATGGACGATCGCCGAGGAGAACCTGCTCGGTCCCGCCGGCGAGAAGCTGCCGCGCGTCGCCGGCCATGTGGCGTTCTGGTTCGCCTGGGCGGGCTATCTCGGCGCCGAGGCAAATTTGCAGAAGTGATCGGCCGCTCGAGCGTGCGGCACCGCACGACCGCGTGGGGCGATTAGCGTCCCTCGCGGCGCCAGGCGAGGACAAGCGCGCCCAGCGCCAGAAGGAAGAGCGCGATCCCCGGCAGCAACGGCACCTGGGTGACGCCGGTGACGACGAAATCGCCGTTGGCGCGATAGCCGATCCAGCCGCGTCCGCTGGGCGCGCGCCCGCCGCCATCGCCGGTCGGGCCGACGCGCCGCACGTCGGGCAGGCCGTCGGCCAGCCACAGGATTTGTCCGGCCGAGGCGACGACGACCGGCTTTAGCCGTTCCTCGGTGGCGCGCACGTCCGCCATCTCGATCGGATTGAGCGCGCCGACCGCCGCCAGCGCCACCCGCGCGCCGTCGTTTGCGTGGTAGAGCCCCGACTCGGTCGCCTCGACGCTCGCCGTCCATCGTCCGCCGCGCGATGGGGCGAGCTTGACGTTCTGCGAAGCGCCGTCGGGCGCGATGACCGTCACCGGGCCTGGCTCGGCGGAAAGCGTGCGCCGGACGATCTCGATGCGATTTCCCCGCACGCTCGCCCTCAGATCCTCTTCCTCCAGCTCGGGTTCCTTCATCAGCCAGTGGGCGATGCGGCGCAGCAGCTCCTGGTGCGGGCCGCCGCGTTCGAAACCGCGCGCCCACAGCCAAATGTGGTCCGACATGATCTGCGCCACGCGGCCATCGCCGACGCGGTCGAGCAACAGCAGCGGCAGATCATTGGGGCCGTCCATCAGCACGGCGCCGCGCCGCGCCTCGGAGCCGACGACGCGGAACCAGCGGCCCCATGGCGGGTCGGCGGCATCGGCGCCCGGCAGATCGGCGGTTACGGGATGACGCCGGCCGATATCGGTCAGGTGCGGCTTGTAGCCCTGTTCGACCACCCCGCCGACGGGGGCCGCCGGCAAAACCTGGCCGAGCGGCGAATTGAACAGGTTCCCGGGCGAACCGTAATTGGGGCCCGCGGCGACCAGAAGTGCCCCGCCCTCGCGCACATAGCGCGTGATGTTGTCGAGGTAGATCGAGGCGAGCACGTCGCGCCGCCGGTAGCGATCGAAAATAATGAGGTCGAATTCCTTGAGCTTGACCTCGAACAGCTCGCGGACCGGAAAGGCGATCAGCGAAAGTTCATTGACCGGCGTGAAATCCTGCGCCTCGGGCGGGCGCAGAATGGTGAAGTGGACGAGGTCGACCGCCGGATCGGATTTGAGCAGCGCGCGCCAGGTACGCTCGCCGGCATGCGGTTCGCCGGTGACGAGCAGCACCCGCAGGCGGTCGCGCACGCCGTTTACCAGCACGACCGCGCGATTGTTGTCGAAGGTGAGTTCGTTGGGCCCCCGTTCGACCTGGATCTCGAACACCGTCTGCCCGCCATGCTCGAGGGTGAATTCGATCGTCTGCGGCTCGCCCACCGGCACCCGTACCGTCTGCGGCTCGCCGCCGTCGCGCCTTATATCGACGCGGGCGAGCGCGCGCGGCGCTCCGGGCGCGCTCGCGCCCGCGCCGTCGTCAACCCGGATCGTCATCGAATGCGGCTTGCCGACGATGGCATAGCGCGGGCTCTGCTCGACGATAAGCCGTCGGTCGGCCTCGCCGCGGTTTCCGCTGATGAGGGCATGGATCGGACCCGGCAGGCCGCGCCGCGCGCTTTCGCCCGGCACGTCGTGGACCTGGCCGTCGGTAAGGAGCGTTATGCCGGCGATCCGGCTCCGCGGAACATCGGCCAGCGCGCGCTCGATCGCCTCGAAAAGCTGCGTTCCATCGCCGGCGCCGCCGGCATGAACCTCGCGCACCTCGAGATCCTTTTCATGCTGAAGCCGCGTGCCGAGGTGCCGGAGCGCGACTTGCGTGCGCTGGCGTCGCTCGCCGATCGACTGGCTCTTCGAATCGTCGACCACGATCAGCGCCACGTCGGCGAGCGGGCGGCGCTGTTCGAAGACGGCGGTCGGGTTGGTAAGAGCCAGCAGAAGGCCGGCGATGGCGATCAGGCGCCACCAGGCGCCCTTGGCGCCGCGCCACAAGGCAAGCAACACCACGCCAGCACCGGTCGCCCCAAGCGCCGCGATCAGCGGCCACGGCACGAGCGGGGAAAAAGCGAGGGAAAGGTCGCTCGACATCATCGGCGCAATCGCTCGAGGATCGCCTCGACGTGGACCTGGTCGGCCTTGTAATTGCCGGCGAGCGCGTACATCACGAGATTGACGCCGAAGCGGAACGCGGTTTCGCGCTGCGCCTCGCCGCCGGGAACGGCGGCATAGAGCGACCGGCCATTGGCGTCGCTCGCCCACGCCGACGCCCAGTCGTTGGCGCCGATGATCACGCCCGACACGCCATCGTTGACGCGATCGTCGCCCTGCTCGACCCACACCGGAGAATCGGCGAAGCGCCCCGGGAACTGGCTCAGCAGATAGAACGACTTGGTGAGCACGTGGCCGGGTGGAACCTGGACCAGCGCCGGGAGACTGAGATGACGCAAGATCTCGCGCAGACGGGTTTGCTCGGCGGTCAATCCGCCGGCGGCGGCGGTTGGAGCGTCGCGGGTATCGAACAGAATCATGCCGCCCTGGCGCAGGTATTGCGCGACGCGCGCGCCCGAAGCGGGCGAAAGACGCGGGGCCTCGGTGACGATCGGCCAGTAGATGAGCGGAAAGAACGCCAGCTCGTCGCGCTCGATGTCGAGCTCGATCGGCGATGACGGCTCGACCGTGGTGCGCCGCGCCATCACCTGCGAAAGCCCGGCGAGCCCGGCGCGCGAGACCTCGTCGATGTCGGCAATGCCGGTCTTCACATAGCCGAATCTCGTCGCAAGAGAGCCGGCGCGGGCAAATTCTTCATCGACTTGGGTGGACGCCGGCGCCACGGGAGCGGTCGCCCGCTGCGTCAGCGCCGGATGCGGCAGGGTCGCCGTCAGGGCCGCCACAACGAGACCGGCGGCGATGGATCCGCCGCGCCGCGACGCCGGGCCGGGCAGCAGACCTCTGAGTGCCAGCGCAATCAGCAAATCGAAAATACCGAGCGTCAACGCCGCGGCGAGAAGCCAGGGCTTGAAGTCGACCTCGTCCGCTCCGGCGTAGTGGCCGACGACGATTCCCTGAGGCGGATCGACCATCCCCTTTGGCAGCGGCGCCTGCGGTCCCTGGAGGGCTGCCGAGAGATTGAGCGCCCGGCGTGCGGAATCGGTGCCATAGAACCCTGGCGGATGGCGCGGGCCCACGGCTGTCGCGGCAAAGTTCGTGCCGACGATGGCGACCGCGGCCGGCGGCGGCGATTGCGGCCGTCCGAAGCCGTCGAGCAAGGCGAGCGGAGGCAGCACGGCGTCCGAAGGATCGCCGGCGATTCCCTGCGAGAGGCCGATCAACCGACGCAGCATGTCGACGAACAGACCCGAGATCGACAGCGACGACCAATCCGGCCCGGCCGTGGTGTGGATCATGACGACCCAGCCGTCGCCGCGTTTGTCGGCGGTGACAAGCGGCGTGCCGTCGGCGAGGCGCGCCCAGGTGCGCTGGGCCAGTTCGAGATTCGGTTCGGCCAATACCTGGCGCGAAATCCTGACGTCGTCGGGCGCCACAAGTCCGGCGAAGGCGCCGTTGGCATCGAATGGCGCGAGCGCGATCGGCTGTTCCCACGACATGGCGCCGCCGAAATTTCGGCCTCCGTCGGCGCGCAGCGGGGTCGGAACGAGATCATCCGTCGCCTCCGCGGTGCGCGGGCCGGCGAAGCGCACCAGGACTCCACCCTTCTTGAGCCATGGCTCGACGAGGGCGCGCTCTTCCTCGGCGAGCGTTCCGATATCTGCAAGTATGAGAACGGCGACGCCGCGGCCGATCACCTCGGCGACGGTTCCCTGACGAATGTCGGCGTAAGGGGCGAGCGCGCGCTCGAGGTAATACACGTCGGCGAGCAGCGGTTGACGCTTCTCCAGCGAGCCGGTCGAAACGAGGCCGACCGGCCGTCGCCGCCAGCGCTCGTCGAGCAGCACGATCGCACCGGCGGACGCCTCGCCCTCGATCTCGAGACGCGCCAGCCGATTACGCAGTTCGACCGGAAGCTCGACGCGGGCGCTGGCATTGCGCTCGCCAACGCCCCAACGCAGCGGCTCGCGCGCGAGCAACCGCCCGTCATCGGCGAGCGCGCGCATGACCGCCTGCGCCGGCGCGCCGGTGCTAAACCGGACCGCCGTTGCGACCAAAGCGGCGGCTTCGGTGGTGGGCGGCAAGAGCAGACGCGCGAGCGCATCGGGCACGTCGACGACGAGATCGACCGGTCCGATGCGTTGCAGGCGCTCGAGCAACCGGGCGAGATGGCCGTCGTCCAGTCCGTCGGCCAGATAGATGACGTTGGCGGGGCCGCGTGGATCGAACGCATCGAGCGCCGACAATACGGCGACGCGGTCGACCGGCCATGGTTTGGGCTCGATCGTGGCCACGAGACCACGTGCATCGCTGGCGCGCATGAGGCGGCTTGGCCGCGGCGACTCGCCGGCGAGCGATGCCGCCGTCGTCAGCATGACCACCGGCTGCTGCGCACGCTCGGCGCGATCGAGGATCGTCGCCATCGCCGTCTTGCGCGCCGACCAGTTGCGTGCCGCCGCCCACCCATCGTCGACCACGAGAACCACCGCGCCGGAATTTTGAAATCGGCCCTCCGGATTGAGCAACGGGTGCGCCAGTGCAAGGATAAGGAGCGTCGCGATGAGGAGGCGCAGCAGCAAGAGCCATAGCGGCGTCTGCGCCGGCGTTTCCTCCTTGGGCCGCAGCTCGAACAGCAGACGGATCGCCGGAAAGCGCTGCAGGCGTGGCGCCGGCGGCGTGATGCGCAAGAGCCAGTAGAGGATCGGCAGTGCGGCGAGCGCCGCCAGCCACCACGGCGAGAGAAACGCGAGCGCGCCCAGCGAGGTCATCGGTTACTCGACCGACCAGAGCCGGTTTCGATCCCCGGCCCGGGAATGCGCGCGTCCCTGCGCGGGGGTGATGGGTCCGGGCGTAATGTCGCCAACGGCTTACCCCTCCGCTTCGCCGGCAAGCGCAAGATAGAGGGCGAGCAGCGCCGATTCCGGCGGCCGGTCGGTGCGGTGGGAAACGAAGGTCCAGCCGACCGCGCGGGCGATGTCGGCAAGCCCGGCTAGATGATTGGCCAGCACCCGCTGGTAATCCTGCCGTACCGACTCGACGCGCGGGATCAACGTATCCCCTTCGCGCTCGAGGCCCTCGAAACGCGTCCGCCCGGTGAACGGCAAGGTCTCCTCGGCGGGGTCCATCACCTGAAGGAGATGGCCCTTGACGCCGCGCGCCGCAATACCCCGGACGCAGGCGTCGATCTCGCCAAGCGACGACAGAAAGTCGCTCACCAGCACGACTTGCGCGTGTCGCGGGAGGGGTGCTGGACGCGGCAAGCTCGGCGCCTCTTCGGGCGGGGTCATGCGGCAAACAATATCGGCCAATCGATTGATGGCGTAGCGCCCGGTCATCGGCGGATGGCCCTCGCCCAGAAGCGCCACATGCTCGCCGCCGCGCACCAACATTGCCGCCAGCGCCAGGGTGAGTAAATCCGCACGTTCGGACTTCTCGGGGACCGTCCGGGCCGAGCGGTAGCGCATCGAGGGCGAAGTGTCGCGCCACAGCCAGATGCTTTCGGCCGCTTCCCATTCGTTCTCGCGCACGAACACGCGATCGGTCTTGGCCGACTGACGCCAGTCGATCTTGTCGACGGCGTCGCCCGGCTGATAACGGCGAAACTGCCAAAACGTCTCGCCCTGGCCAACGCGCCGCCGTCCGTGGACGCCCTGAATCACGGTTGCCGCAACGCGCTCGGCGGCGACCAGCAGGGGTGGAAAAAGGCTCGCCAACCCCTCCGCGCGCTGCTGACCGCGCTCCGGCGGGGGCGAAACCGTCTGGTGGGTGGGGCGGGAGGTGGCCATCGGCGGTGCCCCCAGTCCTCCCGGCTTCAAGCGAGCGGCGCGCAGAGCCGGTCGATCACACGATCGATGGTTACGCCGTCCGCGCGCGCGGCGAAATTAAGCGCCATGCGATGCCGCAGGATCGGGTGCGCCAGCGCGAGCACGTCATCGATCGAGGGCGCGAGCCGCCCGTCGAGTATGGCGCGCGCGCGGATCGCCAGCATCAGCGCCTGGCTCGCCCGCGGACCCGGACCCCACGCGACATGCTGGCGAACTTCGGGGATATCGGAGCTATCGGGTCTGCCGGTACGCACCAGCTTGAGAATTGCATCGACCACGCCGTCGCCGACCGGCACGCGCCGCAACAGGCGCTGCGCCTCGAGCAGATCCTCGCCGGCCATCGCGCGTACCGGCTTTTCCGAACCTACGCCGGTGGTGGTGATCAGCATGCGCCGCTCGGCGTCGAGATCGGGATAGGACACGTCGATTTGCATCAAGAAACGATCGAGCTGCGCCTCGGGCAACGGATAGGTCCCTTCCTGCTCCAGCGGGTTTTGCGTCGCGAGTACGTGGAACGGCTGCGGCAGCGGGTGATACACGCCGGCGACCGAAACGCGATGCTCTTGCATCGCCTGCAAAAGCGCGGACTGCGTGCGTGGGCTCGCGCGGTTTATCTCGTCGGCCATCAGCAACTGGCAAAACACCGGCCCGGCGATGAAGCGGAACGAGCGACGCCCGGTCTCGCTTTCCTCGAGCACCTCGGATCCCAGGATATCGGCCGGCATCAGATCCGGCGTGCACTGTATGCGCTTGGCGTCGAGACCGAGGACGGTGCCCAGCGTCTCGACCAGCAATGTCTTGGCGAGTCCGGGCACGCCGATGAGCAGCGCGTGACCGCCGCCAAGCAGCGTGATAAGAGAGTGATCGACCACCTGCGACTGGCCGAAGATCACACGTGCGATGCGCTCGCGCACCGTGCGCAGGCGGTCGCCAAGCGCCTCGACGGCGGCGACGATCTTCGATGGCTCGAGGTCGCTGGATGATCCGGACTGGGGAGCGAAGATCGGTTCGGGAGAGTTCAATGCAACCTCGTCAGGCTGATCAGTTGGCGATTCGAGCATGACCGGCGTGCGATTCGACCCCGCCGTATTTGCGCGGATCCTCGACCCCCCAGCCAGCGCGCAACCCGCTTCAACCCAAACCGGCGTTGCCGGCCCCGCGCGTCCCGATCCGTCCGTCTGCGGGGAGTTCAATATACGAATCGCCCGCGACGGCACCTGGTTTTATCACGGTTCGCCGATCACCCGCAAACCGCTGTGCCGTCTTTTCGCCACGGTCTTGCGTCGCGACGAGGACGGTGATTTCTGGTTGGTAACTCCGGTCGAGCGCGGGCGGATTACGGTCGACGATGCACCGTTCACCGCCGTCGAGCTGAGCGTCGTGGGCGCCGCCGATGCTCGGCGTCTTGTTTTCCGCACGAATCTCGATCATGAGGTGACGGCGGGACCGGCGCATCCGATCCGCGTCGTCGAGCGGCCGGCCGAGGGAAGCGGCGCGCTCGAGCCGGCACCTTATATTCTGGTTCGCGATCGCCTCGAGGCCCGCATCCTGCGCCCGGTTTTCTACCAGCTCGTCGAACTTGCCGAGGAGCGCGTCGTCGATGGCTGCAAGGTCCTGGGCGTCGGGTGCGACGGCGCGTTTTTTACGCTCGGCTCGCCGATATGAGCGGCATCTCCGGCATGAATCGCGCCAAACCTGGTACGTTGTCGCTTGCCGAATTGCGGCGCCGGCTTCAGGCGGGCTCGGACGATATCGCCATACGGCGCGCGGGCGGGCGGGTCGCGGAGGCAAGCCTGCCAGCGCCGCATGTGCGCGGGGACCACGATCTCAATCCCGACCTTGCGCCGTCGCGCCCGCTGGTGCCCGCCGCCGTGCTGGTGCCGATCGTCCATCGTCCGGCCGGAATGACGGTTCTCCTCACGCGCCGCACCGGGCACCTCAACGTTCATGCCGGCCAGATCAGCTTTCCCGGCGGCCGCCTCGAGGAAGGCGACGCCGATGCCATCGCCGCCGCGCTGCGCGAGACACGCGAGGAGATCGGCCTCGAATCCGCGCATGTCGAAATCGCCGGGCGGCTCGACACCTACCAAACCCGTACCGGCTTCGAGATCACGCCGTTGGTCGGCGTCGTCCACCCGCCGTTCACTTTGTCGCCGGACGAATTCGAGGTGGCGGAGGTCTTCGAGGTGCCGCTCGACTTCGTGCTCGATCCCGCGAACCACCAGCGCCGCGGCCGCATGGAGAAGGGCATCGAGCGCCGGTTTTACGTTCTGCCCTACGGCGATTATTTCATCTGGGGCGCCACGGCGGGCATGCTGGTCAATCTTTACGAAGTTCTGGCTCTACGGAGTTCTGGACGAAGTTCTGGCGCGCTGATCGCCCGATAACCCCCACGACTTAAAACGCCCCCCACCGACCCACGCCATGGCCCGCATCGTCTTTCAGATCCTGTTGCCCGTCGCGTTGCCGACGATCCTCTATCTTCTTTGGGTTGCCGCCGAACGGCGCCGGCGGGAGCGCCTCGGCTCGGGCGAGAAGCTGCACTGGCAGGATGCCCCCTGGCTCTGGCTGGCCGCGCTCGGCGTTTTTCTCGGCGCGATCATAACTGCGGCGTTCGCCTTGCTTGGCGGCGCCACCACCGAGGGACGCTACGTGCCGCCGCAGGTGATCGACGGCGAGATCGTCCCTGGCCACGTCGAGCCCAAACGCGGCAAATGAGGAAACTCGGAGCGACGGCGCGACGGCGGCGAATGGGCTAAAGTCGACGACATGCCGCCCGCCGCACCGCCCGACCTTGCCCCGCAGCCGTGGATGACGGCGCCCGAGACGCGGAGCGTGATCGCGGCCTTGGTCAAGGACGGCGGCACCGCGCGCTTTGTCGGTGGCTGCGTGCGCGACGCGCTCGTCGGGCGTCCGGTCAAGGACATCGACATCGCGACGCCCGATCCGCCGGAGCGGGTGATGGAACGACTCGGCGCCGCCGGCATCCGCGTCATCCCGACCGGCATCGACCATGGCACGGTGACGGCGGTGATCGGCCCGAGGCACTTCGAGATCACGACGCTGCGCCGCGACGTCGAACCGCTGGGCCGGCGCGCGCGGGTCGCCTTCACCGACGACTGGGCGGCCGACGCGGCGCGGCGCGATTTCACGATCAATGCGCTCTCCGCCGATCCCGATGGAACCGTGCACGATCCCTTCGGCGGCTTGGCCGATTTGAACGCCGGGCGGGTGCGCTTCGTCGGCGAGCCCGAGACGCGGATCAGGGAGGACGTGCTGCGGCTGCTTCGCTTCTTCCGATTTCAGGCCTATTACGGCAAGGGCGCTGCCGACGGGGCCGGCCTCGCCGCCTGTCGCCGGCTCGCCCATTTGCTGCCGACGCTGTCGGGCGAGCGCGTGGCCGGCGAGGTCCTGCGCCTGATGCTCGGACCCGATTCGCCCGAGATCGTTCAGCTCATGATGTCCGAGGGCGTGCTGCCGCACATCCTGCCCGAGCTCCGCGACCTCCACCGGCTCCGTGCCATGGTGCGTCTTGAGGAGCGCCACGCCGCACCCGACGCGTTGCGGCGGCTCGCGAGCCTGCTGCCTCGCGATCCAGCCGGCGCCGCGGCGCTCGCCGAACGGCTGCGTCTGTCCAACGCCGAAGCCGAACGCCTCGCGGCGCTCGCCGCTCCGCCGATCGAGGTATCGCCGTTGATGGATGCACGCGCGCGGCGCCGCGCGCTCTACCACTTGGGCGCCGATCGGCTGCGCGATCTTGCGCTCATGGATGCGGCGGGGCGCGATTCGGACGCGGGTCTGGCCCGGCTTCTCGCCGACGCGTCGTCGTGGGTGCCGCCGCGGTTGCCGATCAAGGGCCAGGACGCACTCGATCTTGGCCTGGCGCCGGGCAAGCGCGTGGGCGAACTCGTGGCGGCGGTCGAACGCTGGTGGGAGGAAGGCGACTTTCGTGCCGATCGCGCGGCGTGCCTTGCGTATCTGAAGCAGAT
>CAZLYV010000041.1:0-13124 GCA_964563665.1 uncultured Acetobacteraceae bacterium
GACGCGGCGTCGCTCAGCAGCCAGACGATCGCCTCGGCGACCTCGTCCGCCGTTCCCGCTCGTCCAAGCGGCGTGCCGGCGCCCAGCGTCGCCGCGCGATCGGGACGGCCGCCGCTGGCGTGAATCTCGGTGTCGATGAGGCCCGGACGGACCGCGTTCACCCGCACGCCGTCCGGCCCCAGTTCCTTCGACAGACCGATCGTCATCGCATCGATGGCGCCCTTGGATCCGGCGTAATCGACGTACTCGAACGGCGAGCCGAGGCGTGCGGCGGCGGAGGATACATTGACGATAACGCCGCCGCGGCCGCCGCGGTTTCGCGACAGTCGCCGCGCGGCCTCACGCGCGCACAGATACGCGCCGTAGACGTTGACGGCAAAAATCCGCTGCAGGCGCGCGGCGCCCATTTCGGCGAGCGGCAGCGCGGGCGCGACGATTCCGGCGTTGTTGACGAGCCCGTCGAAGGCGCCGAAGGCGTCCCGGGTGGCGTCGAACATCGCGACGACGTCGGCTTCAACCGAAACGTCGCCCCGAATCGCGATGGCGTGGCCGCCCGCCGCTTCCACTTCGGCGACGGTGCGCGCGGCGGCCTCGGCATTGCCGGCGAAATTCACCCCGACCGACCATCCCCGTGCGCCCGCCAGCCGTGCGGTGGCCCGGCCTATCCCACGGCTTGCGCCGGTGATCAAGATTGCTTTGGTCAACTTGGCCTCCTGGAACGGATTTTGTCAGAGGTTTGGGACGAGCACCCGTATCCGCGACGCGGCTTCAGCGACATATCGTTCGCGCCTTGGCGATGACGGCGTCGAACATTTCGGGCGTGAGCACGCCGGTATTGGTGTTGTAGCGCGAGCAATGATAGCTGTCGGCCAGCTTGAGGCCCGAAGGAAGCAGGTGGATGGCGCCGTGGGAAAAGCGAAACGCGCTGCGGCCGACTGCGCAGGCACGGAGCACCGCGTCATGGGCGACGCGTCCCAGCGCCAGCACCAGTCTGAGACGGCCCATCGCCGCAATCTCGTTTTCGAGGAAGGGGAGGCATGCTTTGATTTCCGCCGGCAGCGGCTTGTTCTGCGGCGGGACGCACCGCACGGCGTTGGTGATCCGCGCGCCGTCGAGCGCAAATCCGTCGGCGGTCCACGGCGCGTCGTCGCGGCGCGCGAGATAGTCTCCGCTGGCAAAGCCGTGCTTCTTGAGCGTGGGAAAAAGCAAATCACCTGCATAATCGCCGGTGAATGGGCGACCCGAGCGGTTGGCCCCGCGCAAACCCGGCGCTAGCCCGACGATCAGAAGCGGCGCGTCGATCGGCCCAAAGCTCGTCACCGGCGCGTTATGCCAGGCCGGAAAATTCGACCGGTTCTGGCCACGATACTCGACCAAACGCGGGCAGCGCGGACAGTCGCGCCCGGGAGCCCGATATTCAATCGCCACGGCGGCGTCGGCGCAAATTCACCCGCCCGTCGTTCAGGCCGATTCGCGCTCCGGATACAAATTGTCGGGACTGCCGGGGGCCGACATATCGCGGCGCTCGACGATGCGCTGGATCTGCGCCATGAGATCCTGAAGCTCGATAAACGTGTCGGCTTGACGGCGAAGATCATCGGAGACCATCGGCGGCTGCGTGCGAATTGACGAGACCACGCTGACGCGCACGCCCTTGCGCTGCACCGCTTCCACCAGCCGGCGGAAATCGCCATCGCCGGAGAACAGGACGATATGGTCGAGGCGGTCCGACATCTCGAGCATGTCGATGGCGAGTTCGATATCCATGTTGCCCTTGACCTTGCGCCGGCCATAGGCATCGGTGAATTCCTTGAGCGGTTTGGTCACCATCGTGTAGCCGTTGTAATCGAGCCAATCGACCAGCGGCCGGATCGGCGAGTACTCCTGGTCTTCGATCAGCGCGGTATAATAAAAGGCGCGGATCAGGCGGCCCTTGCCCTGAAAGAGCTGCAGAAGGCGCTTATAATCGATTTCGAAACCGAGGGCGCGCGCCGCGGAATAAAGGTTCGCCCCATCGATGAACAGCGCCAATCGTTCCTGTGGATAAAATGTCATCGTAATATCTCCTTCGCGTTGCTCAAACGCAGCACCGGTATGAGGCGCCACGCATGCTGTAGTTATTAATAATCGCCTGGACCCGAAACAAGCGCAAATTATCGGACAACATGATTTTACTCGGATTTGGCGCAAACCTGCCAAGCGAAGCAGGCCCGCCGGCCAAAACTTTCGCCGCTGCGTTGGTCGATCTGGCGGCGGCCGGGATTCGCATCGTGCGCCGCTCGCACTGGTACCGTACACCCCCCGATCCGCCCTCGGACCAGCCGTGGTACTTGAATGGTGTAGCGATCATCGAGACCGGGCTCGATCCGGTGGCGCTGCTCGATCTCCTGCACCGCATCGAAGCGAAATACGGACGGGTTCGTGGGCGCCGGAACGCGGCCCGTTCACTCGATCTCGATCTACTCGACTACGATGGCCTGGTTCGCATGGAACCAGATCGGCCGATCCTACCCCATCGGCGGCTGGAGGGACGAGCTTTCGTCTTGAAGCCGCTGGCCGAAATCGCACCCGGCTGGCGGCACCCCGGAAGCGGCCGAACGGTTGGCGAACTGCTTGCAGCATTGCCGCAAGAAGCGCTCTCAACATTGGTCCAAAACATTGATTCGGAAACAGAAACCACCCCGTAATTTCCTTGCGTTGGGGGGATTCGCTGCCTATATTGTTCGTTTACATACAGGCGCAGCATTGAAGATTAGGAGTGTTAAGCAAAGATGGCACGGGTAACGGTCGAAGACTGCGTATTGAAGATTCCGAACCGGTTTGATCTTGTCATGCTCGCGGCGCAGCGGGCGCGCGAGATCACGGCCGGCACGCCGCTGACCCTCGAGCGCGACAACGACAAGAATCCGGTCGTGGCGCTGCGCGAGATCGCCGACAGCTCGATTGACTTCGACAATCTCCGCCAGGCCGTGATCAGCGGTCTCCAGAAGCAGGTCGAACGCGACGAGCCCGAAGAGGACATGATGGAACTGCTCGCCTCCGAGCAGAACGTCGCCGGCGTGCCTTATGAGGCGTCGAAGGAGTTGGAGGAGGAGATGTCGGTCGAAGGCGAAACGGAAGCCGTCGAGGAGACAAAGCCTTCGAGCGAGGACAGCGTGGAGTAATCGGCCGCCGCCGATTTTTCATGCCCGGCGGTGCGGGGCAGCCCGACGCACCGCTGGTTCCGCGGGATTGAAGCGCCATGATCCGGCAGTACGAACTCGTCGAGCGGGTCAAGGCCTACGATCCCAATACGGACGAAGACGCGCTTAATCGGGCTTACGTCTATTCGATGAAGGTGCACGGAGCGCAAAAACGCGCCTCCGGTGACCCGTATTTTTCGCATCCGCTCGAGGTCGCCGGGATTCTGACGCAGTACCGGCTGGATTGCGCTTCGATCATCACCGCGCTGCTGCACGATGCGGTCGAAGACACGCTGACCACGCTCGAGGAGATCGAACGGCTGTTCGGGCCGGAGATCGGGCGGCTGGTCGATGGCGTCACCAAGCTGTCGCGCCTCGAACTGCAATCGGACAAGACCAAGCAGGCCGAAAATTTCCGCAAGCTGGTGATCGCGATGTCGGAGGACATTCGCGTATTGCTGGTCAAGCTCGCCGACCGGCTGCACAACATGCGGACCCTGCAATACATCGTTGACACCGAAAAACGGCAACGTATCTCCCGCGAAACGCTCGAGATATACGTGCCGCTTGCCGAACGGATCGGCATGCGGGCGATCCAGGAGGAGCTCGAGGATCTCGCCTTTGGCCAGCTCAATCCCGACGCTCGCGAATCGATCGTCGCCCGCTTCAAGTTTTTGCGCGAGAAGGGCGGCGACGTCGTCACCCGCATCACCGATCAGCTGAAGCGGGTGCTTGCCGAAGACGAGGTCGACGCATGGGTGTCGGGCCGCGAGAAATCGCCGTATTCGATCTGGCGCAAAATGGAGCGCAAGGATGTCGGTTTCGAGCAGCTCTCCGACGTCATGGCATTTCGCGTCGTCGTCGGCGACATCGCCGGCTGCTACAAGGCGCTCGGCGTGATCCACTCGCGCTATCCGGTGGTGCCGGGCCGGTTCAAGGACAACATCTCGATGCCCAAGCCGAACGGCTACCGCTCGCTGCACACCGGCGTCTATGGGCCCGAACAGCAGCGTATCGAGATCCAGATCCGCGCCCGCGAAATGCACGAGGTGGCCGAGTTCGGCGTCGCCGCCCACTGGCAGTACAAGCAGGGTGGCGAGGGGAAGCGCGAGGGCCGGCAGTACCGCTGGCTGCGCGAGCTTCTCGACATTCTCGAGCACGCCAGCGATCCGCAGGAGTTTCTCGAACACACCAAGCTCGAGATGTTCCACGACCAGGTGTTCTGTTTCACCCCCAAAGGCGACGTCATTGCCTTGCCCCGTGGCGCCACGCCGGTCGACTTCGCCTACGCCGTCCACTCCGAGATCGGCGATCATTGCGTCGGCGCCAAGGTGAATGGCCGCATGATGCCGCTGCGCACGCAACTCTCGAACGGCGACCAGGTCGAAATCGTCACCTCGAAGGCGGTGACGCCCTCGCCGATGTGGGAGCGCTTCGTCGTCACCGGCAAGGCGCGGGCGCGAATTCGCAGATTCGTTCGCACCCAGCAGCGCACGCAATTCGCGAGCCTCGGTCGCTCGATGCTGCAAAAGGCGTTCAAGCAGGAAGGTTACGAGTACACCGACAAGGCGCTGGACGGCGTGCTCAAGGTCTTCAAGGCCCAGGACTCCGAGGAACTTTGCGCCCAGGTCGGCGAAGGCCTGCACAGCGAGCGTGAGGTGCTGCAGGCGGTGTTCCCGGGAACGCGCGTCGCCAAGCCGGTCAATGTCGTGCCGCTGGGCCGCCGCCGCGGCAAGGCGAAGATCGCGAAGGGCGAACCGGTCGCGATCAAGGGCCTCATCCCCGGCATGGCGATCCATTACGCCGGCTGCTGCCATCCATTGCCGGGCGACCGCATCGTCGGCATCGTGACGACCGGCAAAGGGGTAACGATCCATACGATCGACTGCGACACGCTCGAGAGTTTCGCCGATACGCCGGAGCGCTGGATCGATTTGGCCTGGGACTCGCCAGCGGTCGAGACCGGAAGCCGGGTCGGCCGCGTTTCGCTCGTGGTGGCGAACGAACCGGGCAGCCTCGGTGCGCTGTCGACCGTGATCGCCAAGAACAGCGGCAACATCACCAATCTCAAGATCGTCAACCGGACCCAGCAGTTTTGGGAAATGCTGATCGACATCGAGGTGCGCGACGTCAAACATCTCACCAACATCATCGCAGCGCTTCGCGCCACGCCGGCGATCAATTCGGTCGACCGGGCGCGGGGCTGAAGCGGGACGGGGAACGGAGATGGCGGTCAAGCGGCACTTACGACTTGGGGTCAACATCGATCACGTGGCGACCATTCGAAACGCGCGCGGCGGCGTGCATCCCGATCCCGTGCGCGCCGCGAGGCTCGCGGCGAACGCCGGCGCCGACGGGATCACGGCGCATCTGCGCGAGGACCGGCGGCATATTTCGGACGACGATATTCGTCGGCTGTCGGCCGAGATCGACCTGCCGCTCAATCTCGAGATGGCGGCCAGCGCCGAAATGCTGGCGATCGCGCTTCGGCACCGGCCGCACGCGGCCTGTCTCGTGCCGGAAAAGCGCGAGGAGCGGACGACCGAGGGCGGCCTCGATGTGATTCGGGGATTCGACCATCTGGCGCCCTACGTGCGCGACCTCACCGCGGCGGGTATGCGCGTTTCGCTTTTCATCGAGCCCGATCGCGCCACCCTCGATGCGGCAAAGCGGCTGGGCGCGCCGGTGGTCGAGCTGCATACGGGCGCTTACTGCGAGGCGTTCCGCGCCGAACCGGCGGGCGCGCGCGTACGACAGGAGCTCGGCCGCATCATCGAAGCCGCCGCCCACGCCGAGGCGCTCGGGCTCGAGTGCCACGCCGGCCACGGGCTCAGCTTCGAGACCGTGGGGCCGGTGGCGGCGATCCCGACGATCGTCGAGCTCAACATCGGGCATTTCCTGGTCGGCGAGGCGATTTTTAGCGGCCTCGACAGCGCAATAAGGCGAATGCGGGCGCTCATCGACCAGGCCCGCGCCAAGGCGAGCGGCGCCGTCTCGGCATGATGGCGCTCGGTGCGAACATGTGGCCGGCGCGATGATCCTTGGGCTGGGCAGCGACATGGTCGATATCCGCCGTATCGAACGCACGCTCGAGCGTTTCGGCGACCGGTTTCTCTCGCGCGTGTTCACGGCGACCGAGCGGAGCAGATCGGACGGGCGGGCAAACCGGGCGGCGAGCTATGCGCGACGATTCGCCGCAAAGGAAGCATGCGCCAAGGCGCTCGGGACAGGTTTGCGCAAAGGCGTCTTCTGGCGCGACATGGGCGTGATCAATCTTCCCGGCGGGCGGCCGACTATGGCGCTGAGCGGCGGGGCGCTTGCCCGGCTCAACGATCTCGTGCCACCGGGCAAACGGGCGCGGATCGACGTAACGCTCACCGACGAACCCCCGCTCGCCCAGGCCATCGTCATCATCTCCCTAGAAGACGATTAAATCCTCGGCCGTGCGGCTTGACAGGGCGAACGCCTCAAGGCTTCATCGCCGCCTCCGACCGCTCACCCGGACGGCCGCTCAACGACGGAATCATTGCGGGCTGGACCATGGACGTTCGCAAGGCGAGCATTATGCGCAGCAAGTCCCCGGGCGGGTTTGTCGAGTTCCTCAAGACCGCGGTTATCGCCGTGGCGATCGCGCTCGTGGTGCGGACCTTCGCCTTCGAGCCATTCAACATCCCCTCCGGCTCGATGGTGCCCACACTGCTGGTCGGCGACTACCTGTTCGTCTCCAAGTATTCCTACGGCTACAGCCGACACTCCTTTCCCTACAGTCTTGCGCCGTTCTCGGGACGTGTCCTGGGGCGCGAGCCGGCGCGCGGCGACGTCGCCGTGTTCAAGCTGCCGCGCGACAACCGCACCGACTACATCAAACGGCTTGTCGGCGTTCCCGGAGACCGCATCCAGGTGCGCGGCGGCATTCTTCACGTGAACGGGCAGCCGGTGCGTCGCGAGCGCATCGAGGATTTCGTCGATGCCGACCACGGATTTGCCGTACGCACGACGCAGTACATGGAAACCCTGCCCAACGGCAAGCGGCACCAGATTATCGAGCGAAGCGACGACAGCGAGTACGACAACACGCGGGTCTTCGTCGTGCCGCCCGGTCATTTTTTCGCGATGGGCGACAACCGCGACAACTCCGCCGACAGTCGGGCGGACGTGGGGTTCGTCCCGGCGGAGAACCTTGTCGGACGAGCTGAAATGATCTTCTTCTCCACCGACGGCTCGGCCGCCTGGTTCGAGATCTGGAAATGGCCGGGCTCGATCCGCTTCGGGCGGATATTCGGCCGCATCGAATGATCCGCCGTTGAACGGCAAGATTCCGCCCGATCACGAGCTCGACGACGCACTCGGCCACGGGTTTGCCGATCGCGGCTTATTGATTGCCGCGCTCACCCATTCGAGTCTGTCGAAATCCGCGCGACACCATCACGCCGGCGCATTCGAGCGACTCGAGTTTCTCGGCGATCGGGTTCTCGGGCTCGTCATCGCCGATTTCCTGACCGAACGCTTTCCGCGTGAGAATGAAGGAGACCTTGCCCGCCGCCACGCCGCGCTGGTCAATCGCGATGCGCTCGCCGATGTGGCGCGCCGCATCGACCTCGGCCGATTTCTCCGGCTGGCGAAGAGCGAGGAGGAATCCGGCGGGCGCGGCAATCCGGCCGTTCTCGCCGACGCGCTCGAAGCGGTGATCGCCGCGCTTTACCGCGACGGTGGCTTCGCGGCCGCGGCCGGGTTCGTCCGTCGGCATTTCCAACCTCTTCTGGAAGCGGCGGTGACCCCGCCAAGCGACGCCAAGACGGCGCTCCAGGAATGGGCGCAGGCGCGCGGCCTGCCGCTGCCGAAGTACCGGACGCTGACACGCGAGGGCCCGGCGCACCGGCCGCGGTTCGTGGTCGAGGTCAATGTGGCGGACGTGGCGCCCGAGGTTGGCGAGGGGGCCTCGAAGCGGGTAGCGGAGCGCGAGGCGGCGGCGGCGCTGCTTCGGCGGATCGGCGTCGCGATCAATGACTGAGGCGCAAGACCCGTCGATCGGGGATCGGATGGCTTGCGGCTTCGTCGCCGTGCTTGGCGCGCCCAACGTTGGCAAGTCGACGCTGGTCAATCGCCTTGTCGGCGCGAAAGTGTCGATCGTCTCGCCGAAAGTTCAGACGACGCGGGCTCGGGTCACGGGGATCGCGATCGAGGGCCGCACGCAGATCGTGTTCGTCGATCTGCCCGGCATTTTCGAACCGCGCAAGAGGCTGGACCGGGCGATGGTCGACGCGGCATGGCGGGGCGCCGGCGACGCCGATCTTGCAACTGTGATCGTCGACGCCAAGGCCGGTCTCAATGCCGACACCGAGACGATCATCGATGGACTGAAGGAGCGCAGAATCGGCGCTGTCTTGGCGATCAACAAGATCGATCTCGTGAAGCGGCCATCGTTGCTTTCGCTCTCGGCGAAGCTCAATGAGCGCGGATCGTTCAGGGAAACCTTCATGATTTCGGCCACCACCGGGGACGGCGTCGCCGATCTCAAAGCCTATCTCGCGCGCGCATTGCCGGCCGGCCCGTGGCTATACCCCGAGGACCAGATCTCGGACATGTCCGAGCGCCTGCTGGCGGCCGAGATGACGCGCGAGCAGATCCTTCTGCAGCTGCATCAGGAGGTTCCCTACAGCATCGCCGTCGAAACCGAGAAATGGGAGGAGTTCAAGGACGGCAGCGCGCGGATCGAGCAGACGATTTATGTACAGCGCGAATCCCAGCGCAAGATCGTGCTCGGCAAAGGCGGGGCCAAGATCAAATCGATCGGCGCGGCTTCACGCGCCGAGCTCGTGCGGTTTCTTGGCCGCAACGTCCATCTGTTCCTGCACGTCAAGTTGGCCGAGGATTGGGCGGAGCGGCGTGACTTTTACCGACTATGGGGTCTCGAATATGACGTCTGAATCGTACCACACTTGGAAGCATCATAACCCGTCGTCCGTATGGACCGTTCCAGACGGATTTCGCAGCATTTACTCGCATGCAGTCGAACTTCCGGCCGGATGCCGGATGCTCTTCGTCTCGGGACAATTTGGCGTGGCGCCCGACGGGACAATGCGGGGGGAGTTCGCCTTGCAGCTGGAACAGGCGATGGACAACGTCGAAGCGTTGCTTTCTACGGCAAGCATGAGCAAGGTGAACATGGTCAAAGTAAACTACATCCTGACACGGGCCGCTGATCTTCCGACACTTGGCGAGATTCGACGTAGGCGGTGGGCCGCGAGCCAACCACCAGCGGTAACAGTGACAATCGTGTCCGCGCTGGCACGGCCGGAATACCTTATCGAAGTCGAAGCCATTGCCGCAGCGCAGTGACGTTTCGCCTTCGTCTCTGCCAAGTCAATCGCCCGCGACGCACGTAGGTTGGCAAAGCAGTGTACGTCGGCATGGAATCGCGCTAACGAGCAGCGCATGGAGTGGACCGACCAAGGGCTGGTGATCCATCGCCGTCGGCACGGCGAGAACGCGGCGATCGTAACTTTGTTTACGCGCGAGCACGGCCGGCACCCGGGGCTGGTGCGGGGCGGCGCCGGGCGGCGCGGTGGGGGCCTCTACCAACCGGGCAATCTGGTCGAGGTGCGGTGGCGGGCCCGTCTTTCCGAGCACCTTGGAACGTATTCGGGCGAACTCGCCGAGGGGCTCGCGGCACGGGTGTTCGATCACCCGCTCCGTCTGGACGCCCTCGCCGCCGCGTGCGCGCTCCTCGAGTCGACCTTGGCGGAGCGCGAACCTCATCTCGCGCTATATACGGCGAGCGTCGATTTGCTCCGTGGGCTCGAGCGCGACGATTGGGCGGCCGACTATGTTCGTTGGGAGCTGCTTTGCCTTGCCGAGCTGGGGTTCGGACTCGATCTCGTATCGTGCGCCGCGACAGGCCAGCGCAATGACCTCGCATTCGTATCGCCGCGCACGGGTCGCGCGGTGAGCGCCGCGGCGGGTCAGCATCTTGCCGAGCGGTTGCTGCGCCTTCCGGCCTTCCTGTGGCAAGGCGGAACCCCCGGCGGTCTGACGCCGCAAGATGCCGTGCTCGACGGTCTGACGCTCACCGGGCACTTTCTCGAGCGCCATGTGCTGGGTCCGCACGGCCGACATCTTCCAGCCGCTCGGATACGACTGGTTGATCGTTGGCGGCGATCGGCTACTATATCTGGTGGAATCAGAAACGGCGCCAAGTGAAGACCAGATCGCCCCAAACCGCCGAGATCCGGCCGATCCCGCTCATCCAGGCGCTGGGCGAGCGCTACCTGTCCTATGCGCTGTCGACGATCATGTCGCGCTCGCTGCCCGACGTTCGCGATGGGCTGAAGCCGGTGCATCGACGGCTGCTTTTCGCCATGCAGCAGCTCAAGCTCGACCCGGCGTCGGGGTTCAAGAAATGCGCCCGCGTCGTGGGCGATGTCATCGGCAAGTACCACCCGCACGGCGATGTCGCGGTGTACGACGCCCTGGTTCGCCTCGCCCAGGAGTTTGCGCAGCGTTACAGGCTGGTCGACGGCCAAGGAAATTTCGGCAGCATCGACGGCGATAACGCCGCGGCGATGCGCTACACCGAGGCGCGGTTGACGGAGGTGGCGCAGGCGCTGCTTGAAGGGATCGACGAGGACGCGGTCGATTTCCGGGCCACCTACGATGGCGAAGGCGCCGAGCCCATCGTGCTCCCGGCCACATTCCCCAATCTGCTCGCCAACGGCGCCAGCGGAATCGCGGTCGGGATGGCGACCAGCATTCCGCCGCATAACGCCGGCGAAGTTTGTCAGGCGCTGCTTCATCTCATCAAGTTTTCGCGCGCGACCGTGGCCAAGCTCGCGGAGTTCATTCCCGGCCCGGATTTCCCGACCGGAGGCGTGCTGGTCGAGCCGCGCGAATCCGTGATCGAGGCCTATGCCACGGGGCGGGGGAGTTTCCGGCTGCGGGCGCGCTGGGAGGCGGAGAAACTGGGGCTTGGCCAGTACCAGATCATCGTCACCGAGATTCCCTACCAGGTCCAGAAGTCGCGCCTGATCGAGAAGGTCGCCGAGCTTCTGACAGCCAAGAAGCTGGCGCTGCTTGCCGATGTGCGCGACGAGTCCGCCGAGGACGTGCGCATCGTGCTCGAGCCGAAGAGCCGGAACGTCGATCCCAAGGTGCTCATGGAATCGCTGTTCCGGCAGACCGAACTCGAAGTCCGCGTGGCGCTCAACATGAACGTGCTCGACGCGACGAACACGCCGCACGTGATGGGCCTGCGCGAGGTGCTGCAGGCGTTCCTCGATCACCGCCACGAGGTGCTCAAGCGCCGGACGCGGTTCCGTCTTGCCAATATCGAGCGTCGGCTCGAAATGCTCGACGGCTATCTGGTCGCTTATCTCAATCTCGACGCGGTGATCAAGATCATCCGCCAGGAGGAGGAACCAAAACCGGTGCTGATGAAGCGCTTCAGGCTCAGCGATGCGCAGGCCGAAGCGATCCTCAACATGCGGCTCCGCGCCCTGCGCAAGCTCGAAGAGGTCGAGATTCGCCGCGAGCATGAATCGCTCGGCGTCGAGCGCAAGGAGCTCGATCGGCTGCTCAAGGACGAGGACCGCCGTTGGCGGAAGATCGGCGAGGAGATTGCCGAGATGCGCAAGCGCTTCGGCGAGAAGTCGGAAATCGGCAAGCGACGGACCGAGATTGCCGAGGCCCCCGCGCCCGTCGTGGTGCCGATCGAGGCGCTCATCGAGCGCGAGCCGCTGACGATCGTCTGTTCGGCCAAAGGCTGGATCCGCGCCTTCAAGGGGCATAACGAGGATCTTTCCGAAATTCGCTACAAGGAAGGCGACGGCCCGAAGTTTTCCCTCAAGGCCGAAAGTACCGACAGGCTGATCGTATTGGCGACCAATGGACGCTTCTATACCGTGGCGATCGATCGATTGCCGCGGGCGCGTGGCGACGGCGAGCCGCTGAAGCTGATGCTCGAGCTCGGCAACGAGGTCGATATCGTCCAGCCCTTCATCCACAAGCCGGGGCGCAAGCTCCTCGTCGCCGCGAGCGACGGCCGCGGATTCATCGTCGCCGAGGACGAGGTGCTTGCACAGACGCGGGCGGGCAAGCAGGTGCTCAACGTATCGGCGGGCGTCGAAGCGCGCGCCTGCTCGGCGGTCGAGGGCGACACGGTCGCGGTGCTGGGCGAAAACCGCAAACTCATTCTGTTCAAGGTTGACGAGATCCCGACGATGGCTCGCGGCCGTGGCGTCATCCTGCAGCGCTACAAGGAAGGCGGCCTTGCCGACATCAAGACCTTCAATTTCATCGACGGGCTGTCGTGGCGGAGCGGCCAGGGCGTGCGGACGGAAACCAATCTGCGCGACTGGCTCGGTGCTCGCGGGCAGTCCGGCCGACTGCCGCCTGCTGGATTCCCGCGCGCGAACCGATTTACTTGAGCTGGAGCAAAGGTTATAAGCCTGCCCAATCAAGAATGCGCGCCGCTATCAGGGGCGAGGCACAGATTCGAGGGGGTGCGAGCGTATGACCACGGCGACGTCGGCTAGACCAACGCTTATCGATCTTTTGTGGCCGCCGAGCGAGCGGTCGAGCGCGCGTATGGCGATCCTGGCGCTGCTCGGCAGCGGTTTTCTTTGGGCCTCCGCCAAGGCGCAAGTGCCGATGTGGCCGGTCCCGATGACGATGCAATCCTATGTCGTGCTGGTGATCGGCATGGCCTATGGCGCTCGCCTGGCCGCTGCAACAGTAGCGCTCTATCTGGTCGAAGGCGCCCTTGGCCTGCCGGTCTTCGCCGGAACGCCAGAGCGGGGCATCGGGCTTCCCTATATGTTGGGACCAACCGGCGGCTATCTGATCGGCTTCCTGGTCGCTGCAGGGGCGATGGGCTCGCTTGCGGAGCGTGGCTGGGATCGCAGCCTGTGGCGCGCGGTGGTTGCGATGACGCTGGGCACCATCATT
>CAZLYV010000042.1:0-13118 GCA_964563665.1 uncultured Acetobacteraceae bacterium
CGGGTTCCCGCTGGTCACGACCAAGAAGCTGCACATGAAATCGATCGTTTACGAACTGCTGTGGTTTCTCGCCGGAGATACCAACGTGCACTATCTCCAGAGCCACGGCGTCAGCATCTGGAACGAGTGGGCCGACGCGAACGGCGATTTGGGACCCGTCTACGGCCATCAATGGCGATCATGGCCGACCCCGGATGGCCGGCAAATCGACCAGATCGCCGAGGTAGTCGCCCAGATCAAGCGCAACCCCGATAGCCGGCGGCTCATCGTCAGCGCCTGGAACGTCGCCGACATCGGACGGATGAAGCTGCCGCCGTGTCACTGCCTCTTTCAGTTCTACGTCGCCGAGGGCCGACTCTCGTGCCAGCTTTACCAGCGCTCGGCGGACGTCTTCATTGGCGTGCCGTTCAACATCGCCTCCTACGCCCTGCTGACGATCATGATGGCGCAGGTGACCGGCCTGAAACCGGGTGAATTCGTCCACACCTTTGGCGACGCGCACCTTTATCTCAATCACGTCGAACAGGCGCTCGAGCAGCTGACGCGCGTACCGCGCCCGCTGCCGCTGATCGAGCTCGATCGGGCGGTCGAAGACATTTTCGCATTCAACTACGACGACTTCCGCATCGTCGGCTACGACCCCTATCCGCACATTGCCGCGTCGGTGGCGGTGTGAGCCAGGCGGAGGCTGGAACGACGGGTCTGACGCTCGTCGTTGCGATGGGTCGGAACCGCGCCATCGGCTACCGCAACCAGATGCCGTGGCATCTTCCCGCCGATCTTTCGCGCTTCAAGCGGCTCACCATTGGCAGAGCGGTCATCATGGGCCGCCGAACCTTTCAATCGATTGGTCGGCCGCTGCCGCAGCGACTGAACATCGTGCTCACCCGCGATCCGGACTTTCATGTCGAAGGCGTGCTGCGGGCCGATGGGCTCGACACGGCGCGAGCGCTTGCTCGTGCCGCGGGGCTCAAGGAGGAGGCTATGGTGATCGGCGGCGCGCAGATTTACGCGCTCGTACTGCCGCATGCGACGCGCATCGAGCTCACCGAAGTCGAGCTGTCTCCCGAAGGCGATGCGTTCTTCCCCGCGCTCGACGCCGGCATATGGCGCGAGGTCTCGCGCGAGCGCCACGCCGGCGACCCGGCGTTCAGCTTCGTGACGCTGGAACGCTTTTAACGCCGATCAAACCGCGTCTTCGATCCAGACGGCGTATCGACCATAACGGCTCGGCATTATCCGATCGAAAAACCTGCGGTCGGCAGTCACCATTCGCTCAATCTCGATCGATGGCGAGCGCGAGATACAGGCAGTCGTGGATGCCGCGGCCCAGTTCCGCAGCAATGGACAGACCCGACGAAATCAGATCGCGCGTATCGCACCCTCCGGTGGGCTATCAAAATGATATCACTTACCGGAGACAGCAGAAAAAGCCGCCGCCAGCGCTCCCCGGAGACGTCGTTATTGAACGAGGATTTTTGGTGCGACGCGTACTCCGGCGCCGAGTTGCGCCTGGAGCTTCTCCCAGATGCGATCGGCGATGCGGCGATAGGCTACCGCATGCGGGCTGTCGGGGTGGCTCACCACGATCGGCCGGCCGCCGTCGGAGGTCTCGCGGATCATGATGTCGAGCGGGATCTCGCCGAGAAATTCGGTGCCGAGCCGCTCGGCCTCCTTGCGCGCCCCGCCGTGGGCGAAGATCTCGGCGCGGTCTCCGCATTTGGGGCAGACGTAATAGCTCATGTTCTCGATGATTCCGAGAACCGGCACGTCCACCTTGCGGAACATGTTGAGACCCTTGCGCGCATCCAGGAGCGCGATGTCTTGCGGCGTCGAGACGATGACCGCGCCGGCGAGCGGCACGCGCTGGGACATGGTGAGTTGCGCATCGCCGGTGCCGGGCGGCATGTCGGCGATGAGCACGTCGAGTTCGCCCCACGCCACGTCGCGCAGCATCTGCTCGATCGCACCCATCACCATCGGTCCGCGCCAGATCATCGGCGTGTCTTCGGCGACGAGGAAGCCCATCGACATGCACTTGACCCCGTAATTTTCGAGCGGGATCAGCGTTCGCCCGTCGGGCGAAGTCGGGCGGCCCGAAATTCCCATCATTCGCGGCTGGGAGGGTCCATAAATATCGACGTCGAGCATGCCGACCTTCAGCCCTTTGGCGGCGAGCCCAAGCGCGATGTTGACCGCCGTGGTCGACTTGCCGACGCCGCCCTTGCCGGACGCGACGGCGACGATCCACTTGATGCCCGGAACCAGCGGCTTGGCTGTAGCCGGAGCGCCTTTGCTTGGCGCCGCCGGCGGCGCCGCGGCGGCCGATTTCTGCGCCGTCAGTACGGCGGTCACCGAGAGTACGCCAGGAATCGCCTCGACGGCTTTCTCGGCCGCCTTGCGCAACGGCTCCAGCGACGGGCCGCGCTTGGGGTCGACCTCGATCGTGAAGCCGACATGGCCGTCGCGCACGACGAGCCCCTGCACCATTTCGAGCGAGACGATGTCATGCCGGCGGTCTGGATCGATCACATGGCCCAACGCCGCGCGCACTTGCGCTTCGCTCGGACCGACGTTTGAAGTCACGGGAACATCCCTTGATTCGGCGGTTTTCCAACTAATATAAGGCGGTAACCATCGCGTTTTGCCGTCGCGCTTGGTCCCTTGCGGTGATATAAGCCGAGCCGCGCGGAATTGCAAAGCGGGCCGCCGACGCGGCGGAGTGGTATCGCGGCGCCGCTACACGCTTTTGTCGCAAGGAGGGTTGAGCAGCACATGCCGGGGAACCAAGGCGGGGGCGGTGGCCCCTGGGGTAGCGGAGGCGGCGGCGGCAGCGGTGGCGGCCCTTGGGGCCGGCCGCCGGGAGGCGGCGGGTTCGGATCGCAGCCGCCGAACATCGAGGATCTCATCCGTCGCAGCCAGGAGCGCGTGAAGCGTCTGCTTCCGGGCGGCTTCGGCTCGGGGCGCGGAATCGTTCTGCTCGTCCTCGTCGCCTTCGTGATGTGGCTGCTCTCCGGCTTCTATCGCGTGCAGCCTGACGAGCAGGGCGTGGTTCTGCGCTTTGGCAAATGGAACGAGACGACGCTCCCCGGCCTCAACTACCGCTGGCCGACCCCGATCGAGAGCGTACTGACGCCGCGCGTTACGCGGGTCAACAGCCTGGATATCGGTTTTCGCGCGCCACCCGACGGACGTGGCGGGCGGGCGCGCTCGGTGCCGGAGGAGGGCTTGATCCTGACCGGCGATGAAAACATCATCGACGTTCAATACACCGTGTTCTGGCTGATCAAGGACGCCGGCCAGTATCTCTTCAACATCGCCGCGCCAGAGCTCACGGTCAAAGCAGCGGCGGAGAGCGCCATGCGCGAGGTCGTCGGTCAGAAGACGTCGCAATTCGTCCTGGCCGAGGGTCGCGCGCAAGTCGAGCGTCAGACCCAGGGACTCCTGCAGAACGTTCTCGATAGTTATGAGGCCGGCATCGCCGTGACCCAGGTGCAGCTCCGCGGCGTCGAGCCGCCGGACAAGGTGATCGACGCCTTCCGCGACGTCCAGCGCGCGAAGGCCGATCGTGAACGGGCGCGCAACGAGGCCGAAGCCTATCGCAATGACATCTTGCCACGTGCCCGCGGCGAGGTGCAGCGCTTGGTTCAGGAAGCGGAGGCCTACCGCCAGCAGGTCGGCGCTCAGGCCCACGGCGAGGCGGAGCGGTTCATTTCGGTCTACAACGCTTACAAGGTAGCCGAGGACGTAACCAAGCAGCGTCTCTATCTCGAGACGATGGAGCAGATCCTGCGCGGCTCGAATAAAGTGATCATCGACCAAGCCGTCAGTGGCGCGCCAGGCGTCGTGCCGTACTTGCCACTCCCCGAGGTACAGCGCCGCTCGGGCGGGCCGCCAGGCGCGGTTACTCCGCCGAGCGCGCGCCCGCAAGGGGTAGCCCAATGAATCGCAATCTCATGCTCGCCGGCGCCATCATCGTCGGCCTGATCGGTTTCGTGGCGTGGAACTCGGTCTTCGTCGTCGAGCAGTGGCGCCAGGCCCTCGTGCTCCAGTTGGGCGATCCGGTCCGCATCGTGCGCGAGCCTGGTTTGAAGTTGAAACGGCCGTTTCTGCAGCAGGTGATATTTTTCGATCGGCGGCTGCTTGATTTCGACGCCGACGCGCAAGAAGTGATCATGGCCGACCAGAAGCGGCTGGTGGTGGACGCCTTCGCCCGCTACCGCATCGTCGACCCGCTTCGCTTCTTCCAGACCGTCGGGACCGAAGCGAACATGCGCAACCGCCTGTCGGCGATCGTCGTGGCGAGCTTGCGCAACGTGCTGGGATCGGTGCCGTTCGTGCAGGTGCTCTCCGCGCGCCGCGCCGAACTCATGCGCCAGATCAGCGACGCGGTCGTCGTCGAGGCGAAGTCCTTCGGCGTCGAGGTGATCGACGTGCGGATCATGCGTGCCGACCTCCATCCCGACAATAGCCCGGCGATCTACGCCCGCATGCAGACCGAACGTCAGCGCGAGGCAAACCTGGAACGCGCCGAGGGCGCCGAGATGTCGCAGACAATCCGGGCCGAGGCCGAGCGGGACCGAACGGTGCTCCTTGCCAATGCGAATCGAGATGCGAACATCCTACGCGGCCAGGGCGACGCCGATGCGACAAAAACCTTCGCCGATGCCTTCAACCGCGACCCGAGCTTTTATGCTTTCTACCGCTCGCTTCAGGCCTACCAGCGCGCGCTGGGCGACGGAAATTCGACCATGGTGCTGTCGCCGGACAGCGATTTCTTCCGCTATTTCCGTGACCTGCAGGGCGCGCCGAGCGAGCGCAGCAAGGGACCGGCGAAGAAGTGAAGGTTTGCGACAACGGTCATTTTCCGGTGAGGGGAGCAATATTTCGCGCCATTCGCCTTCCGCAAACCGGCGCAAATGTGGAATTATCGTGATATCGGTCGAGCGCGCTTGAAGCGCGTACTCCGTCGGACTAAATCGGTCGAGAACGCTCGTTTCCCCTTCGGGCTGAGTGATTAGGAACAGGTTCCTTTACACGCCCGGATCGCGGATCACCAGGGAGAGCAATACGTGAACCTTCGCTCGCATGATCGTTTGGCGCCGCACCGTGGTTGGGACCGCACCTCGGCCGCCGTTCGCCGCGGTCTTTTCGCCATCGTCGCCTTGGCAGCGATCGCTGGACCAACGCTCGCGCAACCGACATCGGCGCCCCAAGGGCGAAACAGCCCGCCGCCGACCTTCGCCGATCTTGCCGAGCGCCTGTTACCCTCGGTGGTCAATATCTCGACCACGCAGACGATCAAGGCCGACCGCAATCAGCAGGGCGACCGCCGGCGTGGTCCGGAAATCCCGCAGTTCCCGCCGGGCTCGCCATTCGAGGAGTTCTTCAAGGACTTCTTCGATCGACAGCAGCAGCGGCCAGACTCCGCGCCGCGCCGCGCCCAGTCGCTCGGCTCGGGCTTCGTGGTCGATGCGACCGGTTATATCGTCACCAACAACCACGTCATCGCCGACGCCGACGAGATCAAGGTGATCCTGCACGACGACACCCAGCTCAGCGCGAAGGTGATCGGACGCGACGCCAAGACCGATCTGGCGCTGCTCAAGGTCGAACCGGCGAAGCCGCTGACGGCGGTCAAATTCGGCAATTCCGACCAAACGCGGGTGGGCGACTGGGTGCTCGCGATCGGCAACCCGTTCGGGCTCGGCGGCAGCGTCACGGCCGGCATCGTGTCGGCCCGCGCGCGCGACATCAACGCCGGACCCTACGACGACTTCCTGCAGACCGACGCCTCGATCAACCGCGGCAACTCGGGCGGCCCGATGTTCAATCTGCAGGGCGAAGTGATCGGGATCAACACGGCGATCTTCTCGCCGACCGGCGGCAGCGTGGGCATCGGATTCGCGATTCCCTCCAGCCTCGCCAAACCGGTGGTCGAACAGATCCGCAAGAGCGGCCGGGTCCGCCGTGGCTGGCTCGGAGTCCAGATCCAGTCGGTAACCGACGAGATCGCCGAAAGCCTCGGGCTCGACAAGGCAAAGGGCGCACTGGTGGCGCGCGTGACCGAGAACAGTCCGGCGGCGAAGGGCAAGGTCGAATCGGGTGACGTCATCGTCCGCTTCGACGGCAAGGAGGTGCCCGACATGAAGCGCCTGCCGCGGCTTGTCGCCGAGACGCCGGTCGACAAAACGGTCAAGGTCGATCTGTGGCGCAAGGGCAAACAGATGAGCCTCGACGTCAAGATCGGCGAGCTCGAGGAATCCGAGCAAGTCGCCTCCGCGGCCAAGGATGGAAAGAAGAGTCAGGGCGCGACGGGCGCTGCGACGGGCGAAGCGCTCGGCATGACGCTGTCCGCCATCACCCAAGAGCTTCGCGAGCGTTACGATATCGCCGAGAAGACCAAGGGCGTCGTGATCATCAAGGTGAACGATGGTTCGTCCGCCGCCGAGAGGGGCTTGCGTGCGGGCGACGTGATCGTCGAGATCGGCCAGGAAGAGGTGAGTTCGCCGGCCCAGATCGCCCAGAGGGTTAAAGACGCTCGTACCGCGGGGCGCAAGAGCGTGCTCGTGATGATCGAGCGCCAGGGCGAGCAGCGCTTCGTCGGCCTGTCGGTGGAGCCGCGCGGCTGAGCGAGCCGTCGTCCCAACCCCCACCCTGCGCCACGCGCCGCTTGTCGGGCTGATCGCTCGTCAGGCTCGCTATCTGGCGCGCGGCTTTCTCGGCCGGTGGGGCGCTCGTGGACCGGTCTCGCCCCAGCGCGCAACCAAGCCAGTGTCGATCTCGAACAGATCGAGCGCGCGACCGACGGTGTGGTTGACGATGTCGTCGACGCTCGCGGGAAGCGGATAGAACGCAGGGACGGGCGGCACGATGATGGCGCCCGCCTCGGCGGCTTGGGTCATCGCGCGCAAATGCCCGACATGCAGCGGCGCCTCGCGCACCAGCAGCACCACGCGCCGCCGTTCCTTGAGCGCGACATCCGCGGCGCGCGAGAGCAGCGTGGTGGTCGTGCCGTAGGCGATTTCAGCCAGCGAGCGGATCGAGCACGGCGCCACGATCATGCCGAGCGTGCGAAAGGAACCCGACGATATCGGCGCGCCGATATCGGCGACGGAATAGACGACGTCGGCGAGCTTGCGCACGTCGCGCGCCTTGAGCCTGGTTTCGTAGGCGAGCGTCATCTCGGCCGACTTCGTCATCACAAGATGCGTCTCGACGCCGGCGCGCCGGAGCGCCTCGAGTACGCGGATGCCATAGATCACGCCGGAGGCGCCGCTGATGCCGACGACGAGTCGTTTGCGATCGTTCATGGTCCCCTCGTCACGAGCGGATTAGACCATCGCGCCCGGCGCTTTGGAAGGGCGGGCCGCGTGCCGGCCGGAGCGGGCGGGCAAGACGCGCGACGATTACGCCGCGAACTCATCGCGCCGGTAGCCTTGGAGATAGAGAAGAGCGGTCAAATCGGCGTGCTCGATGCGCGTCGCGACCGCCGCGGTGACGATTGGTTTGGCGCGAAAGGCCACCCCCAAACCCGCGGCAAGCAGCATCGGCACGTCGTTGGCGCCGTCGCCCACCGCCAACGTCTCCGATAGCGACACGCCGCGTTCGGCGGCATGCCGCTTGAGGCCGGAAAGCTTGGCATCCTTGCCCAGGACAGGGTTGCGCACCTCGCCGGTGAGGACATCGCCCGCGATCTCGAGCTCGTTGCCTTGATCGGCATCGGCGCCCAGCCGTTCGCGGAGCAGATTCGTGAAGTAGCGAAATCCGCCCGATACGATCACGCTGTAGGCGCCGTGCGCACGCATCGTCGCGATCAGCGGCTTGGCGCCCGGCGTGACCGCGATCGCCGCGGCGACCTCCGCCAGCCGCGTCGCGGGCTGTCCGGCAAGCAAGCGCACGCGTTCGCGCAGCGCCGCCACGAAGTCGAGTTCGCCGTTCATCGCGCGCCGCGTGATATCGGCGATCTGCGGCCCGATCCCGGCGCGCGCGGCAAGTTCGTCCAGCATCTCGTTCGCGATCAGGGTCGATTCCATATCGGCAACGAGCAACTTCTTGCGCCGCCCGTGCGCCGGTACAACGGCGGCATCGATCGGCGCATCGCCAAGCGCCGCGCGCGCGGCGGCAAGCGCCGGCGCCGGCATGGCGTCGGCCAAAGCGATGTCGCAGGCAATGTCCGGAGCGAGCCAATCGGCGGGAGAGGCACGGATTCCGGCGGCCGCGAGCGCATCGCGGACGCGGCCAACGATGCTATGTTGCAAGTCGGCGGCGGCGGGATCGGCGATCAGCGTCAGGACATACGTCATTGCGTGGCGCCGGCTATGGCAAGATGGGACGGCAGCGGACTATGAAAAGCACGGAGGGCATTGGCAAGCAGAGTTCGCCCTTCGTCATCGTCATCGGTGGGCCGACCGCGAGCGGAAAATCGGCGGCCGCGCTGTCGCTTGCGCGCCGGCTTCCGGCCACGATCATCAATGCCGATTCAATGCAAGTGTACCGGGAACTTTTCGTGCTCACCGCGCGTCCGGGCAAGGCCGAGATGGCGGCGACGCCGCATCGCCTGTTTGGCGTGATGTCGGTCGCCGAACGCTGCACGGCGGGACGTTGGCGCGAAATGGCGCTCGGCGAAATCGCCGACGCGCACGCCGCTGGCCGCCTGCCCATTTTGGTGGGCGGCACCGGGCTTTATCTGAAAGCGCTCATGGGTGGGCTTGCCGCGATCCCGCCGATTGAGGCGACGGTGCGCGCCTGGACGCAGGCGCGCCATCGCGCGCTGGGATCGACCGCCTTCCATGCCGAGCTGGCGATGCATGACCCCGAGACGGCCGCGCGGCTTTCGCCCGGCGATACGCAACGCGTGATCCGCGCCTATGAGGTATGGCGTGCGACGGGCCGCCCGCTGTCCGCCTACCAGCGTGAAACGCCGCCCCACCCCTCGCTCAACTTCATATCTCTCGTTTTGTTGCCGCCCCGCGAAGCACTTCATGGCGCGATTGACGTCCGATGCCGCGCGATGCTGAGCGACGGCGCGCTCGACGAGGTCCGGGCGCTCATGGCACTTCACCTCGATCCAACCCTTCCGGCCATGAAGGCGGTCGGTGTGCGCGAGCTGGCACGCCACATCTCAGGCGAGATCGACCGTGTAAGCGCGTTGGCCCTGTTCCAGCGGGCGACCCGCCAATACGCCAAGCGGCAGCTCACTTGGTTCCGGCATCAAATGCCGGAGACGCAAATCTGGAACGCGCAATTTTCAGAAAGTCTTGTAGACGAAATGTTTTCATTTATTAGAAAATGATTGACGGATTCCGACAAAGTCACTAAGTTACGGTGCCTTACACCCACGGGAACCGGAAAAACCCAGGTTTTCCGCCATTTTTCTACGGATTGTGCATGGCAACAAAGACCGCGACGAGAGCGCCGAAAGCCGCCGACCCGTCCTTGATGTCGGGTGCCGAGATCGTGCTCAAGGCTCTGGTGGACCAAGGAGTCGAGGTCATCTTCGGCTACCCGGGTGGCGCGGTATTGCCATTATACGATGCGTTGTTCGGACATAACGCCCTCCGCCACATCCTGGTCCGCCAGGAGGCCGGAGCGGTACACGCGGCGGAGGGGTACGCACGCTCGACCGGCAAGGTCGGGGTCGTGCTGGTGACATCGGGCCCGGGGGCGACCAACGCCGTAACCGGGCTTACCGACGCGCTGATGGATTCGATCCCGGTCGTCTGCCTCACCGGGCAGGTGCCGACGCACCTGATCGGCAACGATGCCTTCCAGGAAGCCGACACCACGGGAATCACCCGGCCCTGCACCAAACACAATTACCTGGTGAAGGACATCGCCGCGCTCGCGCGCACGGTCCACGAAGCGTTCCATGTCGCGCGCAGCGGACGGCCGGGGCCGGTGGTGGTCGACCTGCCCAAGGACATCCTGATCGCCAAGGGCGCCTACACGCCGCCCGATGCGGTGAAGCACAAAAGCTACAACCCGCGTCGCGAGCCCGATCAGGCGCGTGTCGCCGAGGCGGTCGACCTGATGATCAAGGCCAAGCGGCCGATCTTCTATTGCGGGGGCGGAGTGATCAATTCCGGCCCGCGTGCCTCCGAGCTGCTGGCTCAGTTCGTGCGCATGACGGGCTTCCCGTGCACGCTCACCTTGATGGGGCTGGGAGCGTATCCGGCCTCGGATCCCCTGTTCCTCGGCATGCTCGGAATGCACGGCATGTACGAAGCAAATCTCGCCATGCACGGCTGCGACGTGATGATCGCGATCGGCTCCCGCTTCGACGACCGCATCACCGGCAAGCTCGCCGCCTTCTCGCCGGGTTCAAAAAAGATCCACGTCGACATCGATCCGTCCTCGATCAACAAGAATGTGCGCGTGGATGTGCCGGTGGTGGGCGACGTCGCGGCGACGCTCGCGGCGATGATAGCGGAGTGGAAGCGTCGCCAGGCCAAACCCGACGGCAAGGCGCTCGCCGGCTGGTGGCATCAGATCGAGGAGTGGCGCAAGCGCAACTGCTTGAGCTACCGGAATTCGGAAAAAGTCATCAAGCCGCAATACGCGATCCAGCGTCTTTACGAGCTCACCAAGGGTCGCGAGGTGTTCATCACGACCGAGGTCGGCCAACACCAAATGTGGGCGGCGCAGTTTTACAAGTTCGAGAAGCCGAACCATTGGATGACGTCGGGCGGGCTCGGCACGATGGGGTACGGCCTCCCGGCCGCGATGGGCGTGCAGGTGGCGCACCCGGGAGCGCTCGTCATCGACATCGCCGGCGAAGCGTCGATCCTGATGAACATCCAGGAGCTGTCGACCATCTGTCAGTACCGGCTGCCGGTGAAGGCCTTCATCCTCAACAACCGCTATATGGGGATGGTCCGCCAGTGGCAGGAGCTGACGTACGGCGGGCGCTATTCGGAGAGCTACATGGAGGCGCTGCCCGATTTCGTGAAGCTCGCCGAATCGTTCCACTGCGTGGGTCTGCGCGCGAGCAAGGTTTCCGAATTGGACGACGTGATCAAGGAGATGATCGCGCTCGACAAGCCGGTCGTGGCCGACATCGCCGTCGATGAAACCGAAAACTGCTTTCCGATGATTCCCTCGGGCGCCGCGCACAACGAGATGCTGCTCGGTCCTGGGGACAAACAAGACAATACGACGCCGGAAGAGGGAATGGTGCTGGTTTAGGCCGTGGGCTTCCCTGCTCCGTATCGGGACCTCATCCTTCGACAGGCTCGGGATGAGTCGCATTTCTTGCCCCTCATGCCGAGCCTGGCGAAGCAAGGCGGGCGACCGTGAAAGTCCCGAAAAAGACCGTGCCCGACATCGAACGCCATACCATCGCCGTGCTGGTCGACAACGAGCCGGGCGTGCTCGCGCGCGTCATCGGTCTGTTTTCCGGCCGCGGCTACAACATCGAGAGCCTGACGGTCGCCGAGACCGATCCCAAGGAGCGGTGGTCGCGCATCACCGTCGTCACCTCGGGCACGCCAATGGTGATCGAGCAGATCAAGGCGCAACTCGATCGACTGGTGCCAGTGCACAAGGTCTCCGACCTCACCATGGTCGGCCCGCATCTCGAGCGCGAGCTGGCGCTGGTCAAGGTCGTCGGCGCGGGCGAGAAGCGCGTCGAGTCCTTGCGCATCGCCGACATCTTCCGCGCCAAGGCAATCGACTCGACGATCGATTCGTTCATCTTCGAGATCACCGGCTCGACCGACAAGATCGATGCCTTCGTGCAGCTCATGGTGCCGCTGGGCCTCGTCGAGGTGTCGCGCACCGGTGTCGTCGCCATTGCGCGCGGCAACAAGGGGCTGTAAATCCTGCCGCCATCAGGAAACCCCCGGTCGAATACCCGATTACCTTAGTTCGCAACCGCCAATTTCTGAAAACGAAGGAACCGAGCCATGCGCGTTTATTACGATCGTGACGCCGACGTGAATCTGATCAAGGGAAGGAAGGTGGCTGTCGTCGGCTACGGCAGCCAGGGTCACGCTCACGCCCTCAACCTGCGCGACAGCGGCGTCAAGGACGTGATGATCGCCCTCAAACCCGGTTCGGCGTCGATCAAGAAGGCCGAAGCCGTCCAGTTCAAAGTCGCAAGTCCGGCGGATGCGGCCAAATGGGCCGACGTGATGATGGTCGTGACGCCCGACGAGCATCAGGCTTCGTTGTGGCGCAACGATCTCAAGGACAACATGAAAAAGGGCGCGGCGATCGCTTTCGCCCACGGCTTCAACATCCACTTCAACCTGATCGATCCGCGGCCCGACCTCGACGTGTTCATGATCGCGCCCAAGGGTCCCGGCCACACCGTACGTTCCGAGTACCAGCGCGGCGGCGGCGTGCCGTGCCTCGTCGCCGTGCAGCAGAACCCCTCGGGCAACGCGCTCGAGATCGCGCTGTCTTACGCCTCGGCGATCGGCGGCGGGCGCGCCGGCGTGATCGAAACCACGTTCAAGGAGGAGTGCGAGACCGACCTGTTCGGCGAGCAGTCGGTGCTGTGCGGCGGCCTGTGCTCGCTCATCATGGCCGGCTACGAGACGTTGACCGAGGCCGGTTACGCGCCCGAGATGGCGTATTTCGAATGCCTGCACGAGGTGAAGCTGATCGTCGATCTGATGTACGAGGGCGGCATGGCGAACATGCGCTACTCGATCTCGAATACCGCCGAGTACGGCGACTACACGCGGGGGCCGCGCCTGATCAACGACGCGGTCAAGGCGGAGATGAAGCGCATTCTCGACGACATCCAGTCGGGCCGCTTCGCGCGCGAGTGGGTGCTCGAGAACGCCGCCGGTCAGCCGAGCTTCAAGGCCATGCGCAAGCGCGCCGGCGAGCACCCAATCGAGGAGGTCGGGGCGAAGCTTCGCGCCATGATGCCGTGGATCGCCAAGAACAAGCTGGTCGACAAGACCCGGAACTGACGGAACGCCCGATCGTCCTCAACCCTTTACGCAGACGACCTGTCGCAGCGTGTGCATGATTTCGACCAGATCGGACTGCGCCGCCATCACCGCATCGATGTTCTTGTAGGCGCCGGGCGTCTCGTCAAGCACGCCTTCGTCCTTTCGGCACTCGACATGCGCCGTCGCTTTGGCGTGATCGGCGAGCGTGAA
>CAZLYV010000043.1:0-1763 GCA_964563665.1 uncultured Acetobacteraceae bacterium
GCCGGGGCGATTTTCCTTCTATTCAGCGCGGTCACGGGATAGATAGAAGCATCTCACACGTTGTCCCTCGTTCCGGCGCTGCAGCGCGCATCGGCGGGACGGGGGTGGGCGATCGATGAGAGATTTCTCGCGGCGGGCCGTATTGTCAGCCAGCGGGGCTTTTGCCGCCGCCGCTGTGGGGCTCTATCCGCGTGTTGCGGCGGCGCAGTCGCCACGCTTTTTTCGCATCGCGACCGGGCCCACCGAATCGGCGTATTTTGCGATCGGGTCGCTGATCGGCAACGTCGTCAGCTCGCCGCCGGGTGCGCGCGAGTGCAACCGCGGCGGAAACTGCGGCGTTCCCGGCCTGATCGCGGTCACCCAGACGACCGCGGGCTCGCTTGCCAATGTCGAACTCATCGGCCGCCGCCAGGTCGAATCCGGTCTATGCCAGGCCGATATCGCGCACTGGGCCTTCCGCGGCGCCGGGCCGTATCGCCGTCAAGGGCCGGTCAATACTCTCCGAACCATCGCCAACCTCTACCCCGAGGTCATGCATCTGGTGGTCCGGCGCGACAGCCCGATCAAGGATCTCCGCCGTTTGCGCGGGCGGGTGGTGTCGCTGGGCGAGCAGGACTCAGGCACGCTCGCCACGGCGCGGGCAATCCTGCAGGCCGCCGGGATCGCCGAGCGGGAATTCAAACCCCTCTTCCTCAAGCCAGCCCAGGCCGCCAGCGCGCTTCGCGATGCGGTGATCGACGCCTTCTTCGAGATGGCCCGCTCGCCATCGACCACTATCGCCGAGCTCGCCGAAAAGACCCCGATCGATCTCGTTTCCATCGACGACGCGGTGAGAACGCGGCTGCGCGGCTCGAACCCTTATTTTGGCGACGACATGATCCCAGCCGACACTTATCACCAGGTCGGCGACGTGCGCTCGGTATCGGTGGGCGTGCTATGGATCTGCGGCGCCGAGGTCGACGACAAGATTGTCTACGGGTTGACGCGCGCGCTGTTCCATCCCAACAACCGCAAAACGCTCGACTCGGGCCATCCGTTCGGCGCGCGCATTCGCCCCGAAACCGCGGCCGAGGGCGCGGCACTCCAGCTTCACCCCGGGGCCGCCCTCTATTACGTCGAGGCGGGCCTGATCCGCTGAACGGTTACTCGGGCGCCACGTCATATTTGGGCACCGGCCGCGGCTCCGTCTCGGCGCCGGCCACCCATTCCCTGAGCAACGGGTGATCCCATACGGCTTCGGCGTAGGCCTTGGCGTCGTCGGGAATCTCGGGGGCCCAGGTAATGAACCGTGTCGCAACCGGCGCATACATCGCGTCGGCAATCGACATGCGCCCGAACAGGAACGGGCCGCCATGGCCGTATTGGCTCCGCGCCGTGCGCCAGATCGCGCAAACGCGCGCAATATCGGCAAGCGCTCCCGGCGTGCGCCCCTTGCCGGGAAAGCGCCGCCGCACATTCATCCACATCGACCGGCGCAACTCCGCGAAACCGGCGTGCATTTCGGCTGAGACCGCGCGCGCCAGCGCGCGTGCGGAGCGATCGGCCGGCCACAGTCCCCGGTTCGGAAACAGCTCGGCCAGATACTCGCCGATGGCGATCGACTCCCATACCTGCAGCGATCCGTGATGGAGCACCGGTACGCGCCCGGACGGCGAGACCTTCACGATTTTACTTTGGGTCTCGGGAAGGTGGAGAGGAATGACGATCTCCGTGAAGTCGATGCCGGCGAGCTTGCACGCCAGCCAGCCACGCAACGACCAGGA
>CAZLYV010000043.1:1863-13016 GCA_964563665.1 uncultured Acetobacteraceae bacterium
TGGGGAAGCCCGACGCATCCCAAGGTGACGATCGTCGGCAAGGGCGTGTGCTTCGATACCGGCGGCCTTGACCTCAAGAACGATCAGGGGATGAAGCTGATGAAAAAGGACATGGGCGGCGCCGCCCATGCGCTCGGCCTCGCCCAGATGATCGTCGAGGCGAAGCTGCCGGTGCGGCTGCGCGTGCTTGCACCGGCGGTGGAGAACTCCGTTGCCGGGAATGCGATCCGCCCGCTCGACATTATCCGTTCGCGCAAGGGGCTCACGGTCGAGATCGGCAACACCGATGCCGAGGGACGGCTCGTTCTCGCCGACGCGCTCGCCGAGGCCTCGCGCGAGAGGCCGGAATTGATCGTCGATTTTGCGACGCTGACCGCCGCCGCCCGCGTGGCGCTCGGGCCCGAGCTGCCGGCGCTGTTTTGCAACGACGAGGCGCTCGCCGGCGACCTCGTGCGCCATGCAGTGGCGGAGGCCGATCCCATGTGGCGGATGCCGTTATGGCAGCCCTATCTCAAACATCTCGACAGCAAAGTGGCCGACCTCAACAACATCTCGGGCCAGACGCACGCCGGCGCGGTGATCGGCGCGTTGTTCCTGCAAGAGTTCGTCGCGGCGGGCGTGCCATGGGCTCATTTCGACATCTTTGCCTGGAATTCAAGCGCGCGACCGGGACGGCCGGAGGGCGCCGAGGCGCAGACGCTGCGCGCGGTATTCGCCACCATTGCCGAGCGATTTGGCGGCGAATCGTAGGGCAGATCGCTTTGCGGCGATTCCCGTCAATACCCCGCCCGCGAATCGACGAGATTGAGCAACGGGCGTCCGGCGCGCACGCGCCGGATGTTTTCGGCGATCTGGTCGGCCGCCGTTTCAGGGTTGGTGAGCGCCGCGATATGCGGCGTCACCGTCACCTTGGGGTGGGTCCAAAACCGATGGTCGGCGGGCAGCGGCTCGGGCTCGAAGACGTCGAGCGTCGCCCCGGCGATATGGCCTGAATCGAGGGCGGCGAGCAGATCGTCGGCCACCACGTGACCGCCGCGCGCGGCGTTGATGACGAACGCGCCTTTCGGCAATTGCGCCAACGTGCGCGTGTTGATGATGCCGCGCGTGTCGGGGGTGAGCGGCAGCACGCAGACAAGAATGTCGGTTCGCGCCAGGAACCGCGCGAAACCGTCGGCGCCATGAAACGTCTCGATATCGGCAAGCGTCTTTGGCGCGCGGCTCCAGCCGGCGACCGCGAAACCGACACGGGCCAGCCAGCGCGCCGCCTCAGCCCCGATCGCGCCGATCCCCATTATTCCGACGCGCCGGGCCGAAATCTTGGGCGGCGGCAGCTTGTTCCAGCGGCGCTGGCGCTGCAGCTCGGCGTATTGGGGGAAATAGCGGTGATAACGGAGCGCCGCCAGCAGAATATATTCGCACATGCCCTGGGTGAGGTCGGGATCGACGATCCGCGCTACGGGCACGCCCGATGGCAGATCGGGATCGGCCATGATGTGATCGACGCCGGCGCCGAGCGAGCAGATCAGGCGGAGATTGGGGTAGCGCATGAGGTCGCCTTTGGGATAGCGCCAGACGACCGCGACATCGATGTCGCGCACATCGCCCACCTCGGGCCAGACGCGAAACTCGGCGCCGGGCAGACGCTTGCCGAGTACCGCCGTCCAGGCGGCCGGATCATCCGCCTTGGAGGAAAAAAGAATCGCGCTCACGTCTTGACGATTCCGCCATCGACCGTTTCGAGTTCGAAGGCGGCCGCCATCAGCGCGCGGGTATAAGCCTCGCGCGGACGCTCGAAGATATCGGCCGCCGCGCCGTGTTCGACGACGCGGCCGTCCTTCAGCACCAGAACCGCGTCGGCGAGCGCTTTCACCACCCGCAGATCGTGGCTGATAAACAGGTATGCCAGGCGGTGGCGGTGCTGCAGCTCGCGCAAAAGATCGACGATTTGCGCCTGCACCGACATGTCGAGCGCCGAGGTCGGTTCGTCGAGGACGAGAAACTTCGGCTTGAGGACGAGGGCGCGGGCGATCGCAACGCGTTGGCGCTGCCCGCCCGAGAATTCGTGGGGATAGCGATGCCGCGTGTCGGGATCGAGCCGTACTTCCTCGAGCGCCGCCACGATCATTTGCTCGCGTTCGGCGGCCGTCGCGCCGATGCGGTGGATCCGCAGGCCCTCCTCGACGATCTCCCCCACCGAAAGACGCGGGCTCAACGAAGAGAACGGGTCCTGGAAGACGATCTGCATCTCGCGGCGAAGCGGCCTCAGCGCGCGCGCTCGCAGCGCCTGTATCTCGCGTCCGTCGAATACGATCTGACCGCGCGAGGATTCGAGGCGCAGCAGCGCCAGGCCGAGCGTCGTCTTGCCCGAGCCCGATTCGCCGACGACGCCAAGCGTTGCGCCTTCCTTGAGCGCGATGTCGACGCCGTCGACCGCCTTGACGTAACCCTGTATGCGACGCAAGACGCCGCCCTTGATCGGGAACCAGACGCGCAAGTCGTGCGCGCCGACAAGCGGCCGGGCGTCGGCCGGCGCCGGCGCGGGCTTGCCCTTGGGCTCGGCCACCAGCAGATGGCGCGTGTAGTCGTGCTGCGGCCGGGCAAATACGTCGGCGACCAAGCCTTGCTCGACGATGCGGCCCTTCTGCATGACGCAGACCCGGCTCGCCATCTTGCGGACGATGCCGAGATCGTGAGTGATGAACAGAATCGTCATGCCGAACTTCGCCTGCAGCTCGCGCAGCAGGCGCAGCAACTGCGCCTGAATGGTCACGTCGACCGCGGTCGTCGGCTCATCGGCGATCAGGAGATCGGGCTCGTTGGCCAGCGCCATGGCGATCATCACCCGCTGGCGTTGCCCGCCCGAAAGCTGGTGCGGGTAGGCGTCGAGGCGCTTCAGCGCCTGCTCGCCCAGGCCGACGAGGCGCAACAGCTCGACGATCCGCGCTCGCGCCGCTTCGAGCGACATGCCCTTGTGGATGGTGAGCACCTCGCCGACCTGCTTTTCGATGGTATGCAACGGATTGAGCGAGGTCATCGGCTCCTGGAAGATCATCGCGATGCGGTTACCGCGAATCGCGCGCAACGTCGCTTCCGGCGCGCCGACCAGCTCCCGGCCGCCGAAGCGGATCGAGCTGCCAGGAGCATGGCTCGCCAGCGGGTAGGGAAGAAGCTGGAGGATCGACAGCGCGGTCACCGATTTGCCTGAGCCCGACTCGCCGACGAGCGCCATCGTCTCGCCGCGTCGGATGTCGAAGGAGACGCGCTCGACCGCGACGAATGGCGGCTTGCCGCCGCCGACGTCGAAGCTGACGGAGAGATCGCGGATCTCGAGCAGCGTTTCTTCGGCCATGCGCGTCACCGATCCTTCTTCTTATCTGAACGTCTTGCGCGGGTCGAAGGCGTCGCGCACAGCCTCGCCGATGAACACCATCAGCGACAGCATGAACGCAATCACCACGAACGCCGCGATTCCCAGCCACGGCGCCTGGAGGTTCTGCTTGCCCTGGTTCAACAGCTCGCCCAGCGACGGCGAGCCGGGCGGCAGGCCGAAGCCGAGAAAATCGAGCGACGTCAGCGCCACGACCGAGCTGCTGACGATGAACGGCATGAAGGTGACCGTCGCCACCATCGCATTGGGCAGCACGTGGCGGAACATGATGACGACGTCGCCGGCGCCGAGCGCACGGGCCGCGCGAACGTAATCGAAATTGCGCGCGCGCAGGAACTCGGCGCGCACCACGCCGGTGAGCGACATCCACTCGAAGAGCAGAAGAAGCCCGAGCAGCCACCAGAAATTCGGCTGGACGATCGACGACAGGATGATCAGCAGATAGAGCGTGGGCAGGCCCGACCAAATCTCGATGAAGCGCTGGAACGACAGATCGACCCAGCCGCCGATATAGCCTTGCACCGCGCCCGCGGCGACGCCGACGATCGACGAGAGAATCGTGAGCGTCAATCCGAACAGGACAGAGATCCGAAATCCATAGATGAGTCGCGCCAGTACGTCGCGCCCCTGGTCGTCGGTGCCGAACCAGTTATCGGCCGACGGCCGGGCGGGGGCTGGCACGGTGAGGTCGCGGTTTACCGTGTTATAGCTGAACCGGATCGGAGCGCGGACCATCCATCCCTTGGCGAGAATCTTGTCGATGATGTATGGATCGCGAAAATCGGCCTCGGTCTGGAACTCGCCGTCGAAGATCGTCTCCGGATATGCCGTGAAGACCGGCATGTAATAGGCGCCGTCGTACTTGACCAGGATCGGCCGGTCGTTGGCGATGAATTCGGCGAAGAGCGTCGCCACGAAGACGACAAGGAAGATCCAAAGCGACCAGAAGCCGCGTCGGTTCGCGGTGAAATTGGCCAGCCGCCGGCGGTTGAGCGGCGACAGGCGCGAAGGCATTGGCGGCGCATCGTGCACTGGTTTGCTCCTCAGCCCCTGCCTTCGAAGTCGATTCGCGGATCGACCAGGGTGTAGGTGAGATCGCTCACCAAGCGCATGACAAGCCCGATCAAGGTGAAGAAATAGAGCGTGGCGAACATCACCGGGTAGTCGCGGTTGATCGCCGCCTCGAAGCCGAGCCGGCCAAGCCCATCGAGCGAGAAGATGTTTTCGATCAGCAGCGAGCCGGTGAACAGGATGCCGATGAAGGCGCCGGGAAAGCCGGCGATCACCAGCAGCATCGCGTTGCGGAAAACGTGGCTGTAGAGCACGCGACGCTCGGCCAGGCCCTTGGCGCGCGCCGTCACCACGTACTGCTTGTTGATTTCGTCGAGGAACGAATTCTTGGTGAGCATCGTCAGGCTGGCGAACCCGCCGATGACCAGCGCGGCGACCGGCAGCGTCATATGCCAGAGATAGTCGAGAATTTTCGCGAAGAAGCCGAGTTGAGAAAAATTGTCGGAGACGAGACCGCGCAGCGGAAAAATGCTGAGGAACTGTCCCCCGGAGAACAGAACGACCAGCAGCACCGCGAACAGAAAGCTCGGAATCGCATAACCGAAAATGATGACGCCGCTCGTCCATACGTCGAACCGCGAACCGTCGCTGACCGCCTTGCGGATGCCGAGCGGGATCGAGATCAGGTAGATGATGAGGGTCGCCCACAGACCCAGCGAGATCGATACCGGCATCTTCTCGAAGATCAGGTCGACGACGCGGGTGTCGCGGAAAAAGCTTTTGCCGAAATCGAAGGTGATGAACTTGCCCATCATGCGCGTGAAGCGCTCGAAGGGCGGCCTGTCGAAGCCGAATTCGATCTCGATCTCGCGGATGATCTGGGGATCGATGCCCTGGGCGCCGCGGTATTTGCTGCCCGACGATTCGGCGCCCGACAAGGCGCGGCCATCGCTTGGGCCGCGTCCGGCGAGTTCGCCGCCCCCGCCGCTGAAGCGCGCCGTGGGGTCGACGGCGGTGCCCTTGATCTGTGCGATCACACGCTCGACCGGGCCGCCCGGCGCCACCTGCACGATCGCGTAATTGACGATCATGATCCCGAGCAGCGTCGGGATGATCAACAGCAGGCGGCGGACGATATAGGCGAGCATCGTGGTGGGGGGTACCGGTTAGGGCGAGCTCTTCACGCGACGGCACGCGCTTCCCTCACTCGGTGGGTGAGGGAAGTCACGCCGCGCCACGCCCTTCGACAAACTCAGGAGAGAGGCGCGTGGCTTCGGGTGCGGAACGAATGGCTGGGGCTCGCATGCTGGATCCACTTGGGCCGAACTCACTTGCCGCGCTTGGCGCGCAACGCCGCGTCCTTCGCCGGTTCCACCCACCAGGAAGACAAGAGGAAGCCCACTTTGGGCGTGACCTGCGGCCGACCGAAGCGGTCCCAATAGGCCACGCGATCGACGGTGATGTGCCAGTTAGGAACGACGTAGTAGCCCCATTGCAGGACGCGGTCGAGCGCGCGGGTGCGCATGACCAGGCTCTGTCGGTCGGGAGCGTTGATGATCAGATCGACCAGCGCGTCGACCGCCGGGTCCTTGACCCCGGCGAGGTTGCGGCTGCCGCGCGTTGCGGCGGCGGCCGACGTCCAAATGTCGAGCTGTTCGTTGCCGGGCGATTCGGACTGGCCGAACGAGCCGATCGTGATGTCGTAGTCGAAATCGTCGAGCCGCCGCTGGTACTGCGCCGTGTCGACCGTCCTGATGACGACGTCGATCCCAAGCCGCTTGAGATTGTCGGCGTAGGGCAGCACGATCCGTTCGAATTGCGGATCTCCCAGCAAAATCTCAAGACGCATTTGCTGGCCGTTTGCCCCGACAAGCTTCAGATCCTTCAGCGCCCAGCCCGCTTCGCGCAAGAGACGCAGCGCCTCTCGCTGGTTTTCGCGCCAGTTACCCGCGCCGTCGGTCTTCGGCGGCTGGTATTCCCGCGTGAAGACTTCGGGCGGTACTTTGTCGCGGAAGGGCTCGAGGATCTTCAGCTCATCGGGCGAGAGAAGGCCGCGCGCGGCGAGCTCGGAATTGTCGAAATAACTCCGCGTACGCGTATAAGCGCTGTAGAACAGCGTGCGGTTGGACCATTCGAAATCGAATGCGTATCCGAATGCGGCTCGTGTAAGTCGGTTCTCGAACATGGCGCGCCGTGTGTTGAATACGAAGCCCTGCATCCCGGTCACGCGCTGCTCGGGAATTTCCTCTTTCTTGTAGAGTCCCCGCTGGAAAGCCGGGCTGTCGAAGGCGGTTGCCCAGTTTTTCGCCGAATTCTCCTGTCGAATGTCGTATTCGGCGGCCTTGAAAGCTTCCAGCGCGATGGTCGTGTCACGATAGTAGTCATAGCGAATGACGTCGAAGTTGTTCTGGCCAACGCGGACGGGCAGGTCGTTCGCCCAGTAGTTCTGAACGCGGCGATAGACGATGAAACGATTGGCCTCGAAGGCGTCGATGCGATAAGGGCCCGATCCAAGCGGCGGATCGAGCGTGGTCGTGGCGAAATCGCGCCCTTGCCAGTAGGCGCGCGAGAGCACCGGCAATTCGCCCACGATCAGCGGCAGCTCGCGGTTAGGTCCACCGGCGAAGGTGAATCTGACCTTGCGCTCGCCGATCTTTTCAGCCCTGTCGACGCTCGCGTAATAGGCGCGGTAGAACGGATGACCTTTCGACTTGAGCGCCTCGAAGGTCCAAATCACGTCCTCGACCGTGATCGGCGTTCCATCATGAAAACGCGCCTCGGGGCGCAGCGTGAAGGCGACCCATGCGCGGTCCTCCGGTAGCTCCATCGTCTCGCAAACGAGGCAGTAACGCGTAAACGGCTCATCGGCCGAGCCGATCGTGAGCGTGTCGAACAGCGAGCCGATGCCGGCGGCGGCGTTCCCGCGTAAGATGAACGGGTTGAAGTTGTCGAACCCGCCGATCGCGGCCAGCTTCACCTCCCCGCCCTTGACTGCGCTCGGCACGACGTAGTCGAAATTGCGGAAGTCTGGCCCGTATTTGACATCGCCGTGCATGGCGATCGCGTGACCGCTGATGATTCGCCCACCTGTCGGCGCAGCCGATTGGCCCAAGACCGGCTCGGTCGCGACCGGGGTGAGGGCCACGATGCATCCGGCGAGGATTAGTCCGTTGATACCGTGGCTGTAAAAGCGCGACGACATGGGACCTCTTCGAACTCAGGGCAGCCGATAGCTCCAATCTAGCCCGGCGGTGGCGGACAGCTCAAAGTACATTCACGTGAGCCAGGCCGGCTGGTGACCTGGCGAGAGATACAGGCGAAATTGGGTCGGCGACCCATTGTCGCAGCGAGACCGGGTCGCCGGCAAGCGGGGCCTGCGGGCCACGCGAACCGGGTTCAAGCGCCGAGGATCCGCAGCGTTTGGTCGTGGACGCGCGGATCGCCCGCCGCGATGACCTGGCTCTTGCGCACCGAGAGATCGAGAGGTCGCCCCCCCCAATCGGTCAAGCGACCACCGGCACCCTCGATCACCGGCACCAGCGCCGCCCAGTCGTATGGATCGAGGCCGGCTTCGATCACCAGATCGGCGAAGCCGCTCGCCACCAGTCCATAGGCGTAGCAGTCACCGCCATAGAGCGGAAATTTGACGGCGCGGCGCACCTGCTCGAAGCGCCTGAATTCCGTCTCGTTGAACATCTGGGGCGAGGTGCAGTAAAGCCACGCCTGCGCCAACTCGGCGCAAGGTCGGGCGCGGACCGGCTGGCCCTGATGGCGCGTCGGGTGGCCAGTCGCTCCCGTCCAGCGTTCGCCAACCGCCGGGCAATCGATCACGCCGACGATCGGCTGTCCGTCTCGGCAAAGCGCAATCAGCGTGCCGAACAACGGACGGCCGGTGACGAAAGATTTTGTGCCGTCGATCGGATCCAGTACCCAGACATACATCGCGCCTTCACGCTCGGCGCCGTGCTCCTCGCCGATGATGCCATGGTTGGGAAAAGTCTCGGTGATCAACGCGCGCATCGCCAGCTCGGCGTCGCGATCGGCGACGGTCACCGGCGAGGCATCGGCCTTGTCGTCGACCGGAATCCGCGTCCGAAAATGTCGGCGGATGATGGCGCTGCTCGCCGTGGCGAGTCGCTCGGCGAGCGCCAGAAATGAATCGATGTCATCGCTCATGGCCGCCGACTATGGCCCGCCGGCGGCATGAATTGAAGCGATTTCAGATCGCGCGTTCGGGTCCGGCGACGAATGCGCCCAAAAGATAATTTACCTGCACCTGATCGTCGCTCAACGGCAGCACGATCATGCGAAAGCGCATATCTACGCCGTCATCGCCGCGCCAGCTGCCCGCTTCATCGACCGGGCTTCGCAGCCACATCACCGTCTTTTGAACGAACAGAATGCGCTGGCGGATCGGGCGCGGCATCACGTCGACGACGCGGCGCTGGACGAGGTCCCCGCCGAGGAAACGGCGGAGCGCCGAGCCGGCCGATTCGAATACGAAGTCCTTAGGATCATTCGCCACGCGAATGATGAAGGCGTTCTCCCAAAGCTCGGGCGGGCCGCAAAACTCCACCCGGGCGCGCGGCGGAATCCCTTCCGAAGCCGCGAGCAACCGCCAGTAATCCAATACGTGAGCGAGCGCGCGGCGAGCGGCCGGCGCAGGCGCGATCGGGGGCCTACGTTGTACCTCGCCAACCGCAAGCGTCATCGCCATGGATAGCTGCGTCCCTTCGCCACAACACGTCGAATACGTGCGGCGAGAAGCCTACGCCTGCTTGGTAAAGTTTCTCTGAATATGCCGAAATCGTGGCTCGGCTACCTGAGCGCTACCGCCTTGGCCACCGGCCGGCAGGCGCCGGCATTCTGATTAAGGGAGGGGCTTGGGGCTATCCGCCAGCGTCCGCAGGTAGGCAATCACGTTCGCGCGGTCCTCGGGCTTGCGCAACCCGGCGAAGGTCATCTTGGTTCCCGGCAGATACGCCTTGGGGCTGGTCAGAAAGGCGTTCAGATGCTCATAGGTCCAAACACCCTCGTCGCCGCCCTTCACCGTCGCCGCCTGCATCGCCTTGGAATAGCTGTAACCCTCGTGATGGCCCTTCGGGTTGCCGACGATGTCCCACAGATTGGGACCGACGGTATTCTTGCCGCCCTTGTCGGGCGTATGGCACGCCGTGCACTGCTTGAACACCGCCTTGCCCGCGTCCGGATTTGCCGAAGCGAGCAGCGGGCCAATCGGCTCGACCGCGGCCGGCGTCGCCGCGGCCTCCTGGGTCGGCGCGGCTTTGGCCTCCGCCACGGCGACGACGTAGGCATTCTGCTCCAGCGATTTTGGATGGACGAGAATGTTGCCGAGGTGGCCGATCACCGTCGTCACCAGCACGGCGGTGAGTGCCGCGCCGGCGATTTTGTTGAACTCGAAGACATTCATCGGTCGATCCATCTTTCTGGCGAACAGCGGTGGTCGGAATCCATGGGTGTATTGCTCGCGCCCGCGCATTATCTAGCCGCGACCACGGCGCCGATTCAATGGCGGTTCAACCGCGCCGACCCGTCCCGGCGCCACCCGCGACCAGTTTCGATTTTAACCCGGCCGTTATATCGTGTGCGCTCGTGCCCTGCCAATACCGGCCGGCAGGGTGCTCGCGCGGCTCCCGCGACCAAATGCCGCAGTCCGAGGCGGCCGGAATTCCAGGTGTTTCGTGGCTCGTCCGCGCAATCCGATCATCGTCATCCCCTCGCGCCTCGCCGCGACGCGGTTGCCCGACAAACCGCTTGCCGAGATCAACGGCCGGCCGCTGATCGTTCATGTCTGGGAGCGGGCGCGCGAGGCCGATCTCGGACCCGTGCTGGTGGCGGCCGGCGATCCCGGGATTGTCGAGGCCATTCGCGCTGCGGGCGGCGAGGCGATGCTGACGCGGCCCGACCATCCTTCCGGGTCCGACCGCATCTTCGAGGCGCTCGAGCGCTTTGACCCCGATCGCCGGCATGACGCGGTCCTCAACCTGCAAGGCGACTTGCCGACGGTGGAGCCGCAAGCGGTGCGGGCGACGCTGGCGCCGCTCATCGACCCGGCGGTCGACATCGCCACCATCGCCGCCGAGATCGTGCGCGAGGACGAACGCAGCGACCCGAACGTGGTCAAAGTGGTGGTTGCGTTCACGCGCTCCGGGACGGGCGGCGGCCCGCCGATCGGCCGCGCGCTCTATTTTTCGCGGGCGACCGTGCCGTACGGCGCGGGACCGCATTATCATCACATCGGCCTCTACGCCTATCGCCGTGCGGCGCTGGCAAAATTTGTCCGCCTGCCAGCGGGAACGCTCGAGACGCGCGAGCACCTCGAACAACTTCGCGCACTCGAGGCGGGAATGCGGATCGACGTGGCGCGCGTTGACACGGTTCCGCTCGGTGTCGATACTCCGGCCGATCTCGCGCGTGCGCGAGAAATGCTGAAGCCCGTCGCGCGCTGACCTCCCACCAGAACCTTCGCCCAATTCCGGCGGTCGGTCCGCCGTTATCCAGGTCATGGCCAAGACATCCCCGAAATCGCCGCGGCGAATCGCGTTCCAGGGTCAGGCCGGCGCTTATTCCGACCTCGCCTGCCGGCACGCCTATCCGGGCATCGAGACGCTGCCCTGCGCCAGCTTCGAGGATGCCTTTGCCGCGGTTCGCCGCCGGCGCGCCGAGCTTGCCATGATTCCGGTCGAGAACTCGGTTGCCGGCCGGGTCGCCGACGTGCACGCGCTGATGCCGC
>CAZLYV010000044.1:0-8270 GCA_964563665.1 uncultured Acetobacteraceae bacterium
GGGTCTCGCGGTGGAACCGGGCCGTCGGCCGAGACCGGCGGAGATGAGGGCCGATATGGCTGAGGGACCGCAGATGGCGCAGGCGAAGCCACAGGCGCAAGCGCAGCCGCAGGCGCAAGCGCAAGCGCAACCGCAGGCGCAGCAAGCCGCGCAGGCGCAGCAGGTCGCGCAGGCGAGGGCGATGGTGCGCGGACCCAAACCGCGCTCCGAATTGATCGAGCTCTTGGCCAGGCTCCGCTGGGTCTTCGCCGGCCTGCTGGGGTTCGGGTTCGTCACCAACATGCTGCTCCTCGTCTCGCCGATCTACATGATGCAGCTCTACGACCGGGTGCTGTTGAGCCGGAACGAAACGACGCTGTTCTTCCTGACCGTGATCGCGATCGCGCTGGTCACCGTCTACGGCCTGGTCGAGGCGCTGCGTTCGCGCGTGCTGGTGCGGGTCGGCGTGCGCTTCGACGAAATTGCGAGCCCACGGGTTTTCGACGCGATCTTCCGCGCCTCGCTGCGGCTGCCCAAGACCGGCCTTCATTCGGCCCAGCTCCAGTCGGCGCAGCCCTTGCGCGATCTCGACATGATCCGGCAGTTCATGACCAGCCAGGGCGTGTTCGCGTTCAGCGACGCGCCGTGGATCCCGATCTTCATGATCCTGCTGTACATCCTCCATCCGTGGTACGGGTTCTTCTCGATCGTCGCGGCGATCGGACTGTTCATCCTCGCCTTTCTGCAGGAATTCGGCGTTCGCAAGTCGATCCGCGCCGCGACCACGGTCAACATCGAGGCGATGAAATCCGTCGACACCAACCTGCGCAACAGCGAGGTGGTCGAGGCGATGGGCATGCGCCATACCATGTTCGAGCGTTGGCGCGAGAAGCATCTCGCCACGCTGACGCTCCAGGCCTCGGCGAGCGATCTCGGCTCCCTGGTCACCGCCGCAACCCGGTACTGGCAGCTCGTGATGCAGGTCATGATCTTCGCCGTCGGCGCCTACCTGACGATTTACGGTCACGTGACGGTGGGCGCGCTGATCGCCGCGTCGATCCTCTTGGGGCGGACGCTCCAGCCGGTCGGAATGGTCGTCGGCGCATGGCCGCAATTCATCAATGCGCGCCACGCCCACCAGCGGCTCAACGAGCTGCTCCGCATGAACCCGCCCGAGCCGCCGCGCATGCCGCTGCCAGCGCCGGTGGGGAATTTGTCGGTCGAGGGCGTCGTCATTGTCCCGCCCGGCGCGCAGATTCAGGCGGTCCGCGGGGCGACGTTCAGCCTCAAGGCCGGCGAGATGATGGCGATCGTCGGTCCGAGCGCCGCCGGCAAATCGAGCCTGGCGCGCGCCATCGTCGGCGTGTGGCAGCCGGTCCAAGGCAAGGTCCGGCTCGACGGCGCCGACCTCGTGATGTGGGACCGCAAGGCGCTCGGGCCCCATATCGGCTACCTGCCCCAGGACGTCGAGCTGTTCGACGGAACCGTCGCCGACAATATCGCGCGCATGAACGCGCCGGATCCCGACGCGATCGTCGCCGCGGCGAAACTCGCCAACGTGCACGAGATGATCCTGCGCCTTGAGCAGGGCTACGACACCAAGCTGGGCGAGGGCGGGCAGGTGCTGTCGGGCGGGCAACGCCAGCGGGTCGGACTCGCGCGCGCGGTTTACGGCCTGCCGCGCCTCATCGTGCTCGACGAGCCGAATTCGAACCTCGACCGCGTCGGCGAGGCGGCGCTCGCCCAGGCGCTGACCGAAATCAAGGGGACCGGGGCGACGGTCATCGTGATCACCCACCGCCTCGATCTCTTGAAGCTGCCCGACAAGGTTCTCGTCCTCAACAACGGGGTGCAGGAACGCTTCGGGTCGCGCGACGAGGTCATGGCGGCCTACGCGCGGCCGACCGTGATCAGCGCGCCGGCAAGCGCATCTTGAGGATTTTCACGCGCCGGCTCCAGGGCCTTGCGCGCAACGTGACGCCGGAGGAGCCCTTGACAAATTCCCGTCTGAACCTGGTGGTCAAGCCCGCTCAGCCCGAGACCAGCGAGCCTCAAGCGTTGCCGCCGGTCAATACCGCGCGCCCGATGTTCTGGGGCGTCGGGGTCATTTTCCTCGGGCTGGTCGCCGTGCTCGTATGGGCCGCCACCGCCCCGATCGGCAGCGCGGTGGTCACCATCGGCACGATCGCCACCGAAGGGAACAAGCGCACCGTCCAGCATCTCGAGGGCGGCATCGTCTCCGAAATCCTGGTGCGCGACGACATGCTGGTGAACGAGGGCGACATCCTCGTCCGCTTCGAGCAAACCCGCGCCCGGGCCCAATTCAACGTGGTGCGGGACGAACTCGACGCCAACGAGGCGCTCGAGGCGCGGCTCCTGGCCGAGCGGGACGATCGTCCGTCGATCGTCTGGCCCAAGCGGCTGACCGAGGGGACCGGCGATCCCAAGCTCGGCGAGATCCTTGCCACCCAGAAAGCGATCTTCACCACGCGCCGCGAATCGATGGTCGGCCAGAAGAAGATCCTGCAGCAGCGCATCGAGCAAATCCTGGAGCAGATAACGGGCCTTCGCGCGCTCGAGAAGTCGAAGATCACCCAAGTCCGGCTGATCAAGGAGGAACTCAGCGATTTGAAGGGCCTGCTTGCCGAGGGCCTGGTCACCAAGACGCGGGTGCTGGCGCTCGAGCGCGAGGCCGCCCGGCTCGAGGGCGAGATCGGCGATCATCGCGCCGCGATCGCGCGCGCCGAGCAGGGCATCGGCGAAACGCGCTACCAGATCCTTCAGCTCGAGAACAACCGCCGCGAAGAGATCGCCGGCCAGCTTCGCGACGCCCAGGAAAAGATCTTCCAGTACCGCGAGCAGATCGTGACGTCGCAAGACGTGCTGCGCCGCACGGAGATTCGCGCACCGGTCTCCGGGACGGTCATTGGCCTCACGGTGCATACGCTTGGCGCGGTGATTGCGCCCGGCGGAACGCTGATGAGCATCGTTCCGGTGAACGACCGCCTGATCGTCGAGGCGCAGATTCCGCCGCCCGAGATCGACGGCGTGGTGCCGGGTCTTCCGGTGACGATCCGGTTCGTCAACGTGGATTCGAAGCTCACCCCGGTGATCAACGGAACCCTCGATACGGTGTCCGCCGACCGCCTGACCGACCCGCGCACGGGCGCGCCCTATTATCTCGGACGAGTGACGATCCCGGAGAGCGAGGTCCGGCAGCTCGGCCACATCAAGCCGCAGGCCGGCATGGCGGTCGACGTGATGATCAACCGCGGCGAGCGTACCGTGCTCGATTACGCTTTGCGGCCGATGACCGATCGCCTGAGCCGGGCCTTCCGGGAGCGCTGAGGTGGCTCAGGCGACGACGTCGCGCCACTGGGGCCGAATGGCTCGCCGCCTGGCGATGGCGGCGCTATGCACGCTGCTTTTTGCCGGGTCCGAGGCGCGGGCGCAGAAAACCCTCTCCGAGACGATGGCGCTCGCTTACCAGACGAATCCCCAGTTGTTGGCCGAGCGCGCCCGGCTGCGGGCCACCGACGAAGGTGTTGCGCGCGCGCTTGGCGGTTGGCGACCGGCGGTCTCGGTGCTGGGCGAATACGGCCGGGCGAAGGACACCATCTCGACGCCCGTGCTCGGGCGGTCGATCAACTTCGACCAGTACCGGAATCCGACCCGAGCCGAGCTCTCGCTCCGCCAGCCGCTCTATGACGGCGGACGGACGCCGGCCGACGTCGAACGGTCCGAGGAATCGGTGCTCCGCGGACGCCAGCTCCTGCGCTCGGCCGAACAGAGCGTTCTGTTCGATGCGGTCATCGCGCATGTGTCGGTCTATCGCGACCAGCGGATCGTCGAGTATCAGGTCGAAAATCTCGCCGCGGTCCGCCGCCAGCACGAGATCGTCGAGCGACGGCGCAGGGTCCAGGACGCGACGGAGACCGATGTCGCGCAGGCGGAAGTGCGGTTGGCCCGCGCGATTTCGGACCTGCGCCTGGCCCAGGGCAATCTCGAAAGTTCGCAGTCAAACTATTTTCGCGTCGTGGGCGCGCCGGCCGGCCCGGCGCTGGCGGCGCCGCCGTATTCGCCAGGCGCGCCGGGATCGCTCGAGAATGCGCGAAGCCGGGTCAACGACAACCCGGACGTCAATGCCGCGTTGATCCTCACCCGCGTCGCATTGGCCGACATCGATGTCGCGCGGGCTGGCCTGCTGCCGAACCTTTCGGTGCGCGCGGGCCTGACCCGCCGGGACGAGATCGACACGCCGGACTTAGCGCGCGACACCGCCGAACTCATCGTCTCGCTCACCGTGCCGATCTACGAACAGGGCGTCGCCGCCGCGCAGACCCGCGAAGCCAAGCACACCGAGGGCCAGCGACGCCTGGAGCACCGACAGACCACCGATCGCGCGATCGACCTGATCAACCGGACCTGGGAAAACCTCCAGACATCGCGGGCGCGGCTGGTTTCGCTGGAGCGTGAAATCGCCGCCGGCCGGATCGCGGTCGATGCGGTCGAGAAGGAGGTCAGGATCGGCACCCGCACGACGATCGATCTGCTCGACCAGCTTCAGGAACTGAACGTAAGCAAGATCGCCAAGGCGCGGGCCGAATATGACGCCGTATTGGCGTCCTATCAGCTTCAGGCCACGGTCGGCCAGCTCACCGCGAAGGATCTCGGTCTTGCGGTCGAGGTTTACGATCCGGTCGCGCATTATGACAAGACGCGCAACCGCTGGTTCGGCACCGGCGTGACCGAGCCTTACGAGAAATTGGAATAAGGCTGCCGTCCGTCGTCGCGCCAATCACGCATTTCATCGCGACGCGCCCAATTTGGGCGCGCGTCCGCCGGCGAGCGCGTCCACCAGTTCGATCTGCTGCGGCAGGCATATGCGCTTCAGATCGTATCGCTCGAGGATCTTCCTTCGCGCGTTCTTGCGCAGATCGGCGAAGCTGCGCGGCCGCTCCAGCGCGGCGACGACCGTCGCCGCAAGCTCGGCCGGCGAGAAAAAATCGACCAGCAGACCGTCGACGCCGTGCTCGACGACTTCGGTGACCGGCGGGGTTCGCGATGCGACCAACAGGCATTCCATCGCCATCGCTTCCAGCATCGACCACGACAGCACGAAGGGATAGGTCAGATAGACGTGCGCGGCCGACACCCGGAGCACGTTCAAGAACACGGAATACGGAACCCGGCCGACGAAATGGACCCGGGACATATCCAGGCGATCCTTGACCTCGTCCATGAAGATTTGTCGATAGGTCGTGCCCGGTGGCGGTCCCTTGCCGTAGCTCACCTGGTCGGTTCCGATGATGATCGCGCGGGCGCGCGGGCGCGCCCGAAGAATCTCAGGGAGCGCCCGCATGAAAATGTGATAGCCGCGAACCGGCTCGAGATTCCGGTTGACGAAGGTCACGATCTCGTCGCCCGGACGCAGCGTCACGCCGTCGCGGGTCAATTTCACCTCGGCGTTCGCATGCGGTCTGACGTGATCGGTGTCGATGCCGTCGTGGATCACGCTGATCTTCGAGCGAAAAATCTCCGGGAACTGTTTCTGCTGCCACGCCGTCGGCGATAAGCCCCAGTCGCAGTCGAGAAGGCTCATGACGTGATTTACGTTCTTCATCCGAACGCGGCAGCCAAAGAAGGGATCGTCTTCCCTGAACTCGGCGTCGAAGCCCACGTCGGCGTCTTTCGTCGAGTAGAAAAACTCTAGATAATACAATAGCTTAGTGTCCGGCCAAATCTCCTTGACGCAAAGCGCCTCGCCCCATCCCGGGTGGGCGCAGATAATGTCCGGGGTAAATCCCCTTGCGCGCAGGTCCGAGGCGGCGCGCACCGCCGCCTCGGCGCGAATGAGCTTGGTTTCGAAATCCATCGCCCAGGGATGGATCACGGTGCTCGTGCTGCGTCCGGGCTGGTAGCGGACAAGCTCGATGCCGTCGATACCGGGCGCCGAGCGCTCGCCGATCGCGACGATTTCCGTCCCGCCCCGTTTCGCCAACGCGGGGGCCAGATGCCTGTATTGACCCGGGAAGTTTTGGTGAATAAAAAGGACGCGCACGTGAATTCAAGCCGTAAATTGTTCCAACAAGTCCGTTAAACTCGAAACCGAATCCTTTGACGCTACTTTATGCATCTCGTTGCGCCGGCGCAACCTCGCTCGCGGGAGATAACGTCCCTCGCGTCGGGCGCGCCAAGATTCTCCGCACCATGCCCGGGACGCTGGACTGACCGCCAATTCGGCCATCGCGCCCCCCTGGAAACCCATGCGACATCGCCCGCCGCAACGACCCATCTCCGAAAAGAATCGCATGGCGCTCGTCCTCATCAACGCCGCGCGCGCCCATCTTGCCCGCGGCGAGATCAGCGAGGCGAAGGCGAAGCTGGAGCAGGTCGTGCGGTTGGATCCGACGAATGTCGGGGTGTTGAACCAGCTCGGCGTGATCGCTCTCGATGAGGGGAAGGTCGCCATCTCGATGGAGTACCATCGCAAGGCGGTCGGGCTTCGGCCCGACACGCCGGAGGTGCATTACAATCTCGGCAACGTGTTGAGGATCAGCGGGCGGCTCGGCGAAGCGCTCGAGGCTTACGATCGGGCGCTCGAATTGCGCCCGGATTACGCCAGAGCCCGACTCAACCGGGGGTTGACGCTCCACTCGCTGGGGCGATTCGACGAGGCCAAGACCGCGTTCCATTTGGTGGTCGGGGCCGACCCGCACAACCTCATCGTCAATCGTCTGCTGTTCAAGGGAGCGATCGGCGCATGTGACTTCGACGAGGCCGAGACCCGTCATCGCATCGTGACGGAGCGGCTGGAGCGGAATCTCTTGCAAGTGAATGATCCGCTGTTTCTCGGCAATGTCGCTTACGACCATCTGTTCCATCCCTTGGCCGCGTCGCTCCACGAGGGCGTGACGACGCGGATCGGCGAACTGCTCGTGAAGCGGGCGCGCCGGCGCCTGGCGGCGGCGGGAGCGGGGAGCGATCGGGGCAAGCTCAGGATCGGTTATATGTCGCCCAATTTCGGCAATCACCCCGTCGGGCACGTGTTCCGGTCGTTTTTCCGGCAGCATGATCGGTCCCGGTTCGAGATCGTCGGCTACGCGACCAAGGACCGCTCCCGCGAATCCGAGATCTTCCACCGCGATCTCAAGGCGAGCTTCGATGATTTTGTCAATCTGACCGGCATGTCGGCGCGCGAGGCGGCGGAGCGGATCCACCAGGACCGCATCGACATCCTGGTCGACCTCGACGGCTACATGGACATGACGTCGCCGCCGATCATGGCCCATCGCCCGGCGCCGGTTCAGGCGTTCTGGGTCGGTCACGCCGGCGGTCTGGGCCTGCCGTTCGTCGATTACCTGCTGGCCGACCGGGTCGTCGTTCCCGATCCGGCGAAATATCGCGAAGCGGTGGCGTGGTTGCCGGAGGTCTATCATCCGGCCGATCGCGCCGAGATCGGGTCGAAGCCGCCGAGCCGCGCGGTGGAGGGGCTGGCGGACGGGGCGTTCGTATTTTGCGCCTTCAACAATCCCGAGAAGATCGACCGCAAAATCTTCCAGGTCTGGATGCGGATCCTGCGAGCGCTTCCCGATTCCCAGCTCTGGATATCCGACCGGCGCAAGCACGGCGACCATCGGCCGAATCTGCAGCGCTCCGCCGCCGAAGCCGGGGTCTCGCCGCAGCGGATCGTCTTTGCCGGCGGGCGGCCGGAGAAAGCCGATCATCTGGCGCGTCATGCGCTGGCCGACCTCTTTCTCGACACCCTCACGGTCAGCGCGGCGACGACGGCGCTGGATGCGCTGTGGGCGGGGCTGCCGGTGCTGACCTGCCCCGGCGACCGTTTCGCCTCGCGCATGGCGGCATCCTTCCTCACCGCGATCGGGCTGCCGGAGCTCATCTGCGGCTCGATCGCGGAGTACGAACGTCGCGCGATCGAACTCGCCGGCGATCCCCAGCAGCGCCGGCACATCGCCGACAAACTCGGGGGCAACCGTCTGACCCATCCGCTGTTCGACCCCTCCAGGCTGGCCCGCCATGTCGAGGACGCTTTCCTCGAGATGTGGCGGCGCCATCGCGCCGGGTCGGCGCCGGCGCACTTCGCGGTGCCGCCGCGGCCACGATAGAGGTCTGGTGGTCCGATTCGCGGGCGAGTTTCCGAGCGGCGTTTCTCAGGATTTTGCGGTTTTCTTGCGGCCCGCATAGATGCGCAGCGCGGCGCTGATCGCGCCGGGTTCCGGGCTTTCGCCTCCGGCCTTCAGCGCGAGCGCGCATCGGCAGAGCGAAAGCAG
>CAZLYV010000044.1:8370-12813 GCA_964563665.1 uncultured Acetobacteraceae bacterium
GGAACACGCTCACCCGGCGGTCGCGACGCGCGTAGCTCTCGGCGCATTCGGCGGTCGCCGCGGGAGCCCCGTCGCATACGATCAAAAGCTCGAAGCGGCTCTCGGCCTGCGCCAGCACGCTCTCGATCGCATAGGGCAGCAAATGCGGCCCTCGATGGACAGCCAGAACAACCGTGAAGCGCGGCGACATTGGCGACCGCTAGCTCGGGAATTCGCACAACCGCCGGATCTCGGATATCCGCTCGACGACGAGCGCACCCTCCGCGACGGAACTCCTGGGCGGCGGGCCGCCGCCGAGGTGATCGAGAAACGCCTTCAGCTCGACATAGAGCGGCATTGCCGTCGTGAATGGAACTTGCCGGCGTGCGGCCGCGACGTCGAGGGGAGGCCCATTCATCAAAATCAGATGGTCGTCGTAGGCATCGGCAAGCTGGACCGACACCCGTTCTCCGACGACCACGACCGAGCGACGACGCTCCGGCTCGATCGCTGAAACCTCCAGCGTGACCGTGGCGCCCTCGTTGGGGCGCGAAAGCTCGGCGATGACGGCGCTGCCTGGCGGAACACCCCCCGGGGCCCTGGCCCAGCGGACGGGAGGCAGATCGCCAAGGATATGCAGGGCGATCGCAAGATCATGCGGCGCGAGGATCCACACGGCGTCGACCTCGTGCGGGTTTCCCCAGCCGAGTCGCACGCTGCGGATCGCCAAGATACGCCCAAGCGCCCCCGAGCGCGCAAGCTCGCCAAGCGCGCACACCCCCGGGTGGTAACGCCACTTGTCCATCACGAACACGCGGCCGCTTCCCGCAGCCGCGATACGGCGAGCCGATGCGGCATCGTTGGAGAGCGGTTTCTCGACGAAGATCGGCACACCCGTCGGCAACAGGCGCTCCAATATATCCCCGTGGGTCGACGTCGGAGTCGCGACGACAAACCCCTGGACGCGGCCAATCAGCTTGTCCAGTTCAGCCACTGCCTCGATCGCGCCGCCGGCGATCGCGCTTGCGCGCGTGGCCTCATTCGGAGCGACAACAGCGGTTTCGGCGCCGAGCGCCACGAGGTCGCGGAGAATATGTTGACCCCACCTGCCGCAGCCGATCAGGCCGACGCGCAAGCCCCCGGCTGCCGTCATGATGCCCGGAGAGGCGAGGCTGCGACATACTGCTCGACCATCTCCGCATAGCTTCCCAAGGCAGCATCACGACTCGACAGGATCGGAGCCGAGCTTGGCCATGGCGCGCTCAGCTCTGGCGAATTCCACGCGCAGCCCATTTCGTCTTTCGGGTTCCAGTAATGCGACACCGCGTAAAAATGGGTCGATGCTTCCGGGTACCAAAAACCGTGCGCCACGCCCGGCGGCGTGGTGACCGCCTTAAGTTGCTCACCGGTCAGCTCGACCATGACGGTTTCGCCTTTCGTCGGCGAGCCGGAGCGAATGTCGTGGAGGCACATCGTCATTGCACCGCCGACAAGGATCAGATAATCGGTGTGAATGGGGTGGACATGAACGCCGCGCAGGACGTTCGGTTCGCTGCGCACGAAATTCCACTGAACCGGATCGATGCCGACGCCCCATTCGGCGCGGAATATCTCGCTCAAGCAGCCCCGCGAATCCTCGTGGGCGACCAAGCGGTCGATACGGACACCGGTTGGGAGGGATGCCGTAATAGTATCCATTTTTCCCTCATCATACTGTCAAACCGATCGAAGTTAAATTATACATCCATCTTCGGCGGATCGAAAATCCGAAATTCGGGCAAAATTGGCTCGTCGTGCCCCCGGCGCCGAGCGTAGCCGATGGTCCAAGGGGTGGGAGGGCGGCCGGAACGTCGAACGAGGAAACCGAGCATGGTGACTGCAAGCGATACCTCGATCCCGGCGGTGAAAATCATCGAGGTCGCGAGATACCCCGACCCGCGGGGGTATTTTTGTGAAACCTACAACTATCGGCAGTTTGCACGGGCCGGGATCAACCTGCAGCTGGTCCAGGACAACGAGTCGCATTCGAGCTCCCGCTTGACGATCCGCGGGTTGCATTTTCAGACGCCACCATATGCCCAAGCGAAGCTGATACGGGTATTGACCGGTAGGATTCTCGACGTCGCCCTTGACATCCGAACGGGCTCGCCGACATTCGGGCATCATGTCGCCCAGGAGCTCGATTCAACCTCGGGGCGTCAGCTTTTGGTGCCGGCGGGGTTCGCGCATGGGTTCTGCACGCTCGAAGCGGACACCAGGGTCCTCTACAAGGTTTCGCAATATTATTCGCCCGAGCACGAGCGTGGCATTTCATGGTGCGACCCGGCGCTTGGGATCGATTGGCCGGTTAGCCCGGGGCGCGCTGTCCTGTCTGAACGCGATCACCGGTATCCCAACCTCGCCGATGTGCCGCCGTATTTCCAATATGCCGATTAGGGCGCGGATGTCTGACGTGCGAGCATTCCGTTGATTTATTCGTGCTTTTCGCCGGCCGCCGCCGTCTTGGCGACGAACTCTGTACTTGCATCGTATCAGTGCCGCTCATATAGGCTGATGGCGTCCGGCGGTCCGATCGTCGCGCCGGCGGCCCTCAACCGCATGCCACTCATCGCGTGACTACGTCCAAGATCGCCGTCATCGGCCTCGGTTATGTCGGCTTGCCGCTGGCGGTGGCGCTGGCGCGGCATTTTTCGGTCCTTGGCTACGACATGAACCACGGCCGGATCGCCGAGCTCGGGCGCGGCCACGATCGAACCGGCGAGGTCGACGCCGCGACGCTCCGCGCTTCCACGCTCGGGTTGACCGCCGATCCGACGCGCCTCGGCGCGCACGATGTCTACATCATCACCGTGCCGACGCCGGTCGATCGCAACAACCGTCCCGATCTTGGCGCGGTCGTCGCGGCATGCCGCACGGTCGGCCGGGTGCTCGGGCGCGGCGCGATCGTGGTGCTCGAGAGCACGGTTTACCCCGGCGTTACCGAGGAGGTATGCGGCGCCGAGCTCGCTGCGGTGTCCGGCCTCAAGGCGGGCGTCGATTTTTTTCTGGGCTACAGTCCGGAACGCATCAACCCCGGCGATCGCGAGCACACCGTCGAGCGGATCACCAAGGTGGTCGCCGGCGAGACGCCCCAAATCGCCGAGCGGCTCGCCGCCATCTACGGAAAAATCACCATTGGCGGCGTGTTCGTCGCGCGTGACATCCGGACCGCCGAGGCCGCCAAGGTGATCGAGAACGCGCAGCGCGACGTCAACATCGCTTTTATCAACGAGGTGACGACGATCTTCAACCGCCTCGGGCTGTCGATCTACGACGTGCTCGACGCGGCGCGGACCAAATGGAACTTCCTCCCCTTCACCCCCGGACTCGTCGGCGGCCACTGCATCGGCATCGACCCGTTCTATCTCGCCGATCTTGCGAAGCGCCTGGGCCACGATCCGCGCGTAATTCTGGCCGGCCGGGCGATCAACGATGCGATGGGCGCCTACGTGGCGCGCGAGATCGCGCAAGCGATCGCCAAGGCACGGCCGCTCGCCGAGGCGCGCGCGCTCGTCCTCGGCCTGACGTTCAAGGAGAACGTACCCGATCTTCGCAATTCGAAAGTCGTCGATGTCGTTCGGGCGTTGGCGGGCGACGGCGTCGCGGTGGATATTCACGATCCGATCGCCGATCCGGCCGAGGCGAAGGCGGAGTATGGCCTGACACTCCTCGCAACGCTCGACGGCGCCCGCGGCTACGACGCAATCATCGGCGCGGTTGCGCACACGCCGTACCTCGCCATGGCTCCGCAAAGCATCGCGGCGATGCTGGCGCCCGATGGCCTCATCGCCGACATCAAGGGCATGTGGCGCCAGCAGGCGATGCCGCCCGGGGTCCGCCGCTGGCAGCTATAGGCGTCCGTCTCCGGTCACGCTTTCGGCACGCGCTTGAGCGCCCACTTGACCGTGGTCGATTCGCCGGCAAGCGGTCCTGCCATCACAATCTGCTCGCTGCGCCGCATCTCGCCCCGCTTTCCGAGATAGACGCTCTCGGCGAGTTCAAGCCCGCCGCCCGCCGCTTGCAGCCGCCAGGCGATGCCCGAGGGCAAACGCAAAAGCGCCGCCGCGCCGTTCTGGATCACCGATGCCTGGACTTCCGGGTGGAGATGAAAGCGAATCGCGTATGCGCCGTCGTAGCGCCCGATCACGGCGTCTTCGCCGCGGAAATCCGCGCCGTCATGCGACAGATAAAGCCGGCGGCGGTGGATAAGTCCCAGCGATGATTCGTAACCGTTGTGGCTCATCGCCAGCCAAACATTGCCGTCGGCCTCCTCGCGCACGCACTCGACGCGATGTGGCCTACGGCCAAAGCCGCCGTCGTCCTCGACCTCGGAAGAATTCGTGTCGCCGACCACGAGGGTCGAATGCGCGGCGGAGTAGCGCTGCGCCTTGCGCCAGGCCGGATCGCTCGAGGGATGCGCGCCGC
>CAZLYV010000045.1:0-12698 GCA_964563665.1 uncultured Acetobacteraceae bacterium
GGCGTCCCCGAGGGGATTCGAACCCCTGTTACCGCCGTGAAAGGGCGATGTCCTGGGCCTCTAGACGACGGGGACTATGGCCGGAGGGGAGTGTCTACCGGCCAGAAGCCGCAAAATCAAGCAAGGTGCCGCGCCGCGGTACGACGCTTCGTGCCCGTCGCGCCTGGTCGCGATTGGGGCCTGTATCCCTATGGCGATTTGGTTCCTGCCGTTGTCAGCTGAACCTTGTCGCCAGCGATTAGAAAACTCACCGTCCCATTGCTCGCCTTGTAGGTCCAGGTCTCGATCGGACCGAGCTTCGAAATCTCCGCCGGCTTGCCGAGCGCCCGCTCGAGCTCGGATTTGGATTCGATCTTCTCCGCCTTCTTGAGGATGTCGGCTGTCGTCGGCTCGCCGCAGGCAGCGAGCAAGAGAATCGCAACGACCGACAAGGCGGCGCGAAACTTTGATCGGAACGGCATCGTTGCGAGGCTCATTGCGGAGCTCCCATCTTACCGAACATCGTCGCCAAGCGGCAGGTCCTGGGCGCGCCCGACGACGCGAATGGACAGCGCCTGGTCGCGGCCCCGGATCGGCGTCGATTCCAGGGGAAATCGACCGAGGTCGACGCCGGCGCGCGACGCCACGTCCTCGGACACCACCAGCTCGGCGGAAAATTCCTTGGTCAAGCTTTCAAGTCGGCTTGCCGTGTTCACGGCGTCGCCGATCGCGGTCACCGACGTCGCGCGGGAATATCCCATCTCGCCGACGATCGCCGGCCCGACATGCACGCCGATGCCGATGCGCAGCGGCCGCTCGAGGTCGTGGGCGAGGGTATGATTGAGATCGTCGAGCGTGCGCGACATCTCGCGCGCGGCAGTGAGCGCCTGCCGGCAGGCCTGCGCCGTATCGCCCTCGACACCGAAAAGCGCCATTACGCCATCGCCGATGAATTTGTCGACGCGCCCGCCGGAGCGTTCGATCGCCTGGCCCATGGCGGCGAAGTAACGATTGAGCACGAAGACGACGTCGTAGGGGAGCTTGTGCTCCGAGAGCTGGGTAAATCCGCGAAGATCGGCGAACAGGATCGCGATCTCACGTTCCTGCCCGTTGATATGCGCCGGGCGGCGAAAGCCGGCGGCCGCACCGGCGCCGGGGGGAACCAGCGGCACGACGGCGATGTCGTGGTGCGGTCGTGTCTGGCAGGCGAGGCGCACGCCGGGCGGCGCACCGACGCGCTTGAGCACCGCTTCTTCCCCCGGCGATGGCGGCGGCAGATTTTCGCCGCCGCGCGTGATCATGACCCGGCAGGTCGAGCATCGCCCGCGGCCGCCGCAGACAGAGGTGTGCGGGATGCCGTGGAGCTGGCTGACCTCGAGCACCGTGAGGCCCGGCGCAATTTGCACCTCGCGGCCGTCGGGGTAAGCGACGCGCACCAGCCCGCGTCGTTTCTCGAGCGCGAAGCGGACCCCGCGTGCAAGAAGCGGCACCGCCAACGACGCGGTGAAAACGATATAGACCTGCTGTTCGACGCGCTGAAGCCAGGCGACGGCGTCGGGGTTTGGCGCCTTGATGGCGATGCGGAAGGCCTCGACCCAGGCCGGGTCCAGGGCAAGCCGCGACACCTCGCGGCCGGCGACCGTGAACCCGAGAAGGGCGAGAACCGGCACTAAAATGGCGCCGGCATAGAGGTAGGGTTGCCAGCGCGGGTACCACGGTCTGAGCCGCAGCCAAAAATAGAGACCGAGACAGCCGTGAAGCCAGGCGACGCAAAGCGCCGCGGCTTGCCAGGCGCCCTTGTCTGGCGACAGGTGCCAGAGAACGAGAAGGACATTGGTGTAGGGGTCCTGTGCGTCAAAGACCTCGAAGGCAAGGCGCGTGCCGATGACGTGCTGGGCAAGCAGCGGCACGATGAACAGGCCAAGGACGAGCTGCGTCGCTTCCAAAGGCGGCATACGGACGAGCCGACGACGCTGGTAGACCGCCCACAAGGCGAGAAGAAAATGCGCGAGCAGCGCGCCGTAGAGGACAGCCGAGACCGGCTTTGGCGCCCAAAAGCCAAGGAACCAGTGGCGTGCGTACTCGAGCGCGTCGAGCGAGACGAGCCCGACGGCGTGATTGAGCAAATGCGTCGTGACATAGGCAAAGAGGATCAAACCGCTGCCGAGCCGCAGGCGTCGGATCACAAATGCCAGGGACCACGCTCGCCTCACGGCGCGACGCGTGCTGCGCGCGACTTCTGGTCACGCGACAGCTGCGCCGCTGCGAGCGCCTTTCGCAGCGCTTCGAAGGGCAGCATCACGCAATCGTGGCGGCTCTTGTGGGCGCGGGCAGGGAGAAACATCGCAAGCTCGGCCCAAACTCCCGACGGCGGCTCGGCCGAGCCGGCCAGCATCGCATGGAGCCGTGCCGCAAGTTCATCCACCGCTCCGCGGTCGGCGCCCACGGCATGGGCGCCGATCACCGCCGCCGAGGCATGGCACAGGGCGCAACCGCGCACATGCTGGGCGACATCGCCGATTCTGCCTTGGGCATCAAACTTCAAATCGATCGTCACGCGATCGCCGCAGAGCGGATTATCGAGGGTCACGCTGGCGTCGGGAGCCTCGAGGCGACCCGAGCGCGCGCCCGATTTGGCGCGCGCGAGAATCGCATCCTGGTAGAGGTCGTCGCTCATTTGAGGCGCCGCGCGGCCTCTTCGAGTCCGACAAGCAACACGCTCACATCGTCGTCATCGTTGTAGAGCGCGAGGCTCGCCCGCGTCGAGCCGGCGTGACCGAACCGCTCGTGAAGCGGCTGCGCGCAGTGATGGCCGCCGCGCAAGGCAAGCCCACGCGCATCGAGCATCTGGCAAATATCGTGCGGGTGCGCGCCCTCGAGCGCAAAGGAAACCACCGGCAGGCGGCCCTGCAGGCTTTGCGGCCCGAGGATGGTGAGACCGCGGAACTCCTGCAGACCATCGAGCAAGCGTTGTGTCAGCCGCATCTCATGGGCCGAAATCGCCGGCCAGTCGAGCGTCATCAGCCAGTTCGCCGCGGCGCCGAGACCGATCGCCTGGGCGATCGGGGGCGTGCCCGCCTCGAATTTGTGCGGCGGTTCGGCGAAGATCGTCCGCTCCAGCGTCACCGTGCGGATCATTTCGCCGCCGCCAAGGAAGGGCGGCATCGTCTCGAGCAATGCGCGGCGCCCCCACAAGACGCCGACCCCGTTGGGCGCAAACATTTTGTGGCCCGAGAGCGCATAGAAGTCGACGCCGAGCGCGCCGAGATCAATCGGACCGTGCGGCGCCCGCTGCGCGCCGTCGAGCAGGACACGCGCACCCACCACTCGCGCTGCGGCCACGATGGGTGCAACGTCGCTGACCGCGCCGGTGACGTTGGAGGCATGGGTGACCGCAATCAGGCGGCACTTGCGCGTCACCACGCGGTCGAGCGCGGAAAGGTCGAGACGGCCGTCCGCGGTGACCGGCAAAACCTTGAGCACCACGCCGCGACGGTCGCGCAACATCTGCCACGGCACGATGTTGCTGTGATGCTCCAGCGTGGAGATCACCACCTCGTCGCCGGGCGCAAGCGTGTCGCCGAAAGCGTGGGCGACCAGATTGATCGCCCCCGTCGTCCCTGATGTGAAGACGACCTCATCGGCCGGGACGCTGAGATAGCGCGCCACGCGCGCCCGCGCCTCGGCGTAGGCCTCGGTCGCGGCTTCGGCGAGATGGTGGACGCCGCGCAACACGTTGGCGCGTTTGGTGGTCTCGAACTCGGCAAGCGTGTCGAGCACCACGCGCGGAAGTTGGCCGGTCGCCGCGTTGTCGAGGTAGTGAAGCCGGCGCCCCTCGATCGGCCGAGCGAGGATCGGGAACTCGGCGCGGACGCTCGCAGCCGCGAAGCTCATGCGCTCGCCTTGCGCTCCAGTTCCCGCACCGCGGCCAGCGCCTCGGGCGTGTCGATGTCGGCCAGCACGCCGTCATCGCTCATCTCGACCTCGCACACGGCTTGCGCGTGCTCGCTCAAGAGCTGGCGCGCGCCCTTGTCGCCGGCAAGCGCGCGCATTTCGCTAAAGTATCGGGCCGCCCACAGCACCGGATTGCCACGCTTCGACTTGTATGTGGGAACGCAGATCGCCCGGCCCTCGAGCGGATTGAACGCCGCGATCAGGCGGTCGAGATGCGCCGGCGTGACGCGGGGCATATCGGCGAGCAGGAAGAGCGCGCCGTCGATATCTGCCGGCAGCACTGCCAGCGCGGCGCGCACCGACGTGCTCAGGCCCTCGGCGTAGTCTGGGTTCTCGATGATCGTGACTTTGCGCCGACCCAATAGCGCGGATACCTTCGCGGCGTCGTGACCGACGACCATTATGACCGGGCCGGCGTGCGAGGCGAGCGCGGCATCGAGCGCATATTCGACCATGTGCTTGCCCCCGACTTGCGCCAGCAGCTTGTTCGCCGCCCCCATGCGCGACGAGCGGCCGGCCGCGAGCACCACGGCGGCGATCCGTGGCGCCCGCGGGAACTGCGCCGCGGGTTCCGGCGCCGCGGCCCCGCGCGGAAGGGGCCGCGACGGGATCTCCGACAACAGGCCGCCCGCCCCCATGCGCATGATGTCGCTCCGCGTCACCGGCACATCGGCGAGCAGGCGCTGCAGCACCCAATCGAACCCATTGAGCTTGGGCGAGCGCGCGCATCCCGGGAGGCCGACAACCGGCGTCGTTCCAATTCGCCCAAGAAGCAGGAGATTTCCCGGATCGACCGGCATCCCGAAATGGAGGATCTCGCCGCCCGAAGCCACGATCGCCGCCGGAATGACGTCGCGCCGATCGGTGATCGCCGAGGCGCCGAGAACGAGGATCGGGTCGCATCCGCGCGCGCGCAAATCGGCTATGGCGTCGCCGACCGCTGGCATCGCATGTTCGCACACCGCGTCGGCGGCCAGTTCGCTGCCGAGCGCGGCCACGCGCGCGCGGGTCGTCGCCACGGTCGATTCAAGCACGCTGGGCTTGAACCCCGATAACCTCGTCTGGATCAAGCCGACGCGCCGGGGCTTAAAAGCCGCCACGCGCAGCATAGGACCCGCCTCGCTTGCAATCGCTCTGCACGTCTCGAGCGACGAGGCGGCGGCCGCGAAGGGGATGATCTTGACGGTGGCCACCATTTGCCGCGGCTCGACCAGCGCGAAGGGCGCAACCGTGGCAACGGTGATCGCCTCGTCGACGAGATTTAACCGCTCGAGCCGCCCGGCGTCGATCACCGCAAGTCCATGCCGGGCCGCATAAAGATTGCAGCGTCCGGTGAACGCGGCGCTTTCGACAAGATATTCGCCAAGGAGGGCGTGGGCGATCGCCGACGCCGCCACGTCCTCCGGCACGTCGTCCGGATCGATCCGCGCGGCGACCACCGTTGTGATTCCGGCCGCCGCCAGACGCGCCACATCGTCGCCCGACAGGACTCGCCCCTTCTTGAATCCAGGCCCGGCTTGCTTGACGCCGTGGGCAAGAATCGCGCCTTGCGCCTCGCCGACAGGAATTTCACCGAATTTCATGCCGCGGCCTCCGCGCGACGGATCTTGGTGATCTCCGCCATGATGGATATGGCGATTTCCGACTGCGAGAGCGCACCGATATCGAGGCCGACCGGACCGTGGATGCGCGCGAGCGCGCGCTCGTCGAACCCCATCGCCTTGAGGCGGGCAAGGCGCGCGGCGTGCGTTTTCTTGCTGCCGAGCGCCCCGATATAGAAGGCCGGGGAACGAAGGGCGACCGCCAGCGCCGGGTCGTCGAGCTTTGGATCGTGGGTGAGGGTGACGACGGCCGATCGCAAATCGGGCCCAAGCCGCGTCAACGCCTCGTCCGGCCACTCATCGGTGACGGCGAAGCCGGAGAATTTGTCACTCGAAGCGAAGGCGCGCCGGGGATCGACCACCGTCACGCCGTAGCCGGCGAGACTGGCGATCCGCGCCAATGGTTGGGCGATGTGGACCGCGCCGACGACGATGAGCCGCGGCGGCGGATTGAAGGCTTGAACGAAGACCTCGCCGGCGGGCGTGGCAATCGTCGTGTTCGCATCTTGCTTCAGCGCATCGCCGATGGCGGCAAGCATGTCGATATCGAGGCACAAATCGCCCGTGGTCTCGCGCTCGAAGACAAGCAGCTGCTGGCCGCTCCGCAAGTTCGTCGCCAGCGCCACCGGTCGCCCAGCTTCGCGCGCAGAAAGCAACGCTTGACGAATATCGCGCTTCATTCCAGGCGCTCGACAAAAACCTGAACCTTCCCGCCGCAAGCGAGGCCGACCTCCCACGCCTGCTCATTGGTCACGCCGAAATCGAGCAGCCGCGGCTTGCCGTTGGCGATCACATCGAGCGCCTCCCTGATGACCGCGCCCTCGATGCATCCACCCGAGACCGAGCCGATGAATCGGCCATCCGCGGCCACGGCAAGCTGGCTGCCGACGGGGCGGGGCGAGGAGCCCCAGGTCGTGACCACGGTTGCAAGCGCCACGTTGTCGCCCGCCTCGCGCCATCCGTGCGCCTCGCGCAAGATGTCGTCGCTGTCGTTGCCGATCGTCGTCATGCGGCGTGCTCCCGTGCCCGATAGGCGTCCTGATGGCGGGCGTAAGTCGGCTGGCTCAGAGCTTCGGCGATATCGGCCAGGCTGGCCAGGCTGTGCGCCGGCCGGAAATCGTCGACGTGCGGCAAGATCGCCTTCGCCCCCCTGAATTTTGGTTCGAAGCCGGCGTAGCGCAACAGCGGGTTGAGCCAGACGAGCCGCCGGCAGGATTTGTGCAGGCGCTCGACCTCGCGCTCGAGCAACGAGCCGCCCTCGCGATCGAGGCCGTCGCTGATGAAGAGCACCAGCGCGTTCTGCCCCAGCACGCGACGTCCCCAATGCCGATTGAACTCGGCAAGGCAGTGACCGATCCGGGTGCCGCCCGACCAGTCCTCGACCGCAGAAGAAACCCGCGCCAGCGCTTCGTCGATGTCGCGATGGCGAAGCTGGCGGGTGATGTTGGTGAGCCGGGTTCCGAACACGAAGCTGTGGACGCGCTGACGACTGGCGGCAAGCGCATGAAGAAAATGAAGCAGCATCCGCGAATAGCGCTCCATCGACCCCGAAATATCGCACAGCACGACGACCGGCGGCGGCCGCCGACGCGGCGAGCGGAATTTGACCGTGATCACGTCGCCGCCGCTTCGCGCGGTTGCACGCAAGGTGGCGCGAAGATCGACCCGCGCGCCGGCGGGATCCGACCGGAAGCGGCGGGTGCGCACCGCCGCCACGGGAAGCACGAGGCGCGCCATGATCGCTTTCGCCTTGGCGAGTTCGGCGGCGGTCATCTGCTCGAAGTCCTTGCGCTGCAGCACCTCGCGCGCCGACCAGGTCATGGCCGCATCGAAGGTTTCGTCCTCTCCGTCTTCGTCCGCGCTCGGCCGGGGACGCTCGGCCTCGCCGTGAAGGGCGTCGGCGAGCCGCCGGCTCATCGGATCGCGCGGCCGTTGCTCGGCCGGCCCTCGCGCTTGGGGCAGAAGAAGGGAGAGGGCGGGGAGGCGCGCCGACCATTCTGGATCGCGCCAAAACAGGCGGAAGGCCTGATCGAAGATATGCCGCTGATCGTGCCGATTGACGAAGATCGCATGCAACGTCCAATAAAAATCCGCACGGTTGCCGAGCCCGATCGCCTGGACCGCGCGCACCGCTTCGAGCACCCGGCCGGGGCCGATCGGCAACCCGGCGTGGCGCAGAATGCGCGCAAAGTGCATCAGGTTGGCAACCAGCGTGCCCGTAGCGTCCGCGGCCGGTCGTGCGGCGATCATTGCGCCGCCGGCGCCGCCGCCAGTTCGGCCTGGACCTGTGCCAGCAGGCGGGCGGCTTCCGGTCCCCGGATCTTGGCGATGTCATCCTGATACTTGAGGACCGCGCCCAGCGTCTCGTTGATCGTCGCGGGATCGAGCGTCACGCGATTGAGTTGAACCAGCGCATTGGTCCAATCGATCGTCTCGGCGACGCCGGGCGCCTTGAACAATTCCTCGCCGCGGAGACTTTGGACGAAACCGACGACCTGCCTGGTGAGCGCCTCGGCGGCGCCCGGAACCTTGAGGTGCAGGATATCGAGTTCGCGCGCCGCCGTCGGATAATCGACCCAGTAGTAGTAGCAGCGGCGCTTGAGGGCGTCGTGGATCTCGCGCGTACGGTTCGAGGTGACGATGGCGATCGGCGGCGCCGGCGCCTTGATCGTGCCGAGCTCGGGAATGGTGATCTGATAATCGGCCAGCACCTCGAGCAGATAAGCCTCGAACGGCTCGTCGGCGCGGTCGAGCTCGTCGATCAACAGCACGGGCGGCCCGGCCGGGTCGGGATCGAGCGCCTGGAGGAGCGGGCGGCGGATCAGAAAGCGCTCTGAGAAAATCTCCTGTTCGAGACTCTCGCGGCTTTCGCTGGTCGCCTCGGCCAGCCGGATTTCGAGCATCTGGCGCGAGTAGTTCCATTCATAGACCGCCGAGCCCACGTCGAGGCCCTCGTAGCACTGGAGCCGAATCAGTCGACGCCCCAACGTCGTCGCCAGCACCTTGGCGATCTCGGTTTTGCCTACTCCGGCCTCGCCTTCAAGAAAGAGCGGCCGGTTCAGCTTGAGCGCCAGAAACGCCGCGGTCGCCAGGCTACGGTCGGCGATGTAGTCGCCGGCCTTGAGAAGGGCGAGGGTGTCGTCGACGCTTGCCGGGATCGATCGGGCCATAAGCGGGCTATCTCCGTCGCATGCCAATCGTATGTAAGGGCTCAGGATAGCCAGTCAACGCTTTGCCCGTTCAGAAATAGAAACCCCCCATCCAGTCCTCGGCAAACGCCATGAGAAACCGGATGAGGGATGCTCGTTAAGTCTTTAACCCGCCGCTTGAACCGCCCGTTTGGCCATGACCCCGATCAGGTGCGCCCGGTATTCGGCCGAACCATGGATATCCGAATTGAGGCCCTTGGCCGGAACCTTGATCGCGTCGAGCGCCGAAGCCGACCAATCCTTGGCGAGCGCCGCCTCCATCTCCTTGCTGCGAAACACGCTGGGCGCGGCGCCGGTTATCGCGACCCGTACGCCTTGGGGCCCTTTGGCGACCATCACGCCGACCATCGCATAGCGCGAGGCCGGATTCGGGAACTTGGCGTAGCCGGCCTTTTGGGGAACGGGAAAGCTGACCGCGGTGATGATCTCGCCGGGCTTCAGCGCCGTTTCGAACATGCCCTTGAAGTAATCATCGGCGGCGATCGTGCGCTCGTTGGTATGAACCGTGGCGCCAAGACCGAGAACGGCCGCCGGGTAGTCGGCGTTGGGGTCGTTGTTGGCGAGCGAGCCGCCGATCGTGCCGCGATTGCGCACCTGCGGATCGCCGATTTCATCGGCAAGGTGGGCAAGCGCTGCAATCGCCTTCTTGACCTCCGACGAAGAAGCGACATCGCCATGGGGCGTGAGGGCGCCGATGACGACCTTGCCGCCATCAACCTTGATGCCGCGCAGCTCGGCAAGCGCGCCTAGATCAACCACGTCGCTTGGCCGCGCCAGGCGCTGCTTCAGCGTCGGGATCAGCGTTTGCCCGCCCGCCATGAACTTGCCGTCGGCGGCGCCCTTCAACGCCTTGACCGCGTCGGCGACCGTCTTGGGACGGTGATAGGCGAAATCATACATGATGTGTCACTCCCTATTCGGCCGCCTGGCGGGCGGTGGTATTCCGGATGGCCTGCCACACCTTCTGCGGCGTCGCCGGCATTTCGATATGGCGGACGCCCAACGGCGACAACGCATCGATGATCGCGTTGATGACCGCCGGCGGCGAGCCGATCGCACCGACCTCGCCGCAGCCTTTCACGCCGAGCGGGTTGTGCGTGCACAACGTGGCGTGCGTACCGACCCCGATGCCCGGCAGATCGTCCGCGCGCGGCATGCAGTAGTCGAGCATCGAGCCCGACAACAATTGGCCGTTGGCGTCGTAGACGCACTGCTCGAGCAACGCCTGACCGATGCCTTGCGCGACGCCGCCCTGCACCTGACCCTCGACGATCATCGGATTGATCACCCGCCCGACATCGTCGACGGCGCTGAACTTCACGATGGCGGTCACGCCGGTGTCGGGATCGACCTCGACCTCGCAGATATGACAGCCGGCCGGGAAGGTGAAGTTCTTCGGGTCGTAGAATGTCGTTTCGTCGAGGCCGGGTTCCAGCTCGTCCAGCGGATAGTTGTGCGGCACGTAAGCGGTGAGCGCGATCTCGCCGAACGCCTTGCTCCTGTCGGTGCCGGCCACCGTGAACTTGCCGTCCTTGAACTCGATGTCGGCCTCCGCCGCCTCGAGCAGGTGCGCGGCGATTTTCTTGCCTTTCTTGACCACCTTGTCGATCGCCTTGACGAGCGCCGAGCCGCCGACGGCGAGCGAGCGCGAGCCATAGGTTCCCATGCCGAACGGGATTTTCGCGGTATCGCCGTGAACCACCTCCACGTTCTCGATCGGAATGCCGAGCCCTTCGGCCACGATCTGAGCGAACGTCGTTTCGTGCCCTTGGCCGTGGCTGTGGCTGCCGGTGAAGACGGTGACCGAGCCCGTGGGGTGGACGCGTACCTCGGCCGTCTCGTAAAGACCGGCCCGCGCGCCGAGCGCGCCGGCGATATTCGAAGGCGCGATGCCGCACGCCTCGATATAGGTCGATACGCCGATTCCGCGGAGCTTGCCGCGTTTATTCGCCTCGGCCCGACGCGCCTCGAAGCCGGCCCACTCGGCCGCCTTCAGCGCCAGGTCGAGCGTCGCTTGATAGTTCCCGCTGTCGTATTGGAGGGCGACCGGAGTCTGGTAGGGGAACGCATTGGCCGGGATGAAGTTCTTTCGCCGGATTTCGACGCGGTCCATGTTCATCTCGCGCGCCGCGACATCGACCAGGCGTTCGAGAAGATACGTCGCCTCCGGGCGGCCGGCGCCGCGATAGGCGTCGACCGGCACCGTGTTGGTGAAGACCGTGCGCACTTCGGCGTAAATGGCGGGCGTCGTGTAAACGCCGGCCAGCAGGGTTGCGTAAAGGTAAGTCGGAATGCACGAGCCGAAGGTGGAAAGATACGCACCGACATTGGCCACCGTCGACACCCGCAAGGCAAGAAATTTGCCGTCAGGTCCGAGCGCAAGCTCGGCATGGCTCACATGGTCGCGGCCATGCGCGTCGGACATGAACGATTCCGAACGGTCGGCCGTCCACTTGATCGGCCGCGCAATCTTGGCTGCCGCCCAAGTGACGATCGCTTCCTCGGCATAGTGGTAGATCTTCGAGCCGAACCCACCGCCCACGTCCGGAGCGAAGACGCGGAGCCGGCTCTCGGGTATATGCAGGACGAACGCGCCCATAAGCAGGCGGATGAGGTGCGGGTTCTGGCTCGTGGTGTAGAGCGTGTGCTCGCCGGTCGCACGGTCGAAGTCGCCGATCGCGGCGCGCGGTTCCATCGCGTTGGGGATGAGCCGATTGTTGACGAAATCGATCTTGGCGACCTTGTGCGCTTTCTTGAACGCGGCGTCGACCGCGTCCTTGTCGCCGAGGTGCCAATCGAAGCAGGTGTTGCCCTTGGCCTGATCCCACACCACGGGCCCGCCGGGCTTGACGGCATCGGCAATCGAGGCGACCACGGGCAATTGCTGATAGTCGATCTCGATCAATTCCGCCGCGTCGCGCGCCTGCGCTTTGGTCTCGGCGATCACCACCGCGACCTGGTCGCCCACGTGGCGCACACGATCGCTCACCAGCGGCGGATGCGGCGGCTCGACCATCGGGCTGCCATCCTTGTTCTTGAGCAGCCAGCCGCAGGGAAGTCCGCCGACATTGTCCTTCGCCATGTCGGCGCCGGTGAACACGGCGACGACGCCGGGCGCCGCCTTCGCCTTCGCGACGTCTATCTTGCGGAGCGCTGCGTGCGCGTGCGGGGAGCGCAAAATATGCGCGTGGAGCTGACCCGGCCGGTTGATGTCGTCGGTGTACATTCCGCGGCCGGTGAGGAAACGGAAATCCTCCTTGCGCCGCACCGCGACGCCGATGCCGTCCTTCGCCATGGCCTTACCTCCCCGCGCCGCGCATTGCCGCGGCGCCTGCTTTGATGGATTTCACGATATTGTGGTAGCCGGTGCAGCGGCACAGATTGCCCTCGAGCCATTCGCGAATTTCGGTCTCATCGGGATTTGGATTGCGCTTCACCAGTTCGAGCGCGCTCATCACCATGCCCGGCGTGCAGAACCCGCACTGCAGCCCGTGGTTCTCACGGAACGCCTCCTGCATGGGATGCAGCTTGCCATCGGTGGCCAAGCCCTCGATCGTCGCAACCTTCGCGCCGTCGGCTTGCACCGCCAGCATCGTGCAACTCTTGACCGATCGGCCGTCGACATGGACGACACATGCGCCGCACTGGCTGGTGTCGCAGCCGACATGCGTTCCCGTCAATCCCAGCTTCTCGCGCAGGAACTGAACCAGGAGAGTCCGATGTTCGACCTCCGCCGAAACCGGACTGCCGTTAACGGTCATTGAAATTTTTGGCATGTATCGCTCCCCTAGGATGTCGATCCCGGTTGCCTTCCGTGATCTTCGTTTGTCGAATATTGATTAAGGCCGGAGTGTCGGCCGCGCCGGGCCGTCCGTCAAGCGGCCCCTCGATGTTCGCCACCTAGCCGCGCGCAAATAGCCAAAGGATGAAGGCTACGAGGGCGATCAAAATCGGC